>PXRA01000045.1 GCA_003021725.1 Halobacteriales archaeon QH_8_64_26
CGACGAGGAGATCTATAATGTCAATGGCGGCGCGATCGCGATCGGCCATCCCCTCGGCGCGACCGGCGCGCGCCTCCCCGTGACCCTGATCCACGAGATAGCAAAACGCGACGCCGATCGGGGGATCGCGACCGAGTGTGTCGGCTTCGGGCAGGGCGCGGCGATCGAGTTCTCGCGGCCGTAGTCGAACCCGTCTTTCGATCCTCGTTCGTCCTTCCAGTTTCGAGAGCGTCTCTTACGCTATCCCTTCCTTTAGCCCCGTCGTCGCTCACTCGACGCCGCGCTGTGCCAGGATCAGCGGGAACGACCCGCCGAGTTCGTCGTCCGCTCCCCGAGTCGACACGACGTCGAATCCGACATCGGCAGGCGTCGCTGTCGTCGCCTCGGTATCGGGGAAGGACCACTCCGTCCGGGTCGCGGTCGATGCCGGTTGCGAGTTTGAGCATGTATACCCGTCGTACTCGATCGTATATGCATTACGTGTGGAGTTCTCGGAACTGTGTGAGGGGAAACGGGCGAGTTTTCCGACCGGCACTCCTTTCCCGGCCGTGGCGTTCGACGATTCGCTTTCGGCCGATCGCCTGATCGACCTCTCGGGACGGATCGTCCGAGGAACGGAGGTCGCCGCTGCGTACCTCCTGGTGGGTCTGTTCGCGGTCGGTGTCATCGACATAGCGATCCGGATCGGCGAACTCGCAGTCTCGGGGCGGATCACCCGTCCACAGGCAATCATCGGCCTGCTCGATCCCTTTCTCCTCCTGTTCGTTATCGTCGAACTCTACCAGACGGTCGTCGCCTACAGCCGCGAGGAAGACGAGGTCTCGGTCGTCACCACCGCGATCTACGCGGGCATGATCGCAATGATTCGGAAGGCGATCCTCTTTCAGACCGGCGACTACGACACCGAGATTCAGGCTCTGACCGCCGCCGGGTCGTATATGCTCATCCTCGTCGGCCTCGCGGTCGTCCTCTTCGTCGCCTACCGATACGGCCGCGAGAACTGAGCCAGCTCGGAGCACTCCTTGTGATCGACCGACCGCCGGTGCACCTCGATAGCGTGTTTCCGAGCGGTTTCGAGCCTCTACCACTCCATGCCGCCGTTGACCGCTACGATCTGGCCGGTCATGTAACTCGACTCGGGGCTGGCGACGAAGCGGACGATCCCCGAGACGTCCTCGACCTCGGCGAAGCGATCCAGCGGGATGCGCTCTAAGATCTGCTCTCTGACCCGGTCGGGCACCCCCTCCAGCATGTCGGTCTCGACGAACCCCGGGGCGACACAGTTCGCGGTCGAGCCGCTACTCGCCATCTCTAAGGCCACTGTCCGGGTGAAGCCGAACAGCCCCGATTTGGTCGTCGCGTAGTTCGCCTGGCCGTAATTGCCCTGCTGGCCGACGACCGAGGAGATGTTGATCAGCCGGCCGTGTTCGGCCTCCAAGATGTCGTCGTACAGACAGTGTGTGCAGTTGAACGTCCCAGTGAGGTTCACGTCGAGCACTCGCTGCCAGTCCTCAGGGGTGAGTTTCTTGAACACCTTGTCGATGTTCATCCCGGCGTTGTTGACCAGGACGTCGACCTCGCCCATCGAATCGTGGACGTCTTCGACCATTCCCTCTACCTCCTCGTACTCGGAGACGTCACACTGAGCGGCCATGGCCTGCTGGCCCATGTCCTCGATTTCCTCGACGACCTCGTGGGCCGCAGCCTCGGAGCTGCGGTAGTTAACGACGACGTCCGCGTCGACGTTCGCCAGTTCGATCGCGATTCCCCGTCCGATCCCCCGCGAGGCCCCCGTTACGAGGCAGGTCTGCCCTTCGAGCGTTTTTCGTAGTACCATTGTGGTCCCGGCCGGAGGCCCTCGGGCGGCTACAGCCAGCCTTAGCCCCCGTCCCTGTCTTCCCCATCCGGAACGACGCATATAGTAATTTTCTTAATATAGATATCATGATAGCAATGCCGTTACTCGATTTCGGTTTCGAGTACCACTCGTCGGCATCGGCCGTTCCCCGAAACCGCCGAGAACTGCCCTGTTCCGGCGCTCGGAGGAGAGTCGGCCGGAACGACTTTAGGCCGGTCGAAAGCGACAACTACTTTCCAGTTGCTCTACAGCCCGAGCATACGGAATGACGCCCGATACCTGTGTTATCGTCCCCACGATCCGCGAGTTCGAGTGCATGCGTTCGTACTTCGCGAACGCCCGCGAGCACGGCTTCGACCTCGACCGGCTGTTCGTCCTCTTAGTGACCGAGGACTTCTGTGAAACCGAGGCCATGGCCGCAATGCTCGACGAGGAGGGCGTCTCGGGGGCGGTTTTCGACGGCACCCGACGCGAGCAGTGGTACGACGAGCAGGACATCGGCGAGTTCTCCCACGTGATCCCCGATGCGAGCCACGCCGAGACGAGCTTCGGACTGCTGTATATGTGGGCGAACCCCCAGTTCGACTACGGCTTCTTCATCGACGACGATACCCTCCCACACGAGGGGTTCGACTTCTTCGGCCGCCACTTCGCGAACCTCCAGTACGACGGCGAGTTAGAGGAGATCGGCTCCTCCGAGCAGTGGACGAACGTGCTCTATCAGACCTTCGACGAGCACGGGCTCTACCCGCGGGGCTATCCCTACTCGGCGATGGACGAGGACATCGAGCGTGGCATCCGAGAGACCAACGACGTCGTCGCTTCCCAAGGGCTCTGGACGAACGTTCCCGATCTCGACGCGGTTCGCATCCTGCTCGACGGCGACCTGAAGGGTCAGGCCCAGACCCGCCTGGACGCCGAGCACTACGATGGCGACTTCCTCGCCGCCCGGGGGAGCTATCTCACGGTCTGTTCGATGAACCTCGCCTTCGAGCGCGAGGTGATCCCCGCGTTCTACCAGCTCCCGATGGACGACAACCCCTGGGAAGTCGGCCGCTTCGACGACATCTGGAGCGGCGTCTTCCTCAAACGGGCCTGTGACGTTCTCGGGAAGGACATCTTCAATGGCTACCCGCTCTGTGTCCACAACAAAGCCTCCCGCTCTACCTTTTCGGATCTCAACAACGAGGTTCCCGCGCTCGAACTCAACGAACACGTCTGGGAGATCGCCGACGGTGCGGGCACTGACGCCGACTCCTACGGCGAGGTCTTCGAAGCCATCGCGGCCGCGCTGGTTCATAGCGATTATAGCGAGTACGAGAACGGTGATTTCCTTGCCTTCGTCGGCGAGCACATGTACGACTGGCTCGCCTGTCTCGACGCGCTCGCTCCCGGAACCGTCCCCGAGGCCCGCGCGGCAGCCGACGACTAGTTCGATCGTTGCTCCGTCGGTCACGCTCCATCGGCCAGTCGCGGCGCTTACGATCACGTTCCGGTTCTCCCCTCTCGACCGGCTAGCCGTCGGTGTGCCAGTCGGCCGGCCGTCGAGCGATCGGTACAGGGGAAACCTATTTTAGGCTGGCCAAAAATAACCGGTTCGTATGCCACACAGGACATCGATCGCGTTCGTCGTCACGGCCATGGTGGTCGCGGCGGCGGTCGGCCCCGCCGTAGCGTCGGCGGCCGAGCAGACGGAAACGGACGTACAACTGAACGGAGAGATCGACAGCCGGGAGGAAGCGGTGCTGTTCGCTCGCAACGTCGATGAGGTCAAAGGCCACCTACGGGCCTCGATCCGGCTGGCGGGCAACTACCAGCCTGAGGAGGTACAGTTCCATGCCGATCACGCCTACACCGACTACTGGAACGCGAGCAGCCCGAGGGGGCCGCTCCAACCCGCGATCGCGAGCGCGAACGAGTCGCTCGCCGGCGAACTCGAAACGAAACTAGCGTCGCTCGACTCGAAAGCGACGTCGCTCTCGCCGACGGCCTACGAGCGCTACGTCCGCGAAGAGGTCTTTCCGCTGCTCGATCGGGCGCTCGAAGACGCGGTTCCGAGCGAGTACCGCGAGAGCGAGGACTTCGACGCCGACGTGACCGTGGCCGTACTCGATCGGATCGAAGGGGAGTACGCCGCGGGCATAAACGAGTCAGGGGCCGTTGCGAGCCGCGAGGGTTATCGGGAGTACTGGGACGCCCGCGGGTTCATCGTGCAAGCCAGCGAGCGCTACGAGGGAGAACTCGCCCCGACGTTCGGTCCCCTCGCACACACGCAGGTCGAGGAGTCCTTCACCGAGCTACAGGCGAATGCCTCCCGGCAGGCATCCCCTTCGGAGCTGACGGCGATCACTGCCGACCTGCGCTCGACGCTCTCGAACCCCGGCGAGGATGAGAGCGCCTTCGAAGATCTGCTTGAACTGTTCGCTACCCTCCTCGAAGAACTATCGGACGGGACGACCGACGGTTCGAGCTGACCGTAGACGAACCGGAACTCGACCGCTGGCCGAGCGCGCCGGCTTACCCGCCGACGACCGGTCCCTCGACGGTCCGCCCTCCTCCGCGACGGCAGGGAGGGAAAGATTATTTAGGATCGCCGAAATCATAGGACGTATCGCCACCCAGCTCGCAAGCCAGAAGAACGGTGCTACCGAACCGTTAGGTATAAATTATTTAGGCGTGCCTAAATCCGGTAGGGATCGAATGACACGAGACGACGCTTCCGAGCACTCCGATCGACCGACAGGACGTACTCGACGAGCCGTTCTCGCTGCCGGGACGGTCGGACTGGCGGGACTGGCGGGCTGTTCGGCGCTCTCCGGCGGGGATGGCGGGGGTAACGGTACGACGACCGGAACCGAGACCGGGACGATGACGGGGACCGAAACCACCGGGAACGCGACCAACGGTACGGCCCAACAAGGCAACGCAGCCACCGGCGAGGCGCTCCCGATCGAGGAGTATCGGGGCTCGGGCCCGCTCGTCCAACAGCGTCCTTCGCTCAGCGGAACCTCGATCCAAGACCTGCCGCCGCTATCGGGCGAGCTCACGATCTACCTCGGTGGGGGAGAGGGTGGCCTCTATACGAACCTGATCTCGTTGCTCGAACGTACCTATCCCGACTTCGAGCCCCGGACCCGCCTCGCGCCCACGTCTCAGCTCGCGAACACGATCATCCAGGAGACCAGCGCCGGTAGCAGCCCGGCGGACGTGTTCTGGTCGGTCGACGCCGGGTCGCTCGGCGTCGTTGCCGAACGGAACGCAACGGTGGCGCTCCCCCAGCGGGTGGTCGAGTCCGTCCCCCAGCAGTTCCACCCGCGCGAGGACTGGGTCGGCGTCGCCGGCCGCGCACGCAGCGTCCCCTACAACACCGACCAGCTCGATCGCTCACGGATCCCCGAGGACGTACTTGCCTTCACGAACGCGAACGTTCTTCAGGGGAACATGGGATGGGCACCTAGTTATGGGGCCTTCCAAGCTTTTGTCACCGCGATGCGCCTGCTCACGAGCCGGGGGCGCACGAAACGGTGGCTCAACGGGATGCAAGAGCAAGGTATTCGGACCTTCCCCGACGAGTTCCTCGTCTCGAACGCGGTCGCCGACGGGGAGATCACCGCGGGTTTTGCGAACCACTACTACGCGCTGCGGGTACAGGCCGCCCGCCCGAACGCGCCGATCGACCTCGCGTTTACCGAAGGCGGTCCGGGCGCACTGATCAACGTCTCCGGCGCGGAGATCATCGAGGGCACCCAACGACGGCAACTGGCGACGAACTTCATCCATCACCTGCTCACCATCGAAGCTCAAGAGTTCTTCGCCACGCGAGCCTTTGGCTATCCGATGATTCCCGGCGTCCCGCCGGTGGGTGGGCTGCCGACGATCGACGAACTCCAGCCCCCACAGCTCGATCTCGCGCGGCTCTCGAACCTCCAACCGACCCTCCGGCTCATGCGCGAGGTGGGTGTGCTCTGAGATGCGCTCGGGAGGGCACCTCGGAGCACTGGCCGGTCGGTTCCGTGGGGACGAGGAGGACGGCGACCGCCCGCCGATCGCCCTGGTACTGCTCGCCGGCGCGATCGCCGCCGCGGTACTCTCGCCGATCGCCTGGCTCGTTCTCAGGGTGGCGGGCATCGAGACGAGCTATGCGCTGTCCTTGCTCACCGGCGCTGCGACGACCTCGGTCCTCGCGAATAGCCTCGCGCTCGTCGGGGCGGTCACGGCCGCCTCGATCGCCATCGGCGTCCCCCTCGCCGTGCTCACCGCCCGCACCGACCTGCCCTTCCGTCGGTTTTTCACCGTCGCGGTCGCCCTGCCCCTTGTCGTACCGAGTTACATCGGGGCCTTCGCGTTCGTCTCCGCCTTCGGTCCTCGGGGAGTGCTCGCCGGCCTACTGGCTCCGATCGGGGTCGAGTCGATCCCGACGATCTATGGCTTCGGGGGCACCGTGCTGGTCCTCACGCTCTTTACCTATCCGTACGTCTATCTCACGACCCGGGCCTCGCTGCTCGCCGCGGACGCGAGCTTGCCGGAAGCCGCCCGGACGCTCGGGGAAAGTAGTACTGGGGCCTTCCGCCGGGTTACCCTCCCGCAGATCGCCCCCGGGATCGCCGCCGGCGCGCTGCTGGTCGCTCTCTATACTTTGTCGGATTTCGGGACGCCGGCGATCATGCAGTTCGATACGTTCACGCGGATCATCTTCGTCGAGTACAACGCCTTCGGCCGGGATTTCGCCGCGTTGCTATCCCTCCAACTGCTCGCGGTCACGGGCGTGATTCTCGCGCTTGAATCCCGTCTGGGAGCCGACCGCAGCGGGGCCTATGCCAGTCGCGGCGCGCGGAGCGGCGGCGAGACGGCACTCGGCGTCTGGAAGCTTCCGGCGCTCGCGTTCTGTCTCGCGGTGCTCGCGCTCTGTCTTCTCGTCCCGGTCGGTATCTTAGCGATGTGGCTACTGCGTAGTGGCAGCCCGGGCTATGCGGGCGGGGGTTTTGCCTTCCAATGGACCTTCGCCTGGAACTCGGTGGGGGTCTCGGTGGCCGCTGCGCTGCTCTCGGCTGCGGTGGCGATTCCCATTGCCTACCTCGCCGCCCGGTATCGCTCCGCGCTCTCGACGGTCTTCGACCGGGCGACATACCTGGGCTATGCGATGCCCGGTATCGTCCTCGGGCTCTCGTTGATCTACTTCGGGACGACGTATGCCCCGGCGCTCTACCAGACCCTGCCGCTGCTCGTCTTCGCGTACGTCGTCCGATTCCTCCCCCAGGCGATCGGGACGACCCGTTCGTCGGTCCTCCAGGTCGATCCGACGCTCGCCGGGGCGGCCCGCACGCTCGGGGAGAGTCCTTCGAGGGCGTTCCGCCGGGTGACGCTGCCGCTCATCGCGCCGGGCGTGCTCGCCGGCGCGGCGCTGGTCTTCCTGACGACGATGAAGGAGCTCCCGGCGACCTTGCTTTTACACCCGACCGGCTTCGACACGCTCGTCACCTACATCTGGCTCGTACAGGGAGCGGGCTACTACGGCGCGGCGGCGGTCCCGGCGTTGGTCTTGATCGTCGTCTCGGGGCTGTCGATGTTCGTCATCCTCTCCCAGGAGAACACCGATTCATGACTCACGAGACACGACAGAAAGAACGGCAACGAGACGCTGACCGCGCCGAGAGTACCGATGGCGCTGATGATATCGACGCGCCGGCACGGAACGGAGCCGACGACAGGTTCGCCACGGGTGTCGCGCCGAACGCGGACACGGAAGTGCTGAGCCTCGATAGCGTGGGCAAGTCCTACGGGAGCGAGCCCGCGCTGAGCGGCCTCTCGCTGTCGGTCGAAGAAGGCGAAGTCCTAGCGCTGTTGGGCCCCTCCGGCTGTGGGAAGACGACCACCCTCCGGTTGCTCGCCGGCCTCGAACCCCCTGATACGGGTCAGCTCCATCTGCGTGGGGAGGAAATCGCGAGCGCCGGTACCGATACCTCTCGCCCCCCCGAGGAGCGGGACGTCGGGCTCGTCTTCCAGGACTTCGCGCTCTTTCCCCATCTCACCGTTTCCGAAAACGTCGCCTTCGGCCTCGCCGGTCTCGACGACGCCGACCGAGAGGCCCGGGTCGCCGAGTTGCTGGAGTTGGTCGATCTCGCCGGCCGAGGCGAGGCCTACCCCGATACGCTTTCCGGCGGGCAGAAACAGCGTGTCGCCCTGGCGCGCTCGCTCGCGCCCGAACCCGATGTACTACTACTCGACGAACCCCTCTCGAACCTCGACGTGCGCCTCCGGGTCTCGATGCGCGAGGAGGTGCATCGAATCATCGCCGAAGCCGGCGTGACGGCGATCTGGGTCACCCACGATCAGGAGGAGGCCCTCTCGATCGCCGACCGGGTCGGGATCATGCACGACGGGCGCTTGCACCAGATCGGCGCTCCCGAGGGGGTCTTCGAGCGCCCGGCGACCCGCTTCGTCGCCTCGTTTCTGGGCCAGGCGGGCTTTCTCTCCGGGCGCATCGAAGGCGATCGCCTCGCGACCGACGTCGGCCCGATCGATCGGGGGGTACTCGACGGTGTCGATGGTCCCGACGCGACCGACGGCGAGGCCGTAGACGTGCTCGTCCGGCCGGACGACCTCCGGGTGACGCCCGCGAGCGAGGGCCACGCCCACGGTCGGATCGTCCGCCGGCAGTACCGGGGACCATCCTTCGTCTATCGGGTCGAGACGACCGGCGGGGACGTACTGCACTGTCTACATAACCACACCGAGTCCTTCGACGTCGGCCAAGCAGTGAGAATCGAACTCGTCGCCGGCCACCGCCTGGCGTGGTACCCCCACGAGGAAGGAAGTGGGGATGGTGCTGACGATAGGGGTGTCGAGTCCGAGGCCGAAACGGACGCCCAAGCGGTTCTCGATCGGTAACGGTGTTCGCTCTCGGGTCCCACGCGGCGAGCAGGCCCTTCGATACGCTTCGCCGTCGCACGATCGACTCCGACCGGCCCGATAGGGGTGCTCGCCGATGAGTAACGAACGCCACGACCGGCTGAAGACGACCCTCGCCACGCGGTATCGGCGTCTCGATCGGTTCGCGCTCGGTGCTTGTGGCCTGGCGACCGTCGGGGCCGTTGCCGTCTTCCTTCTCGCCACCGACCTCTTCCCCTATCACTCGCTGAACCACGACGAGGCGGTCTACCTCCAGCAGGCCGCCATGCTTCTGGATGGACAGTTGGTTCTCCGGCCGCCGGTCGAGGCGGCCTTTCGGCCCTGGTTCTTCGTCGACGGCGGGGAGTACCTCTATCCCAAATATACGCCAGTGCCGGCGGCGATCTTCGCGCTCGGGCTGGCGATCGGGATCCCGCGACTCGCACTCGCCGCGGTCGCCGCCGCGATCGTCTTTCTGACCTACGTCGTCGTGAGCGAGGCGTTCTCGCGTCGGGTCGGCCTGCCGGCCGCGGCGTTCGTGCTCGCCTCTCCCCTCTTTTTGCTCGATACCGCCGTCTTCCTGCCCTACGCGCCGACGACGCTTCTGAATCTCGTTTTCGCCGCGGGCTTCCTGCGTGCCGACCGGATCGCGGACCGATCGCGATCGCTGCGATACGCGGCGCTCGCTGGTGTAGCAATCGCGCTGTCCTTTTTCGCCCGGCCCTACACCGCGCTGCTGTTTGCCCTCCCGTTCATCGCCTACGCGCTCTGGACGCTTCGCCGCGGCTCGCGCGAGCGGATCGCGACCTGGGGCTTGCTCGCCTCCCTCGGTGTCCTCGGGGTGGTCCTCACCCTCGTGTACAACGCCGCGCTCACCGGCGGGGCGCTTCGCTTTCCGTATGCGGTCTTCGCGCCCCGTGATGGACTTGGCTTCGGCACGCGGGCGATCCTCGGCCATGAGGTGGCCTACACCCCGGCACTCGCCCTCCGGGCGAACGCCCGCGTTCTCGCGGCCTTGCTTTCGGAGTGGATCGCCGGCGGGCTCCTCGGAGCCCTTCTCGCCGCGTTCGGCCTCTGCGTCGTTCTCGGGCGGGGCATACAGCGAAAAGCGATCGATCCCCGGCAGGCGACGCTACTGGGACTTCTCCTCTCGGTGAGCCTGGGTAACCTCTACTTCTGGGGCAATCTCAACGTCCTGGGCGCGATCGACGTCGCCGGCGACGGGCTGATCGGTTATCTCGGTCCCTACTACCACTTCGATCTGCTCGTCCCTCTCGGCGCGCTCGCCGCCCTCGGGGCGGTGTGGCTCTTCGATCGCGTTCGCTCGCTCGCTCACGCTCGTCTCGCGCCGCCCCGCGCCCGGGCCACGCTCGCCCTCGTCGCCCTATTGGTGGCCACGAGCGTCGCCGGCGGGTCGCTCGCGGCCGGCATGCCCCACGTCCGGGCGAACGCCGATGTCACCGATCGCTACGAGGAGGCGTATGCTCCCCTCGAGGACCGGGCGTTCGAGGAGGCCCTCGTGTTCGTCCCCGACCCCTATGGGCCGTGGCTCAATCACCCCTTCCAGCGCCTCCGGAACGACCCGGACTACGGCGGCGAGGTGATCTACGCGCTCGAAGAGCGGCCCTTCGCGGTTATCGACGCCTTCCCGGATCGCACGCTCTACCGGTACAGCTACCGCGGCCGGTGGGCCCCTGTCACCGGATCGGCGGTGACCCCGCGCCTCCGACCGATCGAGACGGTCGCGGGCGAGTCCGTCTCGCTGCGCGCACGCCTCGGGATCCCGGCCAGCGCCGAGCGCGCCTCGATTCGCGTCTCGACGGGCCAGCAACAGTCCTACTACGCGGTCCGTGGCACGCCCCGAGACCTCCCGCTCCGAGTCGTCGCTAGCGACGGCGACGTTCGAGTACTCGGCCCGCTCCGACAGGTCGGGGAGGGCCCTCTCCCGATCGACTCTCGCGGGACCGTCGCTATCACCGTCTTCGTCGATCAGGGTCCCGGGGCTGGGGCGGGGTTTAGCTACGAGATCGAGCTCCCGGTCGCCCGCGAGAACGGTACGATCAGAGCGCTCTCGCCGTCGGTCGGGGTCTGTCGCCGCCCGCTGTACTGTGGCGGGAGCACCTACGTCCCCGGCGCGACCCGGCCGGGCGTCGCCGTCGAAACCGCCCTGCGAGCGAACGCGAACAATGCATCGAAACCACAACTCATTCGGCCGCCGACCCTCTCGAACCGGGACGAGCGATGGAACTGACGCGTCGGGACGCGCTGGCCGCCCTCGCGACGACCGGTGCCGCCGTCGGTGCCGGTTCGGCGCTGGGCTGGGAGACACTGCGGGAGGACCCGGCGGACGACGCTGGCGAGAGGACGGATTCAGCCACCGACGAATCCGTCGCGTTCGCCGAGCGGGAGGTAGAGACTCTCACCGTTCTCGCGGGGACGCTGTACCCCTCGGCGGTCACGGGCATCCCGGCGTTCGTCGAGACCTACGTCGTCGGCCGGATACGGGACCGCTCGGAGTACGCCGAGGGAATCCGCGCCGCGCTCGCGATTCTCGACGACTATGCGACCGACTGGTTCGACGGCGAGTACAGGACGCTTCCGCCGGCCAACCGGGAGGCCCTGCTCCGGCAGATGGGCCTCGATACGGCCGCGCCCGATCCGGCGGGATCGGACCGCGAGCGACTCCGATACTACTTGATCAACGAGTTGCTCTACGCGCTCTATAGCTCCTCCACTGGAGGCGAACTCGCCGGCATTGGGAACCCGAGGGGCCATCCTGGGGGGCTGGCGAGCTACCAACGGGCCCGTCCCGGGGACGATCGCTAGTCGGGTCCGGGGTCGGTAGGCCGTATCGCCACATACATGCGCGTCCCTCGCCCACCGTTCGGCTTGATGACCGTGCGCGCGAGCCTCTCCCTTTTTGGGAAGAGCGACGCTACTCCGTCGATCATCGACGACGGTAGCGCTCGTGCCGGTTCGATAGCGATCCCGGCTGTCGATCGACGGTTGCGACGACGGAGGCCCTCCCCGTGAGCGATCGATCCACCGTCTCCAACCGCTCCTCGCTGGGCCGTGATTCCTTCACCGCTCGCCTTCGGGCCGCGCTCTCGAACCCGACGGTGCTTGCCGTCCTGGTAGCGGTCCTCGGCGGCCTGATCGTCTTTCTGATCGCGACGGAGGTCTTTCCGTACCACTCGAACAACGACGACGAGGCGGTCTACCTCCAGCAGGCCGCGATGCTACTCGAGGGTCAGCTCAGGATGACTACCGAGTTCCCCGAGGCGTTCCGGCCGTGGTTCTTCGTCATGGAGGGCAACGAACTCTACTCGAAGTACTCGCCGGTGCCGGCGGCGATCTTCGCACTGGGGCTGGCGGTCGGCGTGCCACGGCTCTCGCTGGCCGCGGTCGCGGCCGGGAACGTGTTGCTCGTCGCGTTGCTCACCACGGAAGCCTTCGATCGCCGGACCGGCGTTCTCGCCGCCGCGCTGCTGGTCGCGACGCCGTTTTTCCTGCTCACCTCCTCGGTATTTCTCCCCTACGCGCCGACGACGCTGTTCGATCTCACCTTCGCCCTGGCCTATATTCGGGCGATCCGCCGCCGGTCGCTGGTCTATGCGGGACTCGCAGGCACGGCGATCGGTCTCGCCTTCTTCGCCCGGCCCTACACGGCCGTCCTGTTCGCCCTGCCCTTCCTCGCCCATGCCTGCTGGCGGCTCCTCCGATCGCTGCGTGCACGCAACGGCCGCACGCTCGCGCGCGAAACGCGTCGCTACGTGGTGATCGGTGCCTTCGGGCTCGCACTCGTCGGCGTGACGCTTTGGTACAACCGACTCATGACCGGTTCCCCGCTCGTCTTCCCCTACCGGGAGTTCGCCCCGAACGACGGGCTCGGCTTTGGCACCCGGGAGCTCCTCGGCTACAGCCGGGAGTATACCCCCGGAACCGCCCTCGTCGCGAACTGGCAGGCAATCACGGAGTTCGCGGCCCGCTGGACCGTCGCCGCCCCGATCGGGACGATCCTCGCGGCGATCGGTCTCGTCGTCCATCTCCGATCGCGGAGGACCGTCGGTCGCACTCGTGAGGTCGCTGGTCGCCTCGCGGCTCGTACGCGCCGGGTGCTCCTCGCCTCGCAGCGGGAGGGCAATCGGGACCGGAACCTGCTCTCGGACGGTGGAGGGCCGAACGGCGATCCGGCCGGTCGATCGCGGCTCGGCGACGCGGGGAATCGCTCCGGGTCGATCCGCGCGGCGGGACGGTCGCTGCGACGCTCGCTCGGAGCGTTCCTCGCGTCCTTCGACTCGGATGACTCGAACGGTTCGATCGAAACCGGTCTCACCGACGGGACGGTACGGACGCTGCTCGCGGGGCTGTTCGTCTCGGTGATCGTCGGCAACGTCTACTTCTGGGGCAATCTCAACCTGCTGGCCGGCATCTACGATCCGACCGACGGTTTCCTCGCGCTCTATGGCCCTTTCTATCACTTCGATCTCCTCCTTCCGCTGTCGGCCTTCGGCGCGTTCGGCCTCCTCGTCTCGATCGGCCGGCTCCGGCGCTCTCTCGGCGATCGACTCCCCGCCCGGGAGGCCCGGGCGGTCGTGCTCGCACTCCTGTTAGTGACGGTGCCGATCGGTGCCGTGGCCCAAGCGAACGCCCTCGACACGCCCCTCTCGAAGCACATGAACAACACCGATCAGTTCGAGCGCGCCTACGACCCGATCGAGAACCGCGAGTTCGAGGACGCCCTCGTTTTCCTCCCCTCGGTTTACGGCGACTGGCTGAACCATCCCTTCCAGTACCTCCGGAACGATCCCTCGCTCCGGGGCGAGGTGGTGTACGCGCTCTCCCGCTCACCGGGGGCCGATTTCTCGGTCATCGAAGCCTACGAGAATCGCACCCTCTTTCGCTACACTTACCGTGGGGTCTGGGGAACCTGGAACGACCAACCGGTCAAACCCCGACTCCAGCGCCTCCGAGTGCGGAACGGCTCCCGCCACCGGATCACGACTACGCTGGGTGTCCCGCCTCGATCGACCGTCGCGACCGTCCGGATCGAAGCCGGAATCCCGCCGAGAAAGGAAGTCGCTCAGTACACTGTCCGGAACGACCGGCTCGATCGGCTCACGACCGGCAACGCCTCACCCGAAACCACGAACGGCTCGCTGCGAACCGAGTGGGTGATCGGTTCGGAGCGCGCCCGGATCGCCACTACCGGTGGCCTCCGGGTGACCTCCGAGAACGAGACGGTGCCCATCGATCGCAGCCAGCCGGTCTCGATCGAAGTCACCTTCCTCCAACCGGGCGGTGGCACCGTCACTTACCACTACGAGCTATCGGTCTCCGCGGAGGGCGACCGCGTCCGGGTGATCTGGCCGCCGCGCGTCGAGGTCTGTCGACTCACGGCCGACTGCGGGTTCGCCGAGACCTATCTCCCCGGCGTCGGCGAGTACGCCGAAGGCGTCTCGGTCGAGACGGCAATCGAGACGATAGAGTCCGAGAACGCGACCGAACGCTAGAACGAGCCCCCGCCAGCGGGATCGTTCGCTTCGTCCGGGTCGAACCCGACGGTCCGCGTGATCATTCCATTCGATAGCCGGTTCGGTCGTCCGACCGTCCGATCGCCCGTTAGCCCAGTCGGACGTCGATGCCTTCCTCTCGGAGGCGCTCTTCGAGGCTCACCGTCAGGATTGACTTCGCGATGGCGGCCCCGCCCTCGATGGGATCGAGTTTCGTCTCGCCGCGGCGCTCGCGGTACTCGATCGGGAGTTCCCGTACCGCATACTCGCGCATCAGCGGTCGGAGCAGGAGTTCGGCCGACAGACCGGTGTTCTCGGTCCAGTCGATCTCCTGGAGTACCGACCGACGATACGCCCGCATCCCGGTGGTCGTGTCATGGACATGCTCGCCGGCGAGCGCGCTCGCGAGCAGCGCGAAGGCGTGATTGCCCGCGCGGTTGACCGTCGGCATGGCCTCCGCACCGTAGTACAGGCGATCGCCGCTGACGACGTCGTAGCCCTCGTTTACCGACTCGAGGAAGTCTGGCAGCTGTTCCATCGGGTAGGTATCGTCACAGTCGGCCGTGACCACGACCGGCCGATCGGCCGCGAGAACGGCCTCCCGAACCGCGACGCCGTAGCCCTGGGGCTCCTGGCGGATCACGTGCGCGCCGTGCTCGCGCGCGATCTCGGGCGTACGGTCGTCCGACCCGTCGACACAGACTACCCTCGCTTCGCCGTCGGTGACCGCTTCGACGTCCTCTAGCACTTTGCCGATGGCGGCTTCCTCGTTGTACGTCCCCATGACGACGCTCACATCCGAAAACGCGTACTCCTCGTTTCCGCTTTTCTCGCGCGACAGCGTAGCCCCGTCCATTGTCTCCGATCGAGGCCGCCCCCACTTGAACGTGTAGATTCCCGCTCGTCCGTCCGCTCACCGTTTTCACCCCTTTGAGACCGCGATCGCTCCCCGAGTCCGAAGGCCGGGACCCGGGGACGGTCAGTATCGGCTAGACCATCCCTTCCTGCTGGAGGCGATGCCAGACCTTCTCGCCGATGTCGGTAATGCCATAGACTCGTCCTTTCTTCTGGTCCTCGGAGACGAGCAACTCGACCATTTCCCGTTCGCGAAGCCCCGAGAGCGCGCGTGAAACGTGTGCGATGGCGATGTCGGTGTCCGTTGCGATCCGCGACGGCGTCGCTGGCCCCTCGACTAGCCGTTCGAGAACCGCGACCCTGTACTGCGACCTGATAACGAAACTGATCATATCCCACTCGTCGGACATTGTAGTTCTCCTTCACCCTTCCCGTATCTGGCTACTACATGAAGCCATGAAGCACGTGCACATAGTAATTAAGTTGTTATCTCCTATTATAGAGGACGATTACCGTTCCCCGGACGATCCAGCCGGCTCGATCGCTGCTCGCGGTCCCGCTGTCGCGGTTCTTTCTAAGCTGCGAATAACGGATTAATAACTATATTACACAAAACTTCAGTTGAATATAGAAATGACTGCTCAGCCAGACGACCCCTCGGAGCCGGCTGGCGACGGTAGGGAGGCCGGCGACGGCACCGAGCCCGCCGCGTCCGAGGACTCCTCGCCGCCGATCTCGCGGGACGTTATCTTCGAGTTGCTCAAGAACCAGCGCCGGCGCTACGTCCTTCGCTATCTCGCCGACGATCCGGGTCCGGTTCGTCTGCGGGATCTGGCCGAACGAATCGCCGCCTGGGAGAACGACAAACCGATCGGCGCGCTCGATTCCGATGAGCGAAAGCGTGTGTACGTGGGGCTCTACCAGTGTCACCTCACCAAGATGGACGACGCCGGCGCTGTCGAGTTCAACCAGGACCGCGGGCTCATCGCACTCGGTGAACAGGCCCCTCTCCTCTATCAGTACCTCGACCCGGGCCACGAGGTCGATAGCTCCTGGAGCCTCGGATATCTCGGGCTCGCCGTCGTGAGCGGCGTTCTCGCGCTGCTCGTCGAGGCGGGGCTAATGGGTGCGCTCTCCCAGGGCACCGTCACCGGACTCGTCGTGCTCGCCTTCTCGCTTTTGGCGTTGGTTCACGCGGCGACGACCTCGGTTCTCGACGTCGAGAGCCCGGCGGCCGTTCCCGACGCCGTGAGCAGTGCGCTCGCCGATACCGACCGGTCTTGAGGTTTCGGTGGCGCGCCTCGAAGGTCGGAGCTGGCCTTCGAGGCACAGAACCGTCGACCGAGGGCGACAGACCATAGCAGTAGGAACAGCGTAAGAAAAAGTCTTATTCCGGGTCATCCGATACGTTCGATTCGATTACGACGAGGGAGAGACCAACGTGAGCCGTGATTCACTGGACGACGTCCGAACCGATAGCTACGGGGGCGAGTCGACCGGCTCGATAGGGACGGTGCTCGGCAGCGTCGTTGCCGTCGTGTTGTACCTTGCGCTCGCCTGGACGGTCATTACCCTCCCGCTCACCGAGGAGGGGTTGGTCCGGTTCGTCGTCGCCGTTCCCCTGTTGTTATTTTTGCCGGGGTATACGTTCCTCTCGGCGCTCTTTCCCGGCCGTCCGTTCCGCGAGATCGAAAACGCCAGTCCACTCTCCCGGTCGGCCCGGTTCGGTAGCGTCCGCTCGATCGAGCAACGAGGGATCACCTGGGGTGAGCGCACGGCGCTGTCCTTCGGGTTGAGCCTCGTCTGGTTACCGATCCTCGCGTTAATACTGGCGGCCGCTCCCTTCCCGCTCACGACCGAGCCGATCTTCGCGACCGTCTCGGCGTTCGTCGTCCTCGCGGCCGCTATCGGCGCACTTCGGCGCGCGCGACTCCCGCCGGACGAGCGCTTCGTTCCTCCCTACCAGCGCTGGCTCGTCGACGCCCGCACGGCCTTCAGCCGATCGCCGACCGACACCGTACTCACTGCCGTGCTGGTGTTAAGCATGCTCGCAGCGTTTGCGAGCATCAGCTACGCGCTCGCCGTGCCCATGGATGCCACCGAATCCTCGGAGTTCTTCGTCGGAACGGTGAACGAATCAGGCGACCTCACGTACGACGGCTATCCCGCGACGTTCACCGCCGGTCAGCCAGTGGAACTCACCGTCGGGATCGAGAACCAGGAGGGCCGCCGGACCGACTACACCGTCCTCGCCCAGTTCCAGCGCGTCGAGGTCCCGAACGCCTCGGGATCGAACGCGACTGTCCTCGAACGCCGGGAGGCAGCCCGGTTCGAGACGACGGTACCGGCAAACGATACCAGGGACAACTGGCGCCGCCAGCACCAGGTAACCCCACCGTTCAGTACCGACGACGGGAACGTCCGCCTGGTCTACCTGCTCTATACTGATGGCGTGCCGGCGGACCCGACGATCGGGAACGCCGACTATCACACCTGGGTCTGGCCCGCCGGCGACGCGCCCCCCAACCGGCCTGGAGCCAGCGGCACCAACGCCACCGCCGGTCCTAACACTACTGCCGCCGGTCCCAACACTACTGCCAGTCCTACTGCCGCCAGTCCCGATACTACCGCCAGTCCTACTGCTGCCGATCCCAACACTACCGCCAGCGCGACCGACTCGACCGGCTCCACTCCCGGTCCGAACGCCTCTACCGCCCCTAGCGGTCCCAACGGAACGGGGCCCAACAGTACGTCGCTGCCGGTATCTCCAGTACACTCCTCGGTACTCGATCAGTGAGGAGGGAAGCGGGCAATCGGGTGATACAGGAGTGCGGACGATGCTCGTCGCCCAACGAGTACGAACCGTGTGATAGAAAGGAGTCATGGGGAGAACAAAGGACGTCAGCGGAGTCGCTTGTACGCCTCGGCGGCGAGGCTCGTGATCGGGCTCGTCCGCTCGGCGCTGTGGAAGGTCCGGAGATCGGGACCGAACTTCGCCTTGTAGCCGTTCAGCCGGGGGTTGCTCGCGCCGACCAGATCGTAGGTCTCCAGTCCGCGATCCGTGGCGTCGGTCATGATCTCCCAGTCGAGCAGGTCGTTCGCCGGCACGCTCCGGTCGTGTTTCGCGCCGCCCTGCCACCGGTAGATAGTATTGCCGTCCTCAAGGGTCACCATCCCGCCGACGAACTCGCCGTCGACCGCGATCGTGTAAGGTCGTACCGTCCCCTCGGGAAGCGACCGGTAGAGATCCGTGACGAACTCGGGAGTCACCCCATAGAAGAGGTCCTGGGCCGCGTGGCGCTCGATCATCTGGGTGATGATCCGATCGATCGCTTCCTCACCGCCCTCCTCGACGGTGTACTCGACGTCCTCGCCGTCCCGGACGTTGCCCCGAGCGTCGCTCGAAAAGCCCGCTAAGAGCGCTTCCTCGCCGACGGTCAGGTCAACGGTGTAGGTATACTCGGGCGTCACGTCGAAGCCGCTCCACTTGATCGGCCTGAGGTCGTCGTACCGGCCGTCCGTCCGGAGCGAGGCGTATCGCGGGGCGAGTTCCTCGAAGCACCACTCGAAACACCCGCGCAGGAACCGGCCGTGGCGTCGCTCGGCCCTCCGTTGTTTCAGTTTCCCGACGTTGAGCAGCGCCGGCCCCTGGTAGGGAATCAGGAGGTTCGGCGGCGGGGAGAACAGAGCGCCTTGGCCCAGTACCCGGTGTTCGAAGACCGGGAAGAGTCCGACTACTTCCTGGCCCTTGTAGCCGATCAGCCGGTGGAGTTCGGTTCCGGAGTAGCTCGCAATCGTCGCCAGGCTCTCGGTGTAATGAAAGGCGTTGCCCTGGGGCGAGCGATCGACGTAGCTGTCCCACTTCTCGATGTCGTCCTGATTCGCGAGTGCAACTTCGACCATGATCGTGATTACTCGATATATCCGAGATCGCTCAGCCTGCTTTCGACCGCGCTGTCGTCGGTCGCGACCCGCTCGCCGCGATCGGCGCTCGCGTACCGCTCCTCGCCGACCGACCCGACTACCGGGAGGGCCGTGCCGTCCATCCGTTCGGCGCTGGGCAGCGAGAGGGTCGCGAGTACCGTGGGCGCGATATCGAAGAGGTGTGCGTTCTCGATGCCATCGATCATTCCTTCGGCTTCGCCCGTCCCCGGCGCTCGATCACTTCCCGTCCCGCTTCGGCTCTCGATTTCCGAGGGAGCTAGGGCGTCGATCGCCGCCCCTCGGGCGGCGACGATCCCCTCCCGCTTGTGGTTCCAGGGCTCGGTCGGCGGGCCGAACGTCTCACCTGTGAGCGTCGCCGAGAGGAACTGATCGAACTCGTTCGGGACGGTGACGATGTCGACCGCCTCTTCGGCGGCCGGCCCCTCGAAGAACTCCTCGCGGGGCGCGACCCGTTCGAAGACCGGTTCGCCGTCGGGCGTGTGGGCGTTGCGTAGGCGGGTCACCAGGTCTTCGCGCACCGCCTCGTACTCGCTTTCGGGGACGAGGCCTGCGGGTTCGCGGCCCGCGAGGTTGATCCGGATCCCGAGTTCGATCCGCTCGCGCATGTACGCCCGCGAGTTCGGGAAGTCGACCTGTTCGGTTCCTGCTCGGACCATCCCTTGGGGGACGACTTCGAGCACGAGATCGGTGAGCCCGAGCCGATCGACCACCCTGCCGACGCGCTGGCTGGTCACCCCGGCTTTGGCTGCGAGTGCCATCGTCCGTTCGAGAATCGCGGGTTCGTCCTCACCGCTACTTTCACCGTCGCGCAGCGGGCCCCAGGCGGGCATCCCCTTCTCGCCGCCCCGCTTGGTCGCAACGTAGCCCGCCGCCCGGAGGAACTCGTTGGCGCGGAACTCGTAGCCCTCGTATCTACCTATCCCGTGGTCGCTCGCGACGATGACGGTCGCCGGTTCGCAGGCTTCAAGCGTCTCCCGCAGTTCCTCGTCGACGGCTTCGTAGACCGCCTGCATTGCTTCTCCGTCCCCCGGTCGTTCGTGAAAGACCGAGTCGGTGACCTGGAACTGCAGGAAGCCGAACTCCGGTGCGAAACGATCGGCGAGATAGCGAAACGCCTCTCCGCGCATAGTGAGGAGTTCGCGGTAGTTCCCGATCATTTCTTCCCTCCCCGCGTCGCTCGCTCCCTCGTGGCGTGGGTACACCCGATAGTCGCCGATTTCCGCCCGGACGTCGGCCGTGATCCCCTCGGGATGGCCCTCCGGGTCCTCCGGTGCAGTGTAGCCCGGCAGCAACGCCCCCGAGAACGGCTGTGGGGGGTGGGTCACCGGGACGTTCACGACGACGCTACTCAGTCCCCGCCCGTCGAGCAGCTCCCAGAGGGGCGGCTCGCGGCAGTGACTGGCGTTCACGACGTCCCAGTCGTAGCCCTCGAAGGCGAGAAAGCTGAAGATCCCGTGCTTGCCGGGGTTCGTCCCGGTAAACATCGAGGGCCAGGCGCTCGCGGTCCAGGGCGGGATCTGTGATTCGAGCGGGCCGCTCGCCCCCTCCATCAACAGTTCCCGGAGCGTCGGGATCTCCGCCCCCCGGTCGAGCAATTCGGAGAGCACCGGCGCACACGCGGCGTCGATCCCCAGCAGGAGGGTCTCCATGCCCCCCGCTCGCTCGGCCATGTCCTTGTGTCCTCCTCTTCGAGCGTTGTTATACCCCGGGTAACTCCCCCGACCCGCTCGCCCGCGATCGGTAGCTCATGCCGAATCGTGTTCGCCACTGACCCGAACGCCCGCTTTTCCGGTACCGAGATCAGGGTCGTGATCGGCCGGTAGACGCCGGTTGGGAGCGTTAGCACCTCGCTATAGTGGATAATAGAAACTCTTTAGTCGGATTAATTGATAGTTAATACCGACGATGACAGGACGCCACGACGAATCCAGTTGCCGGGACGACGCCTCCGTCCCGTCCGGTGACGACGACCGATGCGTCGGGCGGCGATCGTACCTGAAGCTCGCCGGGGCCACCGCCGGATCGGTCTCGCTGCTGGGCCGCGCGGCCGGCGTTCAAGCGGCGCGGGCCGGCGGCGCCTTCTCGCGACGGGTGGACGCCGTCGACGCGGGCTGTGATCCGACCGGCCGGACGCCCTCCGATGGGGCGTTTCGGCGAGCGCTCGCCGAGAACACCCTTTTCACCTTTCCCGCCGGCACCTACCGGTTCACCGAACCACAGGTGGTTCTCGGCCTCGATAGTCTGGGCTTACGCGGCGAGGGCGAGGTCTCCTTCGTCGTTCCAGCGGGCTTCGATGGCGATCTGCTAACGATCGCCGGCGGTTCGGAACTGCTATTTCATGGGATCGATGTCGACATGACCGCGGCCGGTGCGACGCCGGGCTTGCGCCTCGGCGCGCGCGATCGCCTCCTCATCGAGGACGTCGAGTTCCACGGTCGGGGCGTCTATTCCCCGACCAACGAGCCGGTAGCGAACGCCCTCTCGCCGGTCGTTCGATCGCCCGACGGCGTGGGGATCGCGCGAAACGTTCGCGCGCGCAACGACGGGCCGATGGGCCCCGAGTACCGGAGTGACACCGGTCGGGCCGGCATCCGGATCGGCGGGGCAACTCGCGGGACCGTACGGATCGAGAACTGTCGCCTCCAGGGCTTCCAGAACGGCGGAGCGTACGTCAGCGAGACGGCCGCCGAGATCCGGATCGTCGGCGGCGTCTACCGGGATAACGACGTCGCGGGGATCCGCATCGGCGGGACCGGTCCCGAGAGCACCGTCGAGAGAGCACGCGTCGAAGCCGGTCTCGGAAACGCGACGGCCTCGGGAACGACCGACTCCGACGCGATGAATACCTGTGCGATCCGCTTCGAGGGCGGCGGGTCGGGCAGCGAGGTACGGGGATGTGACCTCGTCCTTGACGCCGGAGCCGAGGACGAGGGCGCGGTCGTTGCCGCCCACGACCACGGCGGGTTCGTCCTACGTGACACCCGGATCCGAGTTGCGGGCGGGAGTCCCGCGATACGGGGACTGACACCACACGGCGGTCCCTACTCGCCTCCACAAGGATCGATCGAGACGCGCCTCGAGCGTTGCTCGATCGCCGGTCCCGACCCGGAGGACGCCATCCGATTGACTGAGCGTCCAGCCCCTCACGTAGAGGACCACTCGCTCGACGGCGTGGCCCCGGTCGGCATCACCCGTTCGATCGGTCAATGAGTGCCCCTCGGTCGCTTCCTTCTTGAATCGCTTTTACATGGTGCGACTGCTTCAGCAGAGGAACTAAGCTACAGAACCATTAAATGATTCCAATACAATCTAAATATAACGATGCCTTCTCAGGGCGATCGATCGGAACCGACCTCGCCCCGAACCGTAGTGCTCGGGTTCGACGCGCTCGTCCTCGAGTATCTCGACGCGTTCGACCTGCCCAACTTCGAGGCGTTGCGTGAGCGCGGCAGCGAGGCACCGCTGCGCTCGACTCATCCTCCCTGGACCGCCAGTGCCTGGCCCTCGATGTTCACGGGAACGGACCCGAGTCATCACGGCGTGTACGATTTCTTTCACTACGGAACTGATTACCCCGACGACGCTGCCCTGGTAACCCGGGAGAACGTCGGCGCGCCGGCGCTCTGGAACTACTGTTCGGCCCAAGGGCTGCCCTCGATCGTCCTCAATATGCCCGTTACCTACCCGACCGACCGGATCGACGGTGTCTCGCTCCCGGGCTATCTCGCCCCGGAGCAAGCGCCGGGCCATCCCGAGGGGATCCGCGAGGAACTGGCGGCGGCATTAGGGGAGGAATACCGCATCTATTCGCGTGCGGAGACCTCCGAGGACAAGCGAGCGAAGCTGGAGGGCTACCTCGAACTGATCGACGTTCGCCGCCGTGTGGCTGCCCATCTGCTCTCGACCCGGGAGTGGCGCCTCGCGGCCCTCCAGATCCAAAAGACCGACGCGGTCTTTCATAACTTCGGCGAGCGCGAGGCCCACCGCCGGATCTACGCGGCCGCCGACGCCTTTCTCGGCACCGTACTGGAGACCGTCCCCGAGGACACGAACGTGATCGTCTGTTCCGATCACGGCATCGGGCCGATGGAGGGCTACCGGATCTACGTCAACGACGTCCTGCGGGATCGCGGGCTCGTCGAAGCGACGACGGAGGGAGAACCGACGAGCTTCGGCGCGGCGAAACACCGCTTGCTGGAGGACTCCGGTGGCGACGGCGACGACACCGCGGACGCCGATGCCGGGAGCGACTCGGAATCGGGATCGGAGTCGGGACTGAGCGTTTCGCCCGCCGCGCTTGCCGTCTCGACGGCGGCGTCGGTCCTCGACCGTGCCGGTGTAGGGCCCGCGGACGTCTACAGCGGTGCCCAGCGCCTCGGGCTCGACGGTGTGCTTCAGGCGATCGTGCCCGAAGAGGCAAAGGGCGGGGCCACCGAACACGTCGACTGGTCCGCCTCGAAGGTCTACTGTCGGGCACGCAACGAACTCGGGGTCCGGGTCAACCTCGCGGGCCGCGAACCCCAGGGTATCGTCCCCCGAAGCGAGTACGAGGCGGTGCGCTCCGAGGTGATCGCCGCGCTCGAAGCGCTACGGACGCCCGACGGCCGGCCGGCCTTCGAGTGGGTATCTCGGCGCGAGGAGGTCTACGATGGCCCCTACATCGAGGACGCCTGTGACGTCCTCTTCGTGCCTACGGACATGGACCACACCGTCGAGACACAGCTCGTCGGCCGGCAGTTCGTCGGTGCCGGGGGCTATGATCACAAGCCCTATGGAGTCTTTCTCGCCAGCGGCCCGGCCTTCGAACCGGTTGACCCCCAACCCCTTTCGCTCACCGACGTCGCCCCGATCGTCATGGCGTCGCTCGACCAGCCGGTACCGGCGCGGATGACCGGCGCGATACCCGATGGCTTGCTGGGAACTCCGACTGTAGTCGAGCCCTACGACGATCTCACGATCGACACCGGCGAGGACGGCACTACCGACGACCGGATCGAAGACCGCCTCTCGGATCTGGGGTATCTGTAATCCACTTTCGTCCAGCTTTCGGATGACTGCCTGACTCGCGCTCGCTTCCCTCGATACGTCACACGCCAGGCTCGATGTGGCCCTCGGAGACCGGCTCTCCCATCCGCGCGAGAGGACATCCTGGCGTTTACAACGCTGCCGACCTAACGCGGCGCTATGTTCCCTCGTGCAGTCGTCGACTGCCCTTGTGCCCCTCCGACCGTTCATCTATCGGTAGTAGGGTCCGCTTGGACCGGAGAACGGCCTCCATAACAATGCCATGAGACCGCAGTACGGCGACTACGGGAACGGTATTCCGCCGCCATGATCACACATATGACGATTCGAGCGACCCGAACGACCGAGGGCGTCGATCGGTCCTTGCCGAGAACGCGCCTACGGCGCGCCCCGTCCCGGCACTCGCCGAGCGGCCGTCGCTCGCCCCGGGGTTCGAGAACAGGGAGGTACCCGTGACCGACGCCGATCTCGGCCGAGGGGCCGACATCGACGAAGGAGCGACCATCGGCTACCCCTACAGCGAGGACGCCGGGCCGGCGGTGATCGGTGCGAACGCACGGATCCGTGCGGGCACCATCGTCTACGGCGACACCAAGATCGGCGCGGACTTCGTGACCGGTCACGACGGGCTCGTCCGCGAGCACACCACGATCGGCGAGGCGGTCGCCGTGGGGACGAAGACCGTAATCGACGGCCGAAGCGAGATCGGCTCGAACGTGAGCTTCCAGACCGGGGCCTACGTACCGACGCACACGACGATCGGAAGCCACGTCTTCATCGGTCCTCGGGCAGTGCTCACGAACGATATGCACCCGGTTCGCGTCGAGTACGACCCCGCCGGCCCGGTACTCGACGATCACGTCACGATCGGGGCCAACGCCACCGTGCTACCGGGAATCACCGTCGGCGAGGGATCGTTCGTCGCCGCCGGGGCGGTCGTCACCGACGACGTCCCACCCGAGACCCTCGCTATCGGCGCGCCCGCCACCCACCGACCGTTGCCGGAGGAACTCCGGGGAGGGAACGACCTGTGATCCCGATCGCGAACCCGGAGTTCGGCGACCGGGAGCAAGCAGCGATCGCCGACGTGCTCGATAGCGGTCGCGTGGCCGATGGTCCGGTCGTCAGGGAGTTCGAAGCCGAGTTCGCCGAGTTCTGTGGCGCTTCACACGGGGTGGCGACGACCAACGGGACCACGGCGCTGCATACCGCCTTCGAGGCCCTCGATATCGGCGAGGACGACGTCGTCGTTACTTCCCCGCTCTCGTTTATCGCGAGCGCGAACGCCGTCCGCTTCGCCGGGGCGACCCCGGTCTTCGCCGACGTTGACCTCTCGACCTACAATCTCGACCCTCACTCGACCGAGAAGCTGATCCAGGAGCACGACGCGGATGCGATCCTCGCGGTGCATCTCTTCGGGCTCCCCGCGGATATGGACGAGTTCCGCGAGATCGCTGACGCACACGACTGTGCGCTGATCGAGGACGCTGCCCAGGCTCACGGCGCGGCCGTCGGGGGTTCGCGGGCCGGAACGCTCGGTGATGCCGCCTGCTTTTCGTTTTACCCGACGAAGAACATGACGACCGGCGAGGGTGGGATGATCACGACCGACAGGGAAGACGTCGCGAAGCGCGCGGCGAGTTTCGTCAATCACGGTCGCGTCGAGGACCAGCCGGCGTACGAACACATTCGAGTTGGTCAGAACTACCGGATGACGAGTGTGCTCGGGGCGATCGGCCGCGTCCAACTCGACCGTCTCCCGGCGTACAACGAGCGCCGGAGAGCGAACGCCGCCCGCCTTACCGAGGGTCTCGCTCCCAACGAGGGTATCACGACGCCCGTCGAACCGCCCGACCGCCATCACGTCTACCACCAGTATACGATCCGCTGTGGGGACCGCGACGCGCTCGCCGAGCACCTGGAGGCGGAGGGCGTTGGAAGCGCCGTCTACTATCCGAAGCCGATCCACCACCAACCGCCCTACGAGGAAAGCGTGGCGACGGCCCCGGCCGCCGAGTACGCCGCCGGGAGCGTGCTCTCCCTCCCGGTTCACCCCGGAGTGAGCGAGGCGGACGTCGAGAGAGTGATCGACGCGGTCGATAGTTTCTACACCACTGACGGGGGGCGGTGACGTGGCAATAGCGGACTCACTCAGGGCCGGCGTGATCGGCGTCGGCAGCATGGGCCAACACCACGCGCGGGTCTACGAGGAACTACCCGACGCCGAGTTGGTCGGCGTGGCCGACGCCGACGCCGACCGCGCAAACGAGGTCGCCGCCCGCCAGGGCGTCGAGGCCTACCCGCGTGACGCTCTCCTCGGAGCCGTCGATCTCGCCTCGATCGCGGTCCCGACCGAATACCACTACGAACTCGCCCGCGCGTGTATCGAGCGCGGGGTCGACGTCCTCGTCGAGGAGCCCTTCGTCGCCGACCCCGAGCAGGGACGGACGTTGCTCGAACTCGCGGACGAACGCGACGCCCTGATCGGGGTCGGCCACGTCGAACGATACAACCCTGCCGTCGCGGCCGCTCGCGAGGTACTCGCCGACGCCGAGATCGTCGCCGCCGACGCCAGGCGGCTGGGGCCGCCCCTCGACCGCGATATCGCCGACAGCGCGGTACTCGATCTGATGATCCACGACATCGACGTGATCCTCTCGCTCGTCGGCAAGGAGATCGAGACGGTGAACGCACTCGGCACGCGTGAGAACCGATACATCGACGCCCAGATGGGATTCGCCGATAGCACGGTCGCGAGCCTCACTGCGAGCCGTGTGACCCAGAAGAAAGTACGCGAGCTTTCGATCACCGCAGCCGACTGCTGGATCACGGTCGATTACCTCGATCAGTCGGTCGAAGTGCATCGCGGCTCCTCGCCGGAGTACATCGAGCGGGACGGTGAGGTGCGCTACCGCCACGAGGGGATCGTCGAGCGCCCGCTGGTCGAAAGCGGCGAACCCTTAGGGCGCGAACTCGCCGCCTTCCTGCGCGCGGTTCGCGAGCGGCGGCCGCCGGACGTTTCCGCCGCGGACGGCCTAGCCGCCCTGCAGGTCGCCGAACGGATCGAGGAACTGGCTTCACGATCGCGGGACCGACCCAACACCCAACCGACTTCGATACACCGATGAACGCGGACGAACGCGACCCCCGAACCGAGACGGTATCGCTATACGATAGCTCCCGCCCGCCCGACGAGCAGCGCCGAGCGTTCACCGAGGGTCGGATCCCCGTCGCGGTCTACGGTCTCGGGAAGATGGGACTGCCCCTGGCGACGGTCTACGCCGAGACCACGACCAACACGATCGGCGTCGACCTCTCCCCGGAGGTCGTCGCGGCGGTCGAGCGCGGCGAGACCCACGCCGTGCGCGAACCCGGGCTCGATACGCTGCTCGCCGAGACGATCGAATCGGGGGCGCTCTCGGCGTGCGCCGACGGTCCCGGGGCGGCCGCCGAGGCCCGTGTCCACGTGATCATCGTTCCGACGCCGATCGACGACGACAGCACGCCCGATCTCTCGGCGCTCGAGGCCGTCTGTGAGGATATCGCGAGCGGCCTCGCGCCCGGCGATCTGGTGCTCGTCGAATGTACGGTCCCGCCGAAGACCTGTCGGGAGGTCGTCCGCCCGCTTCTCGCCGAGAAGAGTGGGCTCGAACCTGAGGAATTCGGCCTCGCGTTCTGTCCGGAACGGACCTCCAGTGGCCGGGCGATCGAGGACATCCGGGGCGCGTACCCGAAGGTAGTGGGCGGGGTCGATCCCGAAAGCACCCGGGCGGCGGCGCTCGTCTACGAGGCGATTAACGATCGTGGGGTGCTCACTGTCACCGACGCGACGACCGCCGAAGCGGTAAAAGTCTTCGAAGGGGTTTATCGCGACGTCAACATCGCGCTTGCGAACGAACTCGCCCGCTTTACCGACGAGTTGGACATAGACGTCACCGAGGCGATCGAGGTCGCGAACACCTTGCCCGTCTGTGATATTCATACGCCCGGCATCGGCGTCGGGGGCCACTGCATTCCCTACTATCCCTACTTCCTGATCCGGGGCTTCGAGGCCGACGCGCCCCTTCTGGGTACGGCCCGGGCGGTCAACGACTCGATGCCCGCCTTCGCCGTCTCGAAACTCGGCGAGGAGTTCGCCGCCGAGGGCAGGGAGTTAGCGGGCGAGACGGTTCTCGTGCTCGGGCTCACCTACCGGCCGGCGGTCGAGGAGACCACCGCGACCCCCGCCGGCCCGCTGGTCGACGGGCTCCGCGAAGCGGGTGCCGAGGTGCTCGCGACCGATCCGATCCTCCCGCCCGAGGCGATCGAAGAGTTCGGTGCCGAAGCGATTTCCTTGGAGAGCGCCACCGATCGAGAAGTCGACGCCGCCGTACTCGTCACCGCCCACGAGGAATTCGAGGGGATCGACTGGGCGGGCTTCGATCCGCTGATCGTGATCGACGGTCGGAACGCACTGGAACTCGGAGGAACGAACCACCGGGTCTATACCATCGGCAGCGGACATACCGAATAGATGTACGAGGGGAAGACGATCGGCGTCGTCGTGCCCGCTTACAACGAGGCGGGACTGGTCGGCGGCGTGATCGAGACGATGCCCGCCTTCGTCGATCGGGTGTACGTCGTCGACGATAGCTCGACCGACGATACCTGGGCGGAAGTGACCCACTATGCCGCGGCGGCCAACGAACGCCGGAACGCGGAGAGCCCGCTCGCCGACGGCGGTACGTCGGGGTTCGTCGTCCCGATCCGCCACGAGGAAAATCGCGGCCCCGGCGGCGCGCGCAAGACCGGCTACGCCCGCGCGCTCGCCGACGAGATAGACGTAGTAGCGACGATGGACGCCGACGGACAGATGGACCCCGCCTACCTCGATCGGATCGTCGCCCCGGTTGTGTCCGGCCGGGTGGCCTACGCGAAGGGTACGCGGCTCAAAAGCCGGAAGTTCTGGCGCGAGATGCCGCCCTTCCGTCTGTTCGGGAACTTACTCCTCACCTTTCTGACGAAAGTCGCCAGTGGCTACTGGGGAATGACCGACCCACAGAACGGCTACACCGCGATCTCCAAGGATGCGCTCGCGACCATCGGGATCGAGACGCTCTATGACGACTACGGGTACTTGAACGACGTGCTTACCTCGCTCAACGTCGATTCGCGGCGGATCGCGGACGTCTCCCACCCGGCTCGCTACGGCACCGAACACAGCGGCATCCAGTACTCGACGTTCGTTCCCTCGCTTTCGAGGGTGTTGTTCCGGAACTTCTGTCGGCGATTACAGCGTCGTTACCTCCTGCTCGATTTCCATCCGCTCGCCTTTCTCTATGGCCTCGGAGCGCTCGGCCTCGCAGGGAGCGCGCTCTCGGCGGGCGCTGCGGTGTACGCGGCGCTGTCCTCGGAGTCGCCCTCAGTGCTCTCTCCGCCTGCTTCGAGCACACGACGATCGGCGGTCGACGGGGGCTCGGTCGCCGATGTCGACGCTGGTCCCTCCCTCGATTCCGGCTCCAGTCCCGACTCCGGCCCCGAGTCCATGTCGAGTCCCGGGTCGGCGGCCGGGACCGGGAACTCGAAAACCCGATCGACGACCGCCCGCTGTCTCGCTACGCTCGAAGCGTTCCTGTTCGGGGCCTGTGTCCTCGCGCTCGCGATCGCCTTCGACGTTCGCGCGAACGAGGACCTCGTAGTGCGAATCGAGGACGCGGTGGCCGGCGGTCGATCGTCCGATCTCCGGCCTGACCGTCCGGGCGACCGTACCGACGAGAACAGGGACGGAACCGACGGGACGACGGGGGCCGGTGATCGATGAAGGTACTCTCGATCGTCGGCGCTCGGCCGCAGTTCATCAAGGCCTTCCCGCTCTCGGCGGCGCTCCGGGGGGATCACGAGGAGGTCCTCGTTCACACCGGCCAGCACTACGATACCGGGCTCTCGGAGGTCTTCTTCGAGGAACTCGCGATCCCCGAACCGGACCACCACCTCGGGGTCGGGTCGGATACGCATGGCCGTCAGACCGGTCGGATGATGATCGAGCTCGAAGCGCTCTGCGAGCGGGAGAGTCCCGACGCGGTGCTGGTCTACGGCGATACCAACTCGACGCTCGCGGGCGCGATAGTCGCGGCCAAGGGCGACCCCCTTCTCTGTCACGTCGAAGCCGGCCTCCGGAGTTACAATCGTGCGATGCCCGAGGAGATCAATCGCGTGCTTACCGATCACGTCTCCGACGTGCTCTGTGTCCCCACCGAGCGCGCGCGCTCGAACCTCGCGAGCGAGGGGATCGCCGAGGGCGTTTCGGTGACCGGCGACGTGATGTACGACGCCATCCGGTGGGCCCGCGAGCGCGCGGCCGACACCGCCGAGATCCTCGCGGAACTCGGTGTAAGCGAGGGCGAATACGTGCTCGCAACGGTCCACCGGGCGGGCAACACCGACGATCGGGGCAGGTTGGAAGCGATCCTCCGAACGCTTTCGGGGCTTTCGAAACCGGTCGTCCTCCCGGCCCACCCGCGGACGGTAGCGCGGATCGAGGACTTCGGGATCGAGGACGCCACTGCCGGCATCAGGCTGATCGAGCCCGTGGGGTATCTCGATTTCGTCCGGCTGCTCGACGGTGCCGACCGGGTCGCGACCGATTCGGGGGGCGTGCAAAAAGAGGCCTTCTTCCTCGATACGCCCTGTGTCACCCTGCGTGAAGAAACCGAGTGGGTCGAGACCGTCGAGGCCGGCTGGAACAGCTTAGTGGGTACGGACCCCGAGGCGATCCGAGCGGCCCTGATCGGCGACCGTGACCGGCCCCCCAAACCGAGCCTGTACGGCGATGGCACCGCCGCCGAAGCGATCGTCGCCGCACTCGCCGAAGCCGTGGGCGGGTCGGGAACCGAAACCGGAGCTGAATCCGGGGCTGGATCCGAAATCGAACCCGAATCCGGGACCGCGGGCGAGGAGCGATGACCGATACCTCCGGTTCCGAAGCGACGACCGGGACCGACGTCCCGGCTCCCGAGTTCGAGGGCTCCTTCGCGCTCTGTCTGACCCACGACGTCGATCGCCCCTACAAGACCTACCAGTCGCTGTTCTACGCGCTTGGTGAACGCCGACTCGCCCACCTCGAGAGCCTCCTGCCTCGAGTCAATCCCTACTGGCAGTTCGAGGAGATAATGGCCATAGAGGAGCACCTCGGAGTCCGGTCGGCGTTTTACTTCCTCGACGGGGAGTACCTCCTCTCGCGGCCGCCCCGCGAGTGGCTCAGCCCCTTCTACTGGCTCGAGTGGCTCGGCGGGTACGACCCGACTGCACCGGCGATCGCACAGGTCGTCCGCGCGCTCGACGACGGCGGCTGGGAGGTCGGCCTGCACGGCTCCTATGGCACCCACCGCGATCCCGAGCGTCTCGCCGCGGAGAAACGGAAACTCGAAGCGATTCTCGGCCACGACCTCCAGGGCGGTCGCCAGCACTACCTCCGATTGAGCGACCCGCCCGCGGAGACCTGGGGACAGTATCGGGATCTCGGCCTCTCCTACGACGCGAGCCTCGGGTCGAGTACCGAGTACGGCTTTCGACACGGCTATGACTTGCTTGCACCGTTCGAGGACGAATTTCGAGTGTTTCCGCTCACGCTCATGGAGGTCGCCCTGGAGAACGCTCCGAGCGCCGGCGACGCTGACCCCGAGGGATCGAGCGTTCGGGTCGGTAGCGATGAAAAGGACGGTCATCGAGACGGCTCTCGACGCGGGATCGATGTCAAGGCGGCCTGGCGTGAGTGCGAGCGACTCCTGGAGGAAGCGGCTGCGAACGAGGCGGTGATGACCGTGCTCTGGCACCCACGGTATTTCAGCACCGAGGACTTTCCGGGCTATCGCGAACTCTACCGGCGGCTGATCGAGCGCGCGCTCTCGATGGGAGCCTGGGTCGGCCCGCCCGGCGACCTCTATCGGACGATCGACCACGATCGCGTCTCCGAGCACGACGAGCGGAGGGACGTGGCGGGGACGACCGGGCGCGAGACGGGGGAGAGCCGATGACCGACTGTGGGACGGCGACCGATCGCCGCCCTATTGCGTCCGAGGAATCCAGGGGATTCGAGACCCGACGGGACGAACTCGGTGTCCGAAACAACAGGACCTTGTTTCGCTCCCCATCGATGTGGAGACGACTTTCCAGGACGTGATTTCAGTACTATGGAACTAAAACGACTTACGCTCGAGGAGTGGGCCGATGCCCTCCCCGACTCGGGGTTCGAGGTCTTTCACACTGCCCCGGCCCTATCGGTGCTTGAGAGCCACACGGCCGGCGAGCTGCACCTACTCGGGGGATTCAACGGCGACCAGCCGGTAGCCTTGTTCCCCCTGTTCGTCCGGCGGGGTCCGCTGGGGTCGACGATGTGCTCCTCGCCGCCGCCGGGGTTCAACATCCCGCATCTCGGGCCGATCCTCATGCCCCAGAGCCCGAAGCGGCGCAAACGCGAGAAACAGAACAACGAGTTCGCCGAAAAAGTGATAGGAACGCTCGACGCCGACGGTTCCCGCACGCTCTTTCGGGCGGTGGGAGCGCCGACCTACGGCGACCCGCGGCCCTACCGATGGGCCGGTTTCGACGTCGGCGCGGCGTTTACCTACCGGCTCCCGGTCGAGGACTCGCCCGATGACCTGCTGAGTTCGTTCAGCAAGAGCCTCCGGCGGGAGATCCGCGACGGCGGGGACGCCGACGTCGTGGTCTCGCGGGAGGGTATCGAGGCCGCCGAAGCCGTCTACTGGCACACCGCTGCGCGCTATGCCGAACAGGGCGAGGAGATGGGTTCGAGCTGGGAGTACGTTCGCGATCTGCTCGGCGCGCTCGACGAGGAGGGCCGGTATCGGGTCTACACCGCGGAAACCGCCGAGGGTCGATTCCTCGGCGGGATCATCGTGCTCTACTCGAACGACTGTGCGTACTACTGGCTCGGCGGCGCTCGTATCACCCACGACGGCGTGAGCGTCAACAGTCTACTGCACTGGCACGTCATCCGCGACGTCGCGGAGGCCGGGACCGAGGACGGAGGTAATGATAGGAGCGGAAGCGAGGACGGCCCGATCGCGTCGGTCGAGTGCTACGACCTCGTCGGCGCGAACACCGAACGGCTCTGCCAGTACAAGGCGAAGTTCGGTGCCGATCTCGCCCACTACTACACGATCGAGTCCGCCGGCCCGCGGATGACCCTCGCGAAGACGGCCTACGAGCGGGTCAACTCGTTGTTGTGAGAGCAGGCCTTCGCGGTCCGATATCTCGCCGAGCCGTCGCTTGGATCGCTCGACGATAGAACCGATCGTCGCCGGACCCCCTCAGAGCGCTACTTCGACGGCACTTATCGCGCCGTAGCCGATCGCGAGCGCGAGCGCCAGCGAGCCGATCCACGCCAGTACCGTATAGCCCATCTTCCGTTTGCTGACGCCGGCGTTGCCGGCCGCGAGGCCGCTGCCCACAACGGCGCTGACGATGATCTCGTTGAACGAGACGGGGATCCCGAGCAGTACCGCGGTCTGGGCGATCGCGAAGGAGGGGATCAGCGCGGCGATCGATCGCCGGGGTCCGAGCGAGGAGTAGTCCTGCGAGATCGCTTTGATCATCCGCGGCGCGCCGGTCCAGGACCCGACGAGGAGTCCGAGCCCGCCGAAGACGAGTAGTCCCACCAGGGGAACGGTGACCGACAGCGAACTCCCGGCCAGCGCCGCGAGCAGCGGCCCGACCGCGAGACCCACCTGACTCCCCCCTGCCGAGAACGCGACCAGTCCCCCCAGGGCCAACAGGAAGTGTCGCTGGCCCCCCTCGATATCCGACCGGAGGTCCCAGGCGAGAGCGAGCGCGAGGCCCGCAGCGAGGAGCACGGAGACGCCGAGTCGCCCGATCGATCCCGAGACCGGAGGCCCGAAACTGACGGCTATCGCGCCCGCGATCGACTCGCCGTCCGGGCCGGAGCCAAGCAGCGTGAAGGGGACGTTCGCGATCAGGAGGCCGACGAGCAGGCCAAGCGGCGGGAGGGCATACCGTTCGGGGACCCGGTCGCTTCTGAGCACTCGTGCGGTGGCGTAGGCGACCCCGCCGCCGAGAAAGGGAACAAGCACCCAGAGGGCGACGATCTCGATGTAGGCCGGCCAGACGGGCTCGCCACCGAGTCCCAGTCCGACGCCGACGACCGCTCCAGTAACTGTGAAGGCCGTCGCGATCGGATAGCCGGTGAAGACGCCGATCGCGACCAAGCCCGCGGCGAGTAGCAGTAGTATCGTGGCCGCCGTCGCCGTGAAGGTGACGCCCCCGACCAGCCCCGTGCCGACCGTACCGGCGACGTTCGCACCCTGGAGGACCGCGCCGGCGAACCCTAACAGGCCGACCACGAAGCCAGCCCGCATCACCGAGATGGCGTTCGCGCCAACCGCCGGAGCGAAGGGGGTCGATCCCGAGGAACCGGCCCCGATCGTCCACGCCATGAACAGACTCGCGATACCGGCGACCAGAAGCACGCCCAGTTGTCCCGCAGCGACCATTAGCGCTCGACCGGACGGGAGGGGTACCTAAACCACGTCCGATCGATCGTCCTCGTGCCGTCGGCGTTCGAACCGTTCGAGCGAACCCGACCGGACGGGGGACTCGGCTCAGGCCGGTCGGAGCAAGGGCTGTTCGGCGAGGCCCTCGATCCGCTCCGGGACGGCTCCATTGAGCGCGACGTCAACGATCAACTCGGTGAGGTTCGTCGTATCGGCCATGTAGGCGTCGCGACGCTCGCGCCAGATCCCGGGAACCGAATCGTCGGCGACGAGGTCGATCGCTCTCTCGATGACTGCATCGAAATCCGCGATGTTGTAGATGAGGTCGTTGCGTTCGAGTTCTACGAAGTTGCCCATGTCCGCCTCGCCGACGAAGCTGTTCGAGCGGATCGCCGGCGTCCCCAGTAGGGCGGCTTCGGTGACCATCGTCTGGGTGTCGGCCACTAGAAGGTGGGCTTCGGCGAGCGCGTCGTGCATGAGGCCGGGATGGAGGTCGAAGGGACGGGCATCTACGTCCTCGAAGTCCATCGAGCGCCCCTCATCGGAGACGAAGACGGTCGCGTGCTCGGCGAGGCGTTCGATCAACGCGCGGCGGCGCTCGGGGGTGAGTCCCGAGTGGCTCACGTCGTGATGGGAGCCGAAGGCGTTCAGACGGAGGACAACATACTTCTTTCCGGGACCGACCCCCAGGGCCTCCCGGACGTCGACCTGGGGCTCGTAGACAGCGGGGTGGAGATAGGCACACTCCTTGAACCCCCGGAAACGGTAGTGGTTCGCCCCCAGATCCTTCCTGAAGGCGTGTGGCGTGAGTAGGAGCTCCGCGAAGGGCCGGGAGATGGCGTGATCGAGGCCGGTCGGCTCCGAATCGAGCAGCAGGACCACCGGAGCGCCCGCGAGCACGCCGGCATGCGCGGAGTACGCCCCCATCCCGAAGATCAGATCGGGGTCGTACCGGCGGACCTGCTTTGTGATCTCTACGTAGTGACCGGGCAGGGACCTGAACAGGGACCACTTCGTCGTCTCACAGCCCCCGTAGATCCGGTAGGGCAGGTCGTAGTACTCGAGCAAAGCCACTGTACAGCCGTAATCCCGGCCGAGAACCAGTACGTCGTGGCCTCGCTCGCGTAACTCCTGGACGGCGTGTCTGTAGAGATGCACATGGGCCGGCGTGTTCGTAAAGAAGAGGTACTTCACGTCACCACCCGGTTCGTCGGATACGTTTCCGTGTGCTGGAGGGCCATCGTGTCCCGGTTCGCGTGACGAATTAAAAACCTTGTCTCACTCCCGATGCGAGGCGGCACCCGTCCGGCCCTTCTCCTCAGGTAGCTACGCGCCGTTCGATCACGGGCGTTCGGCGGCCACGGTTTCGTAGAGCTCGGTCAGTCGGGGAATGACCCGTTCCCAAGTGTAGCGCTCGGCGGTCTCTGCGTTGTGCCGGCCCATTTGCCGTACGTCCTCGGGCGCAGCGACGAGCGCTTCGAGCGCGTCGGCGAGCGCCTCGGAGTCGTGTGGCGAGACGAGCCGTCCACCCTTCTCATCGATGAGATCCGGCACGCCCCCGACCGCCGTCGCAACGACCGCGTTCCCGCCGGCCATCCCTTCGAGCACGCCGATCGGTAGCCCCTCGGCGTACGCCGGCAGGACGTAGATCGACGCTCCACAGAGCACCTCGCGTTTCTCCGCTTCCGGGACGAACCCCAGGTACGAGACCTCGGGGTAGCGCTCCGCGAGGTCCTCGGCATAATGATCGAGCGGCCCGCTGCCCGCGATACTCACCCGGGAGTCCGCGCCGCTATCGAGCAGTCGGGCGATCGCGTCGGTGAACTCCCTGGTCCCCTTTCGGGGGACGTGGTTCGCGACGAAGACGATATGGGGTGGCTCGGCGTCGAAGCGTGGTTCGTACTCCTCGGTGTCGATGGCGTTCGGCAGCACGACCGTCTTTCCTGCCGGCAGGCGCGTCGAAAGCGCTTTTTTCCAGTACGGCGAGAGAACGATGATTCTCGCGCTCGCCGCGAAGACGACGCGCTGGAGCACTCGGAGGGGAGCGGAGGCTTCGGCGACGAAACGATCGAAGGTCGGCCCGTGGACGTGTAGTACGACCGGCCGACCCCAGACGTAGCGCCCCAGCAGGACGTAGGCGGACTTCCGGAGGAAGCTGTACTGCTCGGCGGTGTGGACGTGAACCACGTCGGGCCGATCGTGGAAGGGAAAGCGAAGCGCATCGAGAAGCGCCCCGAGCGCGCCGCGGGCGAACCGAACGGGGCCCGACCCCGGCGGGGCGGCCGTGTCGTAGACCGCAACCGCGACCGATTCGGGGAGCCGTCCCCGGAGTTCCTCGATGTAGCGGGCGATCCCGCCCGTCGCCTGTACTGGTCCCACCAGCAGAACTCGCAACGCCCCTCGCTTCCTCGGTCGGCCGCCCCGACCGGGCTCCGTCCCGGTTCCCTTTGATCCCCGATCGCTTTCGGCGCTCTCGTCGCTCCCGCCGCTCTCGACCGCTTTACGTGGTTCGACGTCCTCGGTGCTCGCCGAGAGAAACCGGCGAGCGGCTCCCACAGCGATTCGAAGAAGCGATCGAGCGCTCGCAGCGCGACGGGCGATGGTGGGGACCCACATCGTCTCGCGTTCGCGGTCGGGTCCTCATAACCTCACCGCCACCCGACGGCAGGTCCGAGCGGCGCGCAGGTTAGTAAGGAACTTATAACAGGGCTCGCCGAGTACGGGAGGACGACGAGCTGACCTCCAAGTCAAGCCCCGTTCCCCTATGAGCCACGCCGGTACAGCGAATCGAGCGGACAAGCGGTACAAGGCAGTGCTTACCATCGGCTACCTCGCGGTCGCCGTGGCGGTACTCGGCGCGTACCTCTCGCCGGCGACCGACTACGAGATCAACATCTACGCGGCGACGCCGGCGGTGTTCTGGCTCGGGCTGGGCGTCGCGATGACGATCTCGCTGTTCGTCTCCTTCTATGCGCCGCGGGGCTACCTGAGCACCGCGAGCCTCGTGCTGGGCGGGAGCGGCATGCTCGCCGCGGCCTCGATCCCCTTGATGCGGGGGTACTACTTCATCGGGACGGGCGATTCGTTGACCCACCTGGGGTGGGTACGGGACATCATGGAGGGATCGTTAGGGGCCTTCGGTCTGTTCTATCCGGGCCTCCATACCGTCTCGATTTTCTTCCATCGTGTCGTCGGCTTCTCGACCAACCGATCGGTCATGTTCTTTGTGGTTTGTATGATCCTCGTGTTATTCGTATTCACTCCCCTTTGCGTTCGGGCGATCACCGGCCAGGACGGCGCGATGCTCATCGGCGTGTTCGCCGCCTTCCTCGTCCTGCCGCTCAACCAGATCGCAACGCATTACTCCCCACACCCGATCACCGACGTGATCTTCTTCTCGCCGCTCCTGCTTTACTTGCTCGTCCAGTTCCTGCTCGCGATCCCCGACTCGGGCTCGCGGCCGGGCGGGCTCAGCTCGATCCCGACGGTATCAGTACTCCTCGCGCTCGCCTCGATAGCCACGATCGTCTATCACCCCCAGCAGGCCGCGAACGTGATCATCCTCTTCGTCACCATCTCGATCGTCCAGTTCGCCTCCCGCCGCTATGGCCTCGGCGGCCGGATCCGGGCCCACCGGACGCTCTATAGTCAGACGACCTTCATCTCGGTCGCTTTCATGCTCTGGGCGGGCACTCGCGAGACCTTCGTCCGGACCTTCGGGACGATCCTCGGCGAGGTCGCCGGGATCTTCCTCCAGAGCAGCGACGACGCCGCACAGATCGTCCAGCAACGCGGGGGCTCGCTGGCGGCCATCGGCGCCAGCGTCACCGAGATATTCCTCAAGCTCTTTTTCGTCTCGGCGCTGTTTGCCGCCCTCGTCGCGTTGCTCATGCTGATCAGCCTGCTCGGGGACAACGAGCAGTTCGACGCCGATACCACCGGGTTGCTCCGCTATTTCTCGGTCGGGCTGATCGTCCTGGTTCCCTACTCGTTTGCCTTCTTCATCGGCGTTGCGTCGAACCTCTTTTTCAGGAATCTCGCCTTCATTATGGTGATCACGACGATCTTGGGCGCGATCGCGATCCACCGGTACGTCGCTGCCCTCTCGGAGATGCTCGCGCCCGAACGGATCCGGCTCGCGACGGTCCTGGTACTCGGATTCATGCTCGTACTCTCGGCCGCGGTGCTCTACCCATCGCCGTATATCTTCCAGGCGAGTGGCCACGTGAGCGACAACCGGGTCAGTGGCTACCGGACGGCCTTCGAACACCAGAACCGGAGCGTCGAGATCTTCGGCGTCCGGGAGGGACCGTGGCGCTTCAGGGACGCGATCGTCGGCGTCGAGGGCATCGAGTCGAGTCGTAACGACCAACAAGGGTTCTACGGCGACAACATCACGCGTATACGTAACGTCCGGTTGGGCGAGGAGTCCGGGGACGATCGGTACTTCCTCTATACGGGCGCGGACGTCATCCGGGAAATCGAGGTGTACAACGAGTTGCGCTTCAGCGAACGCCAGTTCGACTCCCTGTCGCGCCAGCCGGGCGTCCATCGGGTCCAGGCCAGCGATACGGTCTATCTCCACTACGTCGATAGCCTCCCCAACAACTCCACGAGCCCGACTCGACGCACGGCCCCGCCGGCTGACGTCGGGACGAGCGCGGACGCCGCCGAACCGGAACCGTCGATCGGGACGGCCACGCCGACCGACCCGCCCGGCGTCGCGAGCGCCGCCGCTGAGGCCCTGCGGTTACCCGGTGTCCGGTGAACCGGTATCGGAGCCGGGCGAACCGACTACCGGGAACGTGGCCGACGGTTATCCCGGTCTCGACCGTAGCGATCGTTCTCCTCGATTCCTTGTCCCTTTCCCACGAACGGGTTCATAGCGCTCGGTTCTGATCGACGGCACCGTTGAAATATCGGAACGTATGAGTACAACCAGTCACAGCGTACCGACAGGCGATCATCGCCCCGGCCGGCACACTCTCACGGAGCGGCTGGGGTGGCTCTCCGACAGGTACTCATCATGGACGATACGACGACCTCCGATACCGATCGAACGGATGGAGCCGAGGGAACCGACGGAACCGACGCGACGAACCGAGCGTTCGTGCTGGGACTCGACGGCATCCCCTGGAACCTGATCAAGCGATGGGCGAGCGCAGGCGAGCTGCCACACTTCGCCGAACTCCTCGAAAACGGGGCGGCCGGGACCTTAGAGAGCACGCGCCCGGCGAACACGGCCCTTGCCTGGCCCTCGATCGCGACGGGGGTCTGGCCGGACAAACACGGGGTTTACTCCTTCCGGGGGTTGCTTCCGGAGTACCGCCACCGCCTCAACACGGGCAATGACGTCTCCCGACCCGCGCTCTGGGAGATGGCCTCGCCCGCGGTCGCGGGCAACGTCCCGATGACCTACCCCGCAAGCGAGATCGACGGGACGATGGTCACCGGGATGCTCTCGCCCGCGATCGACGAGCGGGCGACCCATCCCCCCGAGTTTCACCGGGAACTAAAAAACCGAATCCCGGAGTACCGGACCGGTCTGGACTGGAACAAGTATCGGGATCGTCCCGGGGAGTTCCCCCCGGCGCTCGCCTCGCTACTGAGTGCGCGCAAGCGACTGATGCGCCTGCTGATGGAACGGGACTGGCGACTCTTTTTCTTCGTCTACACCGAGCCCGATCGCCTCCAGCACCTGCTGTGGGACGAGGAGGTCTTACTCGATCACTACAAGGACCTCGATGCGATCCTCGGGGAGGTCCTCGCCCAAGCCGACGAGGGGACGACGGTCTATGTGGTCTCCGATCACGGCTTCGCCCCGATCGAGAAATACGTCTACGTGAACACGATTCTGCGCGAGGAGGGATTCCTCTTCGAGAAGGACGAGACCGGGACCCGGAGTACCCTCTCGCGGGTCGGCCTGAGTAAATCCCGGGTCATGAACCTGCTCTCGCGGGTCGGTATCGACGACGACGATCTCGTCTCCGTGCTCCCGCGCTCGCTCGTCGAGCGGGTTGCCGATCGAATTCCGGGGGGCCACGAACTCCATGACGTCGATTACACCCGCACCGAGGCGTTCGTTCACGGCTCGGGGAACCTCTACATCAACGACGCCGAGCGCTTCGCTACCGGTCCGGTCGATCCCGCCGACCGTGAAGCGAAAAAGCGCGCGGTCGCCGAAGCCCTTATCAGGGTCACCGACCCCGCAACCGGCGAGAAAGCGTTGATCGTCCACGACGGTGCTGACCTGTTCCCAACCGACGACCGCTCGCCCGATCTCGTCCTCGAAGCCGCCGAGGGCTACAAACCCTCGCTCGGGCTCTACGACACGCGCTTCTCCGCAGAGGGGGTCCACGACGCCGATCACCACCCCGAAGGGATCTTCTTCGCCTACGGACCGGACGTCGCGTCCGGCTCCCGCCCTGCGGATGCCGCCGTCGTCGACGTCGCCCCGACCGTGCTTCACGGGCTCGGAGAGGCGATCCCACACGATACCGACGGGCGCGTGCTGAGCGAGGTCTTCGCCGACGGATCGCCGACCGCCGAGCGACCGATAGCAACCCGCGAGTACGCCGCCGAGGCGAGGACCGGCGATCCCGCCGACGGTTCGGGCTCCGGTCCCGGCCGCGGCGAGGCCGACGAAGCGGTGGCCGAGGAGGACTTCGAGGACGTCGAAAACCGGCTTCGCGGGCTTGGCTACCTCGAGTAGACCAGGGACAGCGAACCGACGGTCGGCGGCGAGCGACCGGCCCGCGGATAGTCGCTTCTACCGGACGCTGTCTTCGAGTTCGACCGCTTCGAGAGTGACCACCGCGATATGTACCTTATCGTCCCGATCGAGGAAGTCGTCCAGTCGCTGGGAGACGATGTGGGAGGTCTCCCCCGCTTGGTAGGTCGTATCGCCGATCGTGACTGCCTCCCCCGCTCGGGGAACGATCGAGGAGACGACCGCTTCGAGGATCTCCTCGGTCTCGCTATCGACGTAACGGACGATATCTACTGCCATGTGTTTATATGCTCGTGCTAGTTCCTTAGCTTTCACGAGTGCGTCTCCTCGGTCGGCCGTCCCGGAGTCCCACGGCCGTTCACCGTCGCTCGTCGATCGTGGACGCTGCGGGAGATATCGCCCGCTACCGCCGCTTCGATCGCCGGCCGGGCGCTTCCGTCCGTGATCGCTCTCCGGGCCGACCGCCTCCCGCACCCGAAACGATAAGACGCTCCCTCGTGGCTGTGATTATATACCAATGCCAATCAGACGCCCATCGCAGGGAGAACTGCGGGAGATCGCCGCCGACGCTCACATCCCGCTCAACGACCGAGAGGTAGAGGACTACGCCGAACTCGTCGCGGGTACCCTGGACGTCCTCGAAGGCGTCCAGGAGATCCCCGACCCGACCTTCGCGCCCTACGAGACCGCCTATCCCGATCGGTCGGGCGCGTACCGTCCTCCTCCCGAGGAAAACCCTCACAACGCCTGGATCACTCGCGTCGAGGTCGAGGGAGCCGAGGAGGGCCCGCTTGCCGGCAAGACCGTCGGTCTGAAGGACAACGTCTGTTTCGCGGGCGTCGAGACCACGTGTGGCTCACAGGTACTGGAAGGATACGTGCCGGATGTCGACGCGACGATCGTCGAGCGACTACTGGATGCCGGCGGGACGATCACCGGTAAACTCAATATGGAGAGCTTCGCGTTCTCGGGGTCGAGCGATACCTCCGACTTCGGGACGGTCTCGAACCCTCGTGCCCCGGGCCACATCGCCGGTGGGTCCTCGAGCGGCAGCGGGGCCGCGCCCGCCGCCGGCGAGGTCGATATCGCCATCGGCGGCGATCAGGGCGGGTCGATCCGCATCCCGGCGTCCTGCTGTGGGATCGTCGGCCTCAAGCCGACGACCGGCCTCGTCCCCTACACGGGGATCTTCCCGATCGACTTCTCGCTCGATCACACCGGGCCGATGGCAGAGAGTGTCACTGACGTCGCGACGGCACTCGAAGCTCTCGCCGGTCCGGATGGCCTCGACCCACGTCAGCCGGCCGACCTCGAACCCGAGTCCTACACCGACGCGCTTGACGCCGATATCTCGGGCACGACGATCGCGGTCTTGGAGGAGGGCTTCGAGCGCGAGGAGAGCGACGCAGCGGTCAACGAAACGGTCCACACTGCGATCGAGGAGTTCGAGGCGATGGGTGCGGAGACGATCGATGTCTCCGTCCCCCGCCACCTCGATTCCCTTGCCCTGTGGATCACTATCGCCGGCCAGGGCGGCGTCCAGGTGCTCCAGCAGGGCGGGGTCGGCTCGCTACACGACGGCTGGTACAACACCGGTCTGGCAGAGACCTTCGGGAAGTTCGCTCAAGCGGACGGCCGGGATTTCCCGCCGTCGGTCAAGACGACCTGGCTCGCGATCGAGTATCTCAATCGCCGGGGCAAGGGCAGCAGCCTCTACGCGAAAGCACAGAACATTACGCTCGCGATGCGCGAGGCCTACGACGAGATATTGGCGGAAGCGGACGTCATCGCTCTGCCGACGGTTCCTCACCAGCCACTCGCGATCGACCCCGATCTCTCCCGCGTCGAACGCATCGCTCGATCCTTGCCGATCGCGAAGAACACCGCCCCCTTCGACCTCACCCACCACCCGGCGATCTCCACTCCCTGCGGGACGACCGGGGAGTTACCCGTCGGGCTGATGCTCGTCGGCGAACGCTTCGACGAGAAGAGTGTTCTCGGGGCTGCCTATGCCTTCGAGCAGGGCACCGACTCGCAGGCCCGATAGCTCCTCCGCCCCGCTCCCTACCGAAATCGGAAGACCGTCCGCTCAATAATCGGCGGCGTGTTTGCACTTTCTCGCGTTCGATCGATCGCTATCGGCACGACCGCTACACGATGGCACGGACCGCGCTTGGAATCCCGATCCGGACCCGGGTAATCCTCGGTGCGCTGGTCCTATGGGCGCTGTTCGTCCTCCGTGGAGCGATCGGCTAACGGAACGGTCGAGGCGATCGAGACCCCAACACAGGATACCGGCGCGGACGGCTAACCGACCGACGCTCGGCCGCAAAGTACACTATCGGCAGGGACGAAAACCCGTTCGATGGTCGACCCAGTGAACTTGAACGTCCCTGGCCTCGGCTACTTCCTCTTCGCAGTGCTGTTTTTCGCCGTCGTTGGGCTGTTCACGCTCGTTTTCGCCTGGGCGGAACTGGCGCTCCGACGGAAACAGCAGGCAGCCCGAAGCAGCGCGTTGCTGGTGAGCCGGCGTATCGAGGGCGGCTTGGAGTGGGTCGCCGTCCGAGGCCAGAACGCGGTGGACCGGGCGAGGGAGGAGCGAACGCACCGGCAGTCACGAGACCACCCCAGCGATCTCATCGAGGAAGCCGAAGAGTAAGCCCTCCCTCTGCAGCGGCCTCTGATTGTTCGATACCTATCGTTCCAGGCCCAGATCGTGTTCCATCGAGTTGCCGGGTCGCGGGACGCCCTTGACGGTCAGTGTCTCGCCGGTCATGAACGACGCGGCGGGGCTACAGAGGAACTGCACTACGTCGGCGACGTCCTCGCCGTAGCCGATGCGGCGATCCACCTGCTCGCGCGGGGGCATCGCTTCGCTTTCGATGCCGAGCGTCTCGGCGACGCCGGGGGTCTGGATCAGCCCAGGTGCGACGCAGTTCACTCGGATACCCTCGCCCGCCCACTCGACCGCGAGGGTCTCGGTGAGCCGGATGATTGCGGCTTTCGCCGCGCCGTAGTGGCTCTCGCCGGGCGCGGCGTGCTGGCCGTTCACGCTCGAGAGGTTGACGATCCGTCCGCCACCGCTTTGCCGCATCGTCTCGCCGACGACCTGCGTGCAGTGAACGGTCCCGGTCACGTTCAGATCCATGACTGCGTTCCAGCCGTTCGGGGAGATGTCCTCGAAGGGCGCGACGAACTCCCCGCCGGCATTATTGACGAGACAGTCGATATCGCCGAACTCCTCGATCGTCCTCTCGATGAACCGTTCTACGCTCTCCCGGTCGCGGACGTTACACTCGACGGCGAGGGCGCTTCCCTCGCACTCCTCCTCGATCGCGTCGGCGACCGGGTCGATCCGTTCCTGGGCGCGCGAGCAGATCGCGACGTCCGCGCCGCCGGCCGCGAGCGTCTCGGCGATCGAACGGCCGATCCCCTGGCTCGCCCCGGTGATCACGGCGGTCTCGCCTGTAATGGAGTACTCGGGTGTATGCACATCGGCGATCGACGATCAGATCGATCTTCACTTTACCGATGGCGGCCGACAACGGGAGAACTTCGCGGCCGGCGGGCGTCGTCAGGGCGCGCCGGTGATCACGAACTGACTTCGGGTATCGCCGTTCGTGAGCTGGCGCGTCGCTCCCGGCGAGACGCGAACCGCGTCGCCCGCGTTCATGGAGACGTCCTCGCCGTCGACCGTGATCGTCGCCTCGCCCTCGACGAGGAAGTACACCTCCTCGTGATCGTTCCCCTCGTGTTCGTGCTCGGGCCCCTCCCAGCCCGGCTCGGCGTCGACGACGGTTACCCCGTGGTCCTCACAGTCGAGTGGCTCCCGGAGGAAGTGCATTCCGTAGGTCGTCTCGGTCTCCTCGTAGTTCACTTTGGTACGTGACATCGGCTCCGGGAACGACGGGCGGGGACAAGTACCTGTTGGGCCCGTTCGATCGGTCGTTTTGCCATCCGGTGACCGGTCGGCGACGTCGCTCTCGTTCGACTCCGATCGCCGGCGTCGCGAACCCCTCACCGGTAGCCAGGCGGCGTGTCGGGGATCAGGGAGCGGTCGTTTCCGCCGACGACGTTACCGCCAGGACTACGATTCTTCGGACGCGAACGCCGCTGTCCCCTCACACCGAATGACCCGAAACGCTATTGTCCGCGAGCAGGTCCGGGCGGGCGTCGTCGAGTGTCCGCTCTGTAAGCGCCAGATCGCGGCCCCGACCGACCATCTGCTGGTCTACGGTGCCGTCGAGTCCCTCACCGCCGAGAACGCGGACGCGCTCGAATGTCCCGCCTGTACCGGCGTGACGTTCATCGTCGACCCGCCGGACCCCACGGACGCGCCCGACTGATCGACGGTTCGGCTGTTCAGTGTCGATAGCTCGCGGGGGGTCCCCGAGCAGGGAATACCAACAGCTAATCCCCGAGCAGGGAATACCAACAGCTAACCGTTTCTCGTACGGAGGATGGGTCGAACCATATGGCAGCTATCGCGTATCTGGCCGCTCTCGGTGCGGCCCTTTTCTGGGGGTTAGCGCCGGTTTCCTCGAAACGGGGGTTCGCCCACGGCGGCGACCCGGTCTCGGTCGCGATCATCGTTATCGCGACGAGCACCGGGATCTTCTGGGGCGGGTTAGCACTCACACAGGGCCCGACCGCTCTCGCCCCCGATCTCTCGGCGTTCGGGTATGGAATCTTCCTGTTCGGCGGCCTGATCGGGACGGCGGTCGGCCGGATCGGAAACTACGAGGGGATCGACCGAGTCGGTGCCAGTGTGAACAGCGCCGTCATCGCCTCGAATCCCCTCTTCGCCACGACCCTTGCACTCGCCTTTCTCGGCGAGGCGGTCTCGATCGTCCAGGCGGTCGGAGTAGTGGTCGTCGTCGGCGGTCTGGTCCTTCTCACTTTCTCGAAGGGCGGCGATGTCGCCGGCTGGCAGCCCCATGAACTACTCTTTCCGCTGCTGGCGGCGCTCGCGTATGGGACCGCGAGCGTGATCCGCCGGTTCGGGCTCACGACGACGCCCGCCCGGCCGCTCGAAGCCGTCGCGCTGAACGAGACCGCCGCCCTGTTCGGACTGGGGATCTTCGCCTTCTGGTCCGGTCGCCACGGACTGACGTCGATCCCGCTTCGTGGCTATGCCTACTTCCTCGGTGCCGGCGTCCTGAGCGGCACCGGACTCCTGTTGTTTTTCACCGGGCTGGATAACGGCCGTGTGGCCATCGTCACCACGCTCGTCGCTACCTCGACGCTGTTCGCAACGGCTTTTTCCTACGTCGGGCTCGGCGGGATCGAACGGATTACGCGGGAAATCGTCGCAGGCGTCGCCCTGGTCGTCGTCGGCGTCGGCGTGATAACGCTCGCTTGAGTACGAACTCGCTCGGTTCGATCGGCACGATCGGTTCAGCGATGGGTCGGTGGGAGAGGAATTGCCGAGTTCGGTCTCCGCCCTCCTATAGCCGAACCGATGCCTCTCGGATCGTCTATTCGTGCCAAGATATAACACACTACATGAACATCGTCGATCGAATCAGGCTACTCACCGTCGTCGCAGGGGCGATGTTCCTCACCGGACTCGTCTTCGTAGCGGACGCGAAGAACTTCATCGTCGAGAGAGACAGGGGTGTACGGGAGTAGCCGGTCGCCGCCGTCTCGGTGAACGCTTCGTTTCACTGTCCTGATCGACGGTGCGTCCGCTCTCGTGGTCGCTCGATCGGCATCCATCGTCGGTCGTGACGCCACCTCGCACCGCCCAAACGATGATAGGCTAGGGCTACGAACGCGAACGAACCGAACGATGAGCGCGGTGCCCGACGCTGATCGGCGAAACTTCGCCGCGATCGTGTCCGTCACAGCGCTACTGGCGGTCGTCTACGTACTCGTCCCCCATCCGATCGCTCAGTACGGCGCGTGGCTCGTCGTCTTCACCATCTGGATGGTCTGGTTCGTCGCCGCCGCCGTCGAGTGGATCTCGACGGCCGACTTCTGAGTCGAGAGCCGATATTATCACAGAGTTGACACCGGAACGGTGAATCGAGGGCCTGACCGTAGGAAGAATTAAGAGCGTCTACTCCTAGCGAGGACACGAAAGAGTGGGTTGAGTAACCATGGCAGGATTTGGCAACCTACTGAGCACCGTCGTGATGGGGCTGTTACTGATCGGGGTCGTAGCGTTCGTCCGGGCCCGAGGCTGGCGTCCCACGATAGGGAGCTGGCGTCCCGAGCCGGCGGAGAGCAGCGGTAGCAGGACCGACGCGTTGGCACACTACTCCGAGGCCGCTATCGAAACGGCGCGGAGCCCGAAGGTGTGGTACGTCACGTTCGTCCTCCTCGTCCTCGGGTTTCCAGGGGGTGCGGTCCTCCTCGTCGCCAGCCCGCCGGAGATCGGTGGGGCGGTCTTCCTCGGATTGAGCCTCGCGTTCGGGGCCGTTCTCTGTGCCTTCCTCGTGTGGGGGATCTACCGTTCCGGTCGGCATCGAGGACTGAAGAGCGCACAGGCGGCCATGGCGGGAGCCTGGGCGCTTGGCTCGCTGCTGGTCGTCGCGATCGTCGTGAAACTCATCGTCTCCGCACCGTGATCGGTAGTAACGTCGGTTCAGGACCGTCGAGCCCCGTCGAGCGGCGAGCGAGAACAGGTCTGGGGATCGGTCGCTCCTTAACAACGGGCGATCGAGTCGGCGCTCGACACGTCGGAGTGCGTCGATGACTCGGTTCGATGCGATCTCCGACGACTTCGACGCGTCGGTGCCGGTGGGCGAGACGCCCCGAGCGCGCTGTCCGTACTGCGAACGTCCCTTCCGCGCCGCGGACCTCTGTGCGCTCCACATCGGCCAGGTCCATCGAGAGGAGTGTACCGAGGCCGAACGCGAGGACTACGATGACGCCTACGACGCCGAATCCGATGCGCTATTCCTCTTTCAGCTCAAGGCGGTCGCTATGCTCGTCGTTCTCTCGCTCGGACTCACCTACACCTACGCGGTCGTCTGGACGTGAACTGCTAGCTCGATTCATTCCCACCCACTCGACGGTCGATTACTCCGTTCGTGGTAGCCTCGGATCCGAGGCCGGGTGAGGACTCGTTAGTCGTTCCACACAGAACCGACAGTAGCTGAACGCGGGATCGTTCTCGGTTCCACAGGCCGGGCAGGTAACCGACGGGGGCGTGGCAGTGGTGCGAGGGGGATCGGCGGACGAATCGGCGATGTGAGCGTCCCGCGAGCGGGACTTTCGGACCTCATCGGCTCGCGAGTCGGTATCACGCTGGGGGTCGTCCGGCGACGCCTCGCGGTCGGCGCGGAACTCGACGGCGTGATCGCATGCCGGCTCCCCATCGGTCTCGACGCGTCGGGAGAGATAGACCACGAGCGGGAACTGGAGCAAGGGGAGGACGACGAGTACGAGCAGCCCCCATTCGAGCGCGCCCAAGTGGGTGAGTCCCATCGTCGGTTCCTCAGGTGATCGAATAGGAGGCGGCGACCGTCAGCGCGAGCGCCGCGAGCAACCCGGTGAGTATCAGGTACGAGAGCGACCGGGGCTCGTATCTGAGGTGTTGGTAGTAGCCAGCAACGACCAGTGCCTTCAGGAACGATAGCACGATGATCGCCCCGAAGGCCACCCAGTACGCCTCCCCCAGAAAGCCGAGTTCCTCGACGGCCACCTGCAGGGTGGCGAAGGCGAACAGTACCACGTAGATCGCCGCGTACAGTTTCGTTGATGCCATTGTGTGTTCACCTCACAGGATGTAGAACAGCGGGAATAAGAACAGCCAGACGATATCGACGAAGTGCCAGTAGAGCCCGAAGTACTCGATCGGGCGCTCGTCCTCCAGGTAGGCTCCTCGGGTCGCCCGTGTGAGCATGTAGATCGCGATCACCAGGCCGGCGATGACGTGCAGCGCGTGCAGTCCGGTCGTCAGGAAGAACGTCGAGGTCCGGACGTTCGTCGAAAGCAACAGGCCCTCGTGGAACAGTTCCTGCCACTCGATTCCTTTGTTGAGGAGGAAGCCGATCCCGAGCGCGATAGTGAGGCCGAGACTCGCGACGACGCCCCTCTTGGACCCTTTCTCGGCGGCGACCATCGCGAGCACGACGCTGAAACTGCTCGTCAGCAGGAGATAGGTGTTGACCAATCCCGGTAGCGGGTCGTGGGGGACCGGCTCCCAGCCGACCCAGCCCTGTGCGACCCGGATGAACACGTACGAGCCGATGAACGCGCCGAAGAGCACGACGTCGGATGCTAAAAATATCCACACGCCGGTCTTTACGTTCTCGATGCCGTCGAACGGCCAACTCTCCCCGAAAGGCCCCGAGGGACCGGTAAAGCGCTCCCTGGTAAGCCCGAACAACGAGCCCCCCGTCAGTAGCGCGCCGATCCCCGTGAGACCCGCATAGAAAGTTCCCGCGAAGCCGTCGGGGAACGACGCGCCCTGGAAGCCCGAGGCCCCCAACAGGAGCACGAACGCGCCGACCCCGATCGCCAGCGGCCAGATGCTCGCGTGATCCTCGCCTTCGCCTTCGTCTGTGATCCGCTCGTGGCCGGGGGCGTGGTCGGTGGCCTGATCGCTAACGGTGGCCACGCCGCCGTCGGTGAGTTCACCGCCGTCCGCCGCCGTCCCGCTACCGATCGCCGATCGTTCGTCCTCCGCGAGGAAGTCGATCGACCCGCTCCGGTAGCTCGGTATCCCGGGGAAATTTTCGAGGGGTGGTGGCGAGGGGACCGTCCACTCGGCGGTCGTCGAGTACGCCCAGGGATTGTCGCCGGCCTCCTCGCCGGTAAAGAGGCTCGCCGTGAGGTTGTAGAACATGAGGAGGAAGGAAGCCCCGAGCACGAACGCGCCGATCGTCGCGAGCTGGTGCCAGGGGGTCAGACCCGGCGGGTAGTCGAACACCCGTCGGGGGGTCTCCCAGGCGAGGAACATCGGGAAATACAGCAGATTGAACCCGACGAAGTAGGCCGCGAAGTGAACCTTCCCCAGGAACTCGTCGTACATCTTCCCTGTTATCTTCGGGTACCAGTAGTACAACCCGCCGATCAGCGCGGTGACACCGCCGACCATTACGTAATGGAAGTGTGCGACCACCCAGTAGGTCCCCCGGAACTCGTAATCGAGCACCACCGCACCTAGGAAGACCCCGGTGATGCCGCCGACGATAAAGAGGACCAGCGCCCCGAAGGTAAAGAGGAAGGGGGTCACGAAGCGGATGCGCCCTTTGATCATCGTATAGATCAGCGAGAAGACCATCAAATCGAACGGCAGGGAGATGCCGATCGTGGTCGCCATGAAGAGGGTCTTGACCTGGAGGTTGATGCTGGTGAGAAACATGTGATGCATCCAGACGCCGAAGCTCTGGAGGGCAACGAGCACCATCGATGCGATGAACCACTTCCTGCCCACGAGTCGGCGGCCGGTGAAGGTCTGGAAGGTCTCTGCCATCACGCCGAGCGCGGGGAAGAAGACGATGTAGACCTCGGGGTGGCCGAAGAACCAAAAGAGGTGTGCCCACAGCAGCGAGCCGCCCTCGGTGAAGGAGAAGTAGGTCGTGCCCAAGAGGCGATCCGAGGAGAGGATCATGAGCGCGGCGAGCAGCGCCGCGAAGGCAAAGAGCATCATCCAAACGGTGAGCAGAATCGTCCAGGTAAAGAGGGGTAAGCGCCTGAGGGTCAGGCCCTCCGCGCGCATCCGGTGCATGGTCGTCAAGAAGTTCACCGAGGAGACGGTGATCGAGACGACGAAGAGCAACAGCGCGAGGATCGCAGTCGTACTGCCGACCTCAGGGGTATACATGGGCAGGTCGAGCGGGGCGTACATCGTCCACCCGCCGGCGAAGGACGCACCTTGGAAGAACGAAACGCCCAGTAGCAGCCCCGAGGCGGCGTACAGCCAGTACGACAGGGCATTGAGCCGGGGGAAGGCGAGGTCCTTCGCGCCGATCTGGAGCGGGACGATGTAGTTCGCGAAGCCGAAGGCAAACGGCGAGAGGAACCAGAAGACCATGATCAGCCCGTGGATCGAGACGGCTTGATTGTATGCGCCGGCGCTCAGAAGTCCCTGACCGGCCGTCCAGAGTTGGAGGCGCATAAGCAACGCGAGCACGCCCCCGAAGATCAGGAAAAACAGCGCCGTCACGATGTAGAGTACCCCGACGTCCTTGTGGTTCGTCGTCACGAGGTACCGGCGTACCGACCCGAGCGGCGGGAGCCCGTGGCCGTCCTCGGTATCGGTCCCCGCCCCCGAGGGCGTCGCGAACTCACTGTCGGTCGTCGCGTGCCCGCCATCGGCTTTCGTGTGCCTGCCGTCGGTTCTCCTGGACCCGTCATCCGTCGTTTTCGCTTCGTCGTCTCCGGTACTGTCGTTCATCGGTTGGCCGTCGGTCGTCATGCTGACCTCGTGGTGGTAGCCCCGAGGAGGGCGTTGCCCGTACTGTTCCCTCCAGTAGCGTTCGTCGTCCCGTTGGGCGCACCCGTAGTAGTAGCATTAGTAGCGTTAGCCCCCGCTTCGGTGGCGTTCCCCGATCCGGTCGCGTTCGCGCTCGTATTTGATGTATTGGCGTACCACTGCTCGAACGCCGTCGGTTCCATGACGATCACCTCGGCGTTCATCGCGGAGTGACCGGCCCCGCAGAGCTCGTAACACGCCGCCTGGAAGGTTCCGGTCTCGCTCGCGGTGAACCACGACTCGGTCGTCTGGCCGGGGATCGCGTCTGATTTCACCTTGAACCGGGGTATGCCGAAGTTGTGCCAGACGTCCCGTGAGGTCACGGTCAGATCTATCCGCTCGCCTTGCGGGACCCGCAGGACCCCATCGGTGGTGTGGCCGTTGGGATACTCGAACTCCCAGCCGAACTGATAGCCGGTGACGTCCACCTCGAAGTCCTCCTCTCCCTGCGAGGGGGCTCCTTCGACGAACAACAGCGTGCCATAGGTCCAGGCGATCAGCGAGATGACGATGATCGCGCTCAAGGCAAGCGAGGTGAACAGCTTCCGCCCGCCGCCGCTGCCGGTCGGCAGTTCGCCGAGCGTCGGCCGATCGACCTCCTCGCCGTCCTCGCCTCCTTCGCCTCCCTCGCCGTCGGCGTCACCCCTGCCGGCATCGCGGTACTGGTAGGCGAGATAACACATGTACCCGATAACGACGATGCCGACCAGCGTCCCGAGCACCAGAAAGACGAAATAGATCTGCCTGAACACTTCGACCATCGTCCCGCGCGGAACGATACCATTTTGCACGGGTAGGGACGTGGGTTCGGGCAGCTGGGTAAACCACGACATAACGTATACCACAGTAATTTTGCCGGTACTTATTCATTTCGGAGATCGGGGTCCCCTTCGAGCGGAAGGCGATGAACAACAGAGAGACGGGGAACGACGCCGGGAAGCGGAAAAACACGGGGGTACGGACGACTGTTTGCCGATCGATCGTCGGGCATGGATCGAGTGAGACCCGGGGCGGACCCGACGCCCGAATTCCCGATACGGACCGAACGCTTTTGTTTCGTGGTGTGTACTTTCATATCATGGTCAACGAACGAACGGAGACGGAGGACGGGGAGATCGCCGATACTCAAACGGAGATCGAGGGGTTCGACAGCATGATCGGCATCGCTCTCGACGGGGTCATCGGGGCGCTCGGGGGCCTGGTCGGAACGGCGGCGATGACCGTCGGTCTGCTCGTCGCCCAGTCCCTGGGGGCGTTCGACATGGTGTCGTTCGCCGACTTCGCCGAGCTGGTCGGGATCGCCGGGCTCTTTCCGGCCAACGCCGTCGCCGTCGGCTACCTGGTCTTTCTCGGCGGCGGGATGGTGATCTGGCCGCTGTTGTTCGCCGCCGCGGGGCTCTACCTGCCGGGCGAGACCTACGCCAAACGCGGCCTCCCCTACGGGTTCGTGCTCTGGACCGGCTTCGCGCCGGCTTTCTATCTCGATTACAGTGGGTTCTCGCTCGTGCTCTATCTGGTGTTGACCCTGATCGCGCACTTCTCGTATGGCTTCAGCCTCGGAGCGGTCTTCGATTACTTCACCGATCGGCCCGACACGCTGGTTTAAGCCGAGCCACGCGGAGGTCGATTCCGGAGAACGGGCGTTTCGATCGCCCCCTCGGTGCTTGAAGGCTCGACGGCCCGGTTCGCACTCGTTCCGGGAGATCGCCCCGAACGGGGAACGTTCGCGCGGTCTCCTGCGACCGCAACCGGAAGTGTGAGCACCGTTCAGGATCGTCCTCGCCGATAGCTCCAGGTCAACAGCCCGATCGTGAACAGGAAGATCGCCGTCCCGATGTCGTACGACCACGCGTACGCGGCGGTCGTGAGACTCGCCGTCGGTCCCCCGATAAGCCCCAGCAGGGCAGCGAGAGCTGGTGCGGTACAGCCGATACAGGTCACGAGTCCGAGCACACCTGAGAGGACGCTGCGGGTCAGCACCAGCACGTTGGCGTACACCAGATACGCCAGCGAGGCGTATCCGATTACTTGGAACGGGACGAGGTACAGCCGGAGCCAGGGGCTCGAAAACGCCACCAACGGACCCCATCCCGGCGCGTACATCGCCACCCGGAGATCGATCGGTCGACCGGCGGCATCGAACCCGATCGTTCCCGGGAGATACAGGAGGACGAACAGGTACGCGCCCGCAACGGCGAGTCCGATAACTCGATGGGTCCGGGTACGCGGATCCGGGGAGACAGCACGGAGAACCCACAACCCTGCGTTGATCCAGACGAACGGGTAGAGCAAGTAGCGAAGCCCACCCGAGGGGGTCGCAGGCGTGAGCGCGAAGTAGGCGACCAATAGATACGCCTCGATAGCGAGGACGGCGATCCAGACCCCCATCGTCCGCCGCTCCGGTGACCACCGACGGCCGTATGCGTCCAGGTTCATACGAGAACCGTATCGGGAAGGGTCGGCCCCCCTCCGGCGACGAAGAGGGGACGGACGCCGAACGCGGGTGCTGCCACCGGGCGGACGAACCGGTCGCCGGTCGTCGGCACCACTATCCTCATGATTTATTGGACGCCCTCTCGATGCGACGATAATAAAGCTTCGTGAGGGCGACGATGGACGACCGGCGAGCGCGTTCCGGAGGACGGGAAGGAATCACCGGCCAGGCGGACGAACGCGTAGGCACGATCGGAACGAAGGGCGGTCGTTTCGGCGAACGGATCACCGGACGCTTCGCCAACTCGGAGAGCCATATCGGCCCCGGCGGTAGCGCTAACGATCACATCCGGCATGCCGTGCTGGGGGTCGTCCCCCGAGCGGTACTCCCTACTGGGGCGGATCCAGCTACGGGCGGATCGCCGAAATCGGCCGGAGGACCAGCGTGCTGATGCGGGAACGATGGATCGCATGACGCGCTCGGCCGTCGGGTACGCGCTCCTGTTCGCGATCCCACCGGGTGTCGGCGCGGGGGTCTTCGTCTCCCGGATTCAGGCGGGATCGCTCGCGCTTGGCGTCGCGTTCGGTGCGCTGCTCTCGATCGCGATCTTCGTATCGATCGTCTACGCGGCGAGCACCGGTACGCCCGACCACGACTGCCAGTAGCACCCCGGCGGCCGTCGGTAGCGATACGGAACGAGATAGCGATACGGAACGACGCCGATAGGAACGCGGATGACGGCGGGGGACGGATACGGCGACCGGACTCGACGCTCGAAACCTCGACTTCCAGGGAGTGATCCGTTCTGGGAGAACGAGTCGGCGGGGTTCGAGAGACGGGAACACCGAGCCCTATATACCCCTCCGTACTACCCGATGGCCTACGCCGGGACGGCAGCTCACTCCGCTCGCCCGATTCGACCCGAACCCATGGATACGACAGTACTGCCGAGCAACGAACGATGGCGTTCCGGATACACCGTCCTCGCGCTCTGTGTCGGCGCGTACTTCGCGATCAGGTTCTCCCAGCTACTGGTGAGCGCGCTTGTCCCCTCGATCCTCGGGACGTTCGCGGTTTCACGGGCCGCCATCGGTACCGTTCTGGGCGGGATGTGGGCCGCTTACGCCTTCGCTCAACTTCCGAGCGGCGTACTGAGCGATCGCTTCGGGCCGCGGTCGATCGTCCTCGCCGGAGTGGGGCTCACCGCCGTCGCCGGCCTCCTGTTGGCAGGAACGCCTTCTTTCGCCCTCTTCGGCGTCTTCCTCGGCCTGTTGGGCGTCGGTGCCGGTCTCTACTACAACGCGGCGACGGCGCTTCTCACCGGGCGCTTCGACGCGATCGGGCAGGCGATCGGCATCCATCGCATCGGCGACCCGGCGGCCGGACTGCTCGCACCGCCGATCGCCGCCGCCCTCGCCCTTCGTTACGGCTGGCGCGTCGCGCTCGGGGTCGGCGTCGCCGTCTCGCTGCTCGTGCTCGGGGCCTTCGCCCGCTGCGTCCCCGCGACCCGCTCGGTAGAAGAGGACCAATCGCTCCGCGAGCTACTCGCCCCGAGATATCTCCTCGCCCTCCTCTCCCGGCCGACGCTCGCGTCCACGACCGTCCTCGCAGTTTTCGCCGAGTTCGTCGGGTTGGCGACGATGTCGCTGCTTCCGACCTTCCTCGTTCAGCACCACGGCTACACGCTGTTGCGCGCCGGGCTGTTGTTCTCCGTGCTGGCCGCGATCAGAGGCGTTTTGCAACCGCTGGCGGGCCGGGCGTCCGACCGGCTGGGTCGCGATAGGGTACTCGCGCTGATGATGGGTGCCGGCGTTCTCGGCTACGGGCCGCTCAGTTCGAGTACGGCTTTCGTGCTCGCCGTCCCGGCGGTCGTACTGGCCGGGATCGCGATGAGCTGGGCCCTGCCACTGCAGTCCCGGGCGATCGACGGGCTCACCGAATCGGAGCAAGGGGCCGGGTTCGGCCTCGTCCGGACGATCTACATCCTCTCGGGCGCGCTCGGGACGGCGGTAACAGGCCTAGTCGCCGACGTCGCGGGCTGGGGAGCGAGCTTTCTGGTACTCACAGCTCTTTTGACGATCGCTTTCCTCCTGCTGCTCGCGAACCATGCGCTCGGCGAGTGGGACTGAGACGACAATTCTCACGAAGCGAGCGCGAAGCGAAGAACCGGCCGGTTCGCGTTCGCGGGCTCCGAAGACCGGAACGAGTTTCGAGGACGGTAGCAGGTCCCGAAGCCGGCGAGCGACGAGCCCCTTGCCCGGACCCGAAAGACGCTTTCGCCCACCGGCCGTCGCCTCGCCCGTGACAGCGCACGATCGGAGCGATACGTTCGACATCGGCGGCGAGTTGACGGTCAATCGCTTGGGCTTCGGCGCGATGCGACTGACCGGCGATGGGATCATCGGCCCGCCCGAGGACGAAGAGGAGGCTAGAGACGTTCTCGACCGCGCGCGTGATCTCGGTGTGGATTTCGTCGACACCGCCGATTCCTACGGCCCGGCGGTCTCAGAACGGCTCATCGGCGAGGCGCTCGACCCTGCCGCGGACGACGATCTCGTCGTCGCGACCAAAGGCGGGCTCTGGCGCGACGATCGCGACGGCTCCTGGCCCCGGTGTGGCGGGCCGGGCTACCTGCGCAACGCGATCCTCGCCAGCTTGGATCGCTTGGGCACCGAGACGATCGACCTCTATCAGTTCCACTGGCCCGACCCCGACGTCGAGTACGCCGAGTCGGTATCGGCATTTGCCGGCTTCAAGGACGAGGGCAAGGTCGAGCACGTCGGCGTCTCTAACGTCTCGATCGACCAGCTCGAAGCGGCCCGTGAGGTCGTCGAGATCGCAACCGTCCAGAACCAGTATAACGTCGGCGATCGCGACTCCGAGGAGGTGCTCGAGTACTGCGAGGACCACGACATCGGCTTCATTCCCTGGGCACCGCTCGGTTCGGGCGAGTTAGAGGGCTTAGAGGTGGTCGCCGAGAACCACGACGCGAGTCCCTACCAGATCGGGCTCGCCTGGTTGCTCCAACACTCCCCGGTCGTGCTCCCGATCCCGGGGACCAGCAGCGTCGAACACTTAGAGGAGAACGTCGCCGCCAGCGAGATCTCCCTCACCGACGAGGAGATCGAGACGATCGAGAACTGAACGAGCGTCCCTTCCCGCCCGGCGGGGACGCGCACCGCCGAGAAGCCGCCTCTTCTCAGGTCCGTTCTTCCGTACGGAGCACGATCGTCGTGGCGAACAGCGCGGACATGACGAGCAACACGACGACCAGTGCCTGTGGGCCGAGCGGGTCAATGCCGATCGGGACTACTTCCGGGAAATCGCCGAGCGCGCGATCGTAGAGTACGTTCACCAGATAGACCCCGGCGAAGAGCATCGAGCCAAAGAGCGTCAGTCGCGCTACGGTGCTCCGGTCCATGTTCGAGCCCGTAGTCCCTTCTCGGTTAAAACACCACCGTCATCCCCCGGCGCGTCCCGTACCGGAACCCGGCTTCCGTGGCCCTCCCCGGGGCTCGATCGCCGAGCGCCCCGGGGAAGCCGGCGTGCTACGGACTCGTCCGTAACCCCCTACCGGGCTCCGACGGGTCCGATACCACCATCGTACCGCCCGGGTTCGCTCCGAGGAGTGGGCCCGGGCTCTCACCCAAGAAAAGTCGCCGGCAACGGGAGTTCGACCCTAGCCGAGTCAGTTCACGGCGATCGGTTCCGCTCCGGTACTGCTCGCCCGCGGCGCACTCATGGCGTTCGACTCCGACTCCCCGTTCGAGTCCGATTCGGAATCCGACTCGTCGCTATCGGTGAGGACGACCAGGTCGAGGGGCTCCTCGCCCGAGGCGTTCGCCGGATCGAGGTAGCCCGCGGCGAAAGCGGTGTAGGTCGTGCCGTTCTCGACGTCGACGTCGACCGTCGTGACTACCGGCCCGCTATCGTTCGCGGTCGCCGGCCGGATCTCGAGGGTGTACTCCCCGCCCGGCACCGCGGCGTACTCGCTCGCGTTACCGAAGGTCACGTTGTCGAACAGCGTCATGTTCGTGTCCTCGACCGTCACGTCGACCGGCGGTGCGTCGGGCACCGCGTGGACGAGCCGGACCTTCGAGGTGTTCTCGCTCGGTGCAGTGGTGTTGTCGTCGAGCACCAGCGGCGCGAACGGCTGGGAGGCGTTCTCACCGATCTCGCCGGTGGCCGCTACCGTATACGCACCCGCACCGAGTGCCACCGTATCGTTGAACACGACGGCACTGCGGTTGTCCGCGGCCGTGATCGTCACCGTGTGGTTGCCCGGCGTCACCGCCGCGTAGTCGGTTGCCTGGCTGAACTCGACGCCGGAGAAGGCCGTCTCGTTGTCGAGATAGACGTCGACGGCGGGGGCGTCAGGTGACATGTGTGCCGCCCGGAGGCTCGCTGCCTGACCGTCAGGCGTCGCGATCAGCTCCAATGGGGCGTCGGCGTCCTCGTCGTCGGGCGTAACGTACCCCGCGGCGAAGGCCGTGTAGGCAGTGCCGTTCTCGACGTCGACCTCGAAGCTATCGACCACCGTGCCGTTATCGCTAGCGGTCGCCGCGCGAACCTCGAGGGTGTACTCGCCGGCCGGCACTTCGAGATACTCCGTCGCGTTGCCGTAGGTCACGTTGTCGAACAGTGTCGTGTTCGTGTCCTCGATCGTCACGTCGACCGGCGGCGCGTCGGGGGAGACGTGTGCGAGGCGGACCGAGGCGTTGTTCGCCGGCGGCGAGGTGCTGTCCTGGAGGATCAGCGGCGCGAACGGCTGGGAGGCGTTCTCGCCGATTTCACCGGTGGCTGCGACAGTGTAGGCCGCGGCTTCGAGGCTCACTGTGTCGTTGAACACGACGGCGCTGCGGTTGTCCGCGGCCGTGATCGTCACCGTGTGTTGGCCGGCTGGGACGGTGAGGTAGTCGGTAATCTCGCTGAATTCGACGCCCGAGACCGCCGTCTGATTGTCGAGGTAGACGTCGACGGCGGGCGCATCGGGCGACATATGAGCGATCCGCAGGGAGGCGTTCGCCATCCCACTCATATCCGAGCCATTAGCCATGGCCGAGCCGTTATCCATACCGGTTCCGTTGTTCATCGTACTCTCCGCGGTTGTCGTCTCACCACCGCTGGTGGTTTCCCCGCTGGAAGCGGTCGTCTCGCCGCCAGCAGTCGTTCCTTCTGCCGTCGTCCCGGCTCCTTCTCCACCGCCCCCACCGCCGCCTCCGCCACCGCAGCCCGCCAGCACCATCGCCAGTGCCACGAGGACGATCCCGAAGGTCCGCCGCGTGGGAACCAACCGTTCGACCGAAATTGATCTACTCCATGTCATATCGTAGCCGGGAGATAACAGAAGCGGGAATATAATAACTCTTGCCCCACCATACCGGCAAATTTCGGTCCGATGAAACCCGATACTTGGAGGTTAATTACCGATCGCATATCAGAATTTAGGAGGTAATTGGATAACTCCCCATGCGTTACTATCCTGTCCCTCTTCACCGGACTCGAATGAGCACGCTCCCCCGGCGAATCGGTCCACTGGTCCCGGGGGCCCCTGAGTGCTGGGGTGATCCTCGCCGATACCGCCGGGCGATTCCTCCCGGCAGTACGACAGTGACAGGGATCATGAGGGGCTCGGCCGGTCCCATCGTGTCCGTCACGCCGTAGAGAGCACAAAAGCGAAGTCACCCCGCCGAGAAACGCGGGCGTGCTCGTCAGCCGGACCCCACGCAGGCCTATCGCGACTCGTCGTGCTACCGTCCTCTCAGCGAGGGCCGCTTAGATGCGCGTCTGTCTCCTCTCGTCCCGACCGTACCCGCCGGACTCGCGGCTCGCCCTCGAAGCCCGCGGGCTGCTCGACGCCGGTCACGATACCGTCGTGCTCTGTCCGCGCCGGGCGGGCCGGGAAGCCGACGGAAGCGAGGACGCCGGGGACGCCGAAGCCGGCCGCGAGATGGTAGGGGGTCTCGACGTCGATCGACTCCCGGTCGACGATCCGCCCTTCGGGTCCGAGGCCACGCCACAGGCGATCGGGGCCGCCGCGGGGAGCACTCACTCGGCCTGGGAGTCGGGCATCGAGCGTCTCGACCGGGAACTGCCGATCGACGCGATCGGTGTGCAGGGCCTCGCGCTCGCGAAAACCGGACTGGAAGCCGGCGAGGACCTCGAAATTCCGGTCGTTCTCGATTTCGATGCCGATCCCGTCGCCCGCCTCGCCCACCGCCGGTCGGTTGGCGAGAGCAAAAATCTCCTCACCCAGCCCGGCGCGCTCGCCGCGCGGGTCCGCTCGCCGCTGCGCCGGCTCCGCCGCCTCGAAGCGTCGGCGATTTCCCGCGCCGACCGGGTCGTCGTCGCGAGCGAGGAGGCTCGTGCGCAGTACGTGCGCGACCGGGACCTCCCCCCCGAGAAGGTCCGAGTCGTCCAGTCGACGGTCGATCTCCCCGTTTTCGACGCGGCGAGCGCTCGGTCACCGGTCGGCCTCGATTTCAGCCCCGATAGCGACTTTATCGTCACCTACCCTGGCCCGCTCGTCCCCGAACGGGGCCTCGAGACGCTCATCGACGCGCTCGCCCAACTCGCTAAGGCGACCTCCGACGCGCGGGTCGTCCTCCCCGGCCGCGGCCCCGAGACGTACGTCGAGTCGCTTCGCGAGCGCGCCGACTGTGTAGGCGTCGCCGAGCGCGTGACGTTCGCGACCCGCGCCGACCCCGAGGACGTACCCGCCCACCTCGCGCTCTGTGACGCCTCTGTTCTCCCCTTCCCCGAAAGCGAGTACGCCACGACCGCCCTTCCCGGCGCGCTATTCGCGTCCTTCGCGGCCGGCACACCCACGGTTATCGGCGACGTCTCGCCGCTGCGCCGCGTTCTCACGCGTGCGGACGCCGGGCTGGTTGCGACCGACTCCCATACCGATCTCGCGGCCGCGCTGCGCGTGCTCCGGCGCAGCCCCGAGCGCGCGGCGGATCTCGGTGCCAACGGCCGACGCGCGGTTGAACCCGGCAGCGCCTTCGACGCGGCCCGCGACCGGGTGGCGATCGCCCGGGCCTACGCCGACCTCTGATCCGATTCCTTCCCTTCCCGCGCCAGCTGGTACCGAACCGCCCCGGGCGCTCTCCTTGCCTCGGTCGCCGGCTCGATCGCGGTTCGGCTGTAATCGCTTAGCTACGGTCGCTCGACCGCCTCGAACTCGATGCCAGTAGCCTACGGCTCGGCCCGCCGAGCCGCCCTCCCGACCCGTCGCCGTCGCTCGCTCGGTCGAAGAATAATTGTTCCAAATTGGTAAGTAGTTACTTTATTACACTAACGTACATTTATTTACTATCTAGACACACTTACTAACGCGTTAGCAACGATGGAAGACGACAGATTACCGGTTGCGGGCGCTGACCGGCACGAAACGAACGGGATCGACGGAACGACTACGGGGATCGACCGCCGCGGCTACCTGAAGCTCGCGGGCGGGACGGCCGCCTCGCTCGCAGCTCTCGGCGGAGCGGGGGCGGCTGCGGGCGCGGAGTACGAGACGATCACGCTCTCGCGGGGCGAGGTCCGTAAGGAATATCTCGGGGATGGCGAGAGCTTCGAGAACGTTCTGATCGACGCGACGGCGGATCGCTGTGCGTACAGGCTCATGGTCGACGGCACGGACTGGACGATCCGAAACGTCGGGCTGAAGGGCCGGATCACCAACGGGGGGGCCCAGGAGATATTCAACCTCTCGACCCCCGAGGGCGGTTCGGGCCTCGTCGAGAACGTCTACCTGGGCGACGGCGCTACCGAGAGCGGCGATTGGATCCCCACTTTCGTCTCACTGGAACACGCCGGGACCATCACGATCCGGAACGTTCACACCGCCCACTGGCCGAACAACGGGCTGTACGCGAGCGCCCCCGGCCGCGGCGAGCGTGATAACGGCGACGGCGCCGTGAGGATCGAGTCCTCCTACGCCCGCAATAACAACATCGACGGCTTTCGCCTCGGGACCGACGGCTCCTACCTCAGGAACTCGGTCGTCCACGTCGATAGCGACGTGCCCGACGTCTTCGGCGGGGCCGAGAACGCCCGCGGTGTCTGGATCAAGGACGGCGGCCGAGTCGCGATCGAGAACTGTGATATCCTCATCGACCACCCCGACGGGAGCTACTGCATCCGTCAGGACGACGGCAAGGACGGCGACGACGGGGTCGCGCAAGTCGTCGACTCGGAGATCGCCACGACCATCGAGACGAGGCGGTTCCGCGGGAACGTAACGACCTCCAATGTCGGGGGCGATCCGGACGTCACGCCGCCGACGGGGGTCCCGATGAGCGCCGAGGAAGCGGCCTCGGGCGGCGACCCGGCCGACCCGGAGCCGGAGGGCCCAGGCTTGTTTACGATCTCGAACCGGGCGTACGATCAGCCCGCGACCTACGAGTTCACCGTTTCCGGCGCGCTCGAACCGACCGACTCGGTGAACTTCGAGAGCGGGGACGAGATCTCGGGTTCGAGCGCTCAGGGCCAGGTCAACGGCGGTAGCGATACCTACCGCGTCGCCGGCGCGATCACCGATCTGCGCGTCGACGGTTCGGTCGATCTCTCGATGGACGGCGAGGCGGTCACCGCCGATGCCCCCAATCGCTTCGCGATCTCGGATGAGGGGGTCGGCGACCCCTCGGAGTACCGGTTCACCGTTTCCGGCGCGCTCGAAGCGACCGACTCGGTCAACGACAACGACGAACTCTCCGGATCGTCGGCCCGCGGCCAGGTCAACGGCGGCACCGACGCCTACCGCTTCGGTGGCGGGATCGAGCGCTTCGTCCACGACGGTCCCCTGACGGTACTTCTCAACGGGCGGGAGACCGATCCGGCATCGATGCTGCCCCACGAGCTACGGATCCAGTCCACCGGGGATCGTGCGACCTACGAGTTCGGCGTCTCGGGCGACATCCAGCCTGGCCCCGCGTTCGATCCCGACGGCACCGACGAACTCCTCGACTCGGGCGCCCGCGGCTTCGTCGGCGGGGGCGGCGCGGACAACTACTACTTCTCGGGCGATCTCACGAGCTTCACCCGCGATGGGCCCCTCGAACTCTACCTCGACGGCGAGCGGGTCGATCCCGATCGATTCGGTCTCCCCCACGAACTCAGGATCGCGGACGAGGGGATCGGTGATCCCTCGGAGTACCGACTTACCGTCTCGGGCGCGCTCGCGCCGACGGACTCGGTCAACGACAACGACGAACTCTCCGGATCGTCGGCCCGCGGCCAGGTCAACGGCGGGAGCGACGCCTATCGCTTCGGCGGGGAGATCACTGCCTTCGCCGTCGAGAACCCCGACGAGACGACGGTCTACCTCGATGGCGAGCGGGTCGATCCCGATCGGTTGGGCTTGTCTCGATCGATCTCAATCTCGGACGAGGGGGTCGGCGATCCCTCGGAGTACCAGTTCACCGTCTCCGGCGGCCTCGGCGCGACCGATTCGGTCAACGACAACGACGAGATCGACGGTTCGTCGGCCCGGGGTCAGGTCAACGGCGGCAGCGATGCCTATCGCTTCGGCGGGGAGATCACTGCCTTCGCCGTCGAGAACCCCGATGAGACGACGGTCTCCGTTGACGGCGAGCGGGTCGATCCCGGCCAGTTGGGCCTGCCCCATTCGATCACGATCTCGAACCGGGCGTACGACACCCCTGCGACCTACCGCTTCGAGGTCTCGGGTGACCTCGGTGCGACCGACTCGGTGAACTTCGAGGACGGGGACGAAATCTCGGGCTCGAGCGCTCAGGGCCAGGTCAACGGCGGCAGCGACACCTACCGGTACTCGGGGGACGTCACGTCCTTCGAGAACGACGGCCCCCTCGACGTCAGCGTCGACGGCACGGTCGTCCAGTCGTCCTCGGAATAGTCCGGTCGAAAGACCGATCACCGTCGGTCGTACGTCTTTGTTCGCGCACGGGTCGCCTACACCTGGCGGGCGATCCCTCCGTGTTATCAGTGGTGATACTCGAGAGGGCTGCTCGATATCTCTCGTTCGGAAATCGCAGATCGCTACCGGTCGTCGTGAGCGATCGTCCACGAGTTCAATCGAGTTCCCGGTACAGAGGGGTCGCCGAGGCCGGACACACCTCGGCGAACTCCCGCGTCTCACCGATTGCCGCCGGTACTTCTTCGCGAGCGATCCGCTCGAACCCGAGGGCTCGAAAGAACCCCTCCTCGTCGGTCGTCAGCAGATAGCAGTTCTCGATACCGTGCTCCGCTGCGTGCTCGAGTAGCGCTTCGACCATCGTCGTTCCACGTCCCTCTCCCCTTGCCTCGGGTTCGATCACCACCGAACGGACGAGCGCATCCGAGCCCTGAACTTCGAGCCCACAGACCCCGACCGGCCGCCCGTCGACGCGTCCGACGAGGAGGTAGAGGTCCTCTCGGTCGATATCGACCGGTAGCCCGCTCTCGCGGAGGCAGTCTTTCGCGTACTCGACGTCCGACCCGTTCGCTGCCCTCAGTTCCATCGACCGTTCCCCTGGGTGGTCGAAGCGTCCTCCGGTCGACCGATCGTCCCCTCGATCGTCGAGTTCGTCGAACAGCGCCCGTATTCGATTCTCGATTTCATCGCGGATCTCCCGTACCGCACCGAGTTCCTTGCCCGCGGAATCGTCGAGCGCCCAGTCCCTGATTTCAGTGCTCGATTCGACCTCGCTCACGTTGGGGCTCGAACAGCCCATCGTCGCGACGACGGCACGGGATTCGAGTTCCTCGGTCGTGACCTCTCGTGGCGTCCGGTCTCCCAAGCCGAACCCGTCCTCGCACGTCACTCTATGACCTCCTAATGAACGCTCTCGGCGGGGTGCGTACCACCAGTGAGGATTTCGACGTTCGCCGCCCGACGGTCGCGTTCGAGCTCGGCGAAGGCACTCGCCATCTGACTGCGACTAGTGTCCCGCACGCAGACGAATCCCAGGTGGATCGAATCGCGATCGTCCATGCTTGGGGGGGCGAGGTCGGCTACGACTAAAAGCCGTACTCGACACTGTTCGATACGTCTCTGTACGTCCCGACACGTCTCGATAGTCCTGCCGAGCGCACCGTATTCGAGGGTCTTCTTCGCCGGGTCGCGAACGGTCCTCAGAGGTAACCGAGATCCCGCAGCATCTCGGTCGTCTCGGCGTCCGGTCGGCCTTCGATACGGGGCAGGTCCTCGACGCGAGTATGTACCGCCGCGGCGCGCTCGTGGTGTTCGCTCGGGGCCTCGGACGGGGGGAGGGGCCTTCGTTCGCAGGGATCGGCGGGCGGTCGATACAGGACGTTCAACCCGTCGAAGACTTCCGGACCGAAGTCGGCGGTGTGGATTCCCAGGTGGCGCATGAGGTCGTAGCGCTCGCCTCGGTCCTCGGGGACCCACCCATCGAAGTGCTCGACCAGCTTGTGCTCCCGATCGCGGACGACGACAGTGTGACCGAAGGGTGTAAGCGAGTCGGCCACCGCCAGCCGGCCGTCCTCGGGATCGTCGAGGTGGTCCCCGACGGACTCCGTGCCGGCAACCTCATCGGATCGAGGCCCGCGGTCTCGGCGATCAGTTCGTGCACCCACGACAGCGAGAACGGTGCGTCGATCCGATCGCCATCACCATCCTTCTCCCCGCTTTCCTCGCCGGGATCGTCGGGTGTGCGGACCAGCAAGGGGACCTGAAGCAACTCGTCGTAGGGATAGTGGTTCCGGTGGCCATTGACGCCGCGCTCGCCCATTGCTTCCCCGTGGTCGCTCGTGACGATCAGGACGGTATTCTCCCACACACCGGCCGATCGAAGCGTATCGACGACGCGTCTGACCTGTGTGTCGACGTGGCGTAGGGCCTCGTCGTGCAAGCGACTGTATCGCCGCGGCTGTCCATCCGATGCGCGCACGGTATCGGCCAGCACGTACCGGCCGAGAGCGTACGCTCTCTTCCCGGCGGTTCCGTCACGGGTCACGGTCCCCGGGTGAAGCGGGGCGTGAAGGTCCATCAGATGCGTCCAGGCGAAAAAGGGCTGCCGGTCGGCAGCGTCGGCGAGTGCGTTCGTGAACCGGTCGAGGACGCGTTCGCTACGGACCGTCGGCCACTCTTCGGGAGCGTCCCGGAGCATCGAGACTCCACGGAGGTAGAACAGTGCTGCATACGGGTTCAGGGGACCGGATCGGCCCCGCAGCCGGGCCAGCAGTTCGTTGTCGGAATACCGTTCGCCGACCGCGCTCACGAGTCCATCGAGCGCGCTGCCCTCCTCACCAGCACCGTCGGGACCGCTGTCCTCGGCGCTGGCATCGTCGTTCGTGTCGGTACCCTCCGGCCGACCGTGACCGCGGTGCTCCCGGATCAGGTTGGCGAACCGATCGAACCCGCGATCGAAGTTCCGTTCGACCGACAGCTGTGGGTTCGTGATCGTTGCGACCGTGTGGTATCCGTTCGCCCCGAGCCGCGATGCAATCGTCGGGGCGCCACGGGGGATCGATTTGTATCGGGGTTCGTCCCGGTAAGCGACGTCCGGCGCGTGAGAGCCCGCCAGAATTCCGGGGAACGACTCCGACGTCCACGTTCCAGGCGCGTACGCCCGATCGAACAGGTATGACTCCTCGGCCAACCGATCCAGGACCGGCGTCGTGTTACGGTAGTAGCCGTTGAACCCACAGCGGTCGTATCGGAGACAGTCGACGGTTAGCAAGACGACGTTCGTATCCATCAGTGACCGGAAAACGATCGTCTTTCCCTTATAAAAGCGTCCTGCTTCGGCGATCGGGCGGTCATACGGTTCGGATCGCGACCGACGATTCGGTGGTTCGGACCGTCGATACCGGCTGTCACCGCCAGGACTCTCGGCGTCGGCGACCGCTGTCACGGCTCTTTAGCCCGGTCGCGACATACGAGAGGCCGATGGACGTACTCGTCGCTGGCGCTCACGGACGGGTCGGCATCCAACTCACGGAACTGCTGGCCGAGAGCGAGCACGGCACCTATGGCATGGTTCGCTCGCGCGATCAGATCGAGGACATAGAGTCCTTTGGCGCGACGGCGGTACTCGGGGATCTCACCGACGAGGAAGACGTCGAACGCGCGGTCGAACATCGCGACGCGATACTCTTCGCCGCCGGCTCGGGCGGGGAGAACGTCACCGGCGTCGATCGGGACGGCGCGATCTCGATGATCGACGCCGCCGAGGACGCCGGGGTCTCCCGGTTCGTCATGCTCAGTGCCATGAACGCCGATGCACCCGAAGACAGCCCCGACGCACTCCGCGAGTACCTCGAAGCGAAGGCTGCCGCCGACGCCCACCTCCGGGAGAGCTCGCTCACCTACACGATCGTCCGCCCGGGCGCGCTGACCGACGACGCTCCGACCGGCGAGATCCGCGTCGGGGACGATCTCGACCGCGGGGAGATCACCCGTGCCGACAGTGCCCAGGTACTCGCCGCGGCACTGGAGATCGAGGCGACCCACGGCGAGACCTTCGAGGTGCTCGGAGGCGAGGAACCGATCGAGAACGCGCTCGAATCGCTTTCCTCGCCCGGACGGTAACCACACCGGTTCGGCGACCGGCTCGACGAGTCCGTATCCGCTGGCGTATTTCTCTCTTTTCTACCGATTGCCGACGCCGCGCGGGGCTCTCCCGATCAGTCGTCGTCCGCGCCCGTCGGTCGCGACCGCGGCTCGATCGTCGGGTCCTCGCCGAGCAAGGTCCCGATCACGAGCGCGCCCGCACCGACGACCAGCAGCGCGCAGACGAGGTACTCGACGGTGAAGCCGATCTCCGCGACGAGCGGCAAGGCGACGAGCGGCCCGAGCGTCGAGCCGAGATCGCCGAAGGTGTTGTACACCCCGCCTAACTTACCGACGTCACCACCAGGGGAGATGTCGCCGAGGTAGGCGAGTAGCGGCGGGTTCGTCCCACCCACCCCGACGCCGATCAGCGCCACCCCACCTAATGCGCCCACGAGCGTCGGCACGAGCGCGAGTACGCCGAACCCGACGCCCGTCCGACCAGTACTGTGGTGAGACTCGTACAGACCACGGCCAGTGCCATCACGACGCCGCTCACCCCCGTCTCCGATAGCGCGCCGATAGCGATCTCCTTCCGGGCGGCGTACAGCACGATCGTCGAGAGGAGGACCCCGACGAAGAGGAATCGCACGAGGAAGTTCACCGCGCCGACGCTCGCGATCCGGGGATCACGACGGACGACCGACGGCAGCTCCCGTAACGTGGCGGTCCGATCGATATCGGGCTCTAAATCCGGCAGGACTAGCGCTGCGACGCCCGCGGCGAACAGGCCAGCAAAGCCTGCAGCCACGAAGGCGAGGGTAAAGCCATACGTGTCGGCGAGCAAACCCCCTAAGACGAGGCCGCCGGGGAACCCGAGGCTCTGACCGCCCCGCATGTACCCGACCCACCGCCCGCGGTTCTCGGGGGTGGTGACGTGGGTGATCGTCGCAAACGCCCCCACGAAGACGAGCGCCGAGCCGACCCCCCACAGCACCCGAGCGAGCAGGAAGACGCTCGCGCTACTCGCGTCGACGCTTGCGGCGTGTAAGCCCATTACGTACCCGAAGGGCGCGAGCCCCTGGATGAGGAAGCCGGCGATCATCGGTCGGTGCGTCCCGACTTCATCGAGTACGCTGCCCGCGGGCGTGTTGCAGATCAGCCTCGTAAAGCGATTCATCGAGAGGATGACCCCGACCAGAAACGGCGAGATCCCCAGGACGGGTCCGAGCCGCGGTAGGGTAGGAAAGGCGACCCCGCCGCCCAACCCGCCGAAGAAAACGCCCAGAACGAGGCTCGCGGCGACGTACTGGACGCTCGGGTCGCCCCGACGCTTGCCTACGCCGGCGAGTCTCACTCGCCCTCCGGCCGGCGAAGCTCCTCGATGACGGCGCTTTCGAGCACGTCTCTGACGTCGGCGGCCACGTCCCGGTCCTCGAGCGTGAGGTCGTATACGCGCCCGCCGAGCATCGTCGCGAGCACGAGCCGTGCGGTCTCCCGGGACTCATGGTTCTCGAAGACGCCTCCCTCGATGCCCTCCTCCAGTACGTCGACGAGCAGGTCCTCGATGAGCGTGTGGTTCTCGGTGAGCTGTTCGCGGAAGGGCGCGCGATGGGGGGCCTGCGCACGGATCTCCAGCAGGGCGGTGTGGAGTTCCCGGTCGGCGTCGGCGTCGATGTCGAACAGCAGAACATCGAGGATCGCATCGAGGCGTGCCTCGGGGCCCGGCTCGTCCTCGAAGCGAAGCCGATCGGCGAAGCGATCGAGTAGGTACTCCAGGAAGGCCGCGAGCAGCTCGTCTTTCGTGTCGTAATGATAGTGGATCGCAGCTTTGGACTTCTCGAACTCCTCGGCGATCGCCTGCATCGTTAGATCGGCATAGCCGTGTTCGCATAGCGCCCGGTAGGTCGCGTCCATGATCGCCGCGCGCGTGTCGCTCGCCCGCTCGGTGCGCTCGGCCCCGCTCATACTAACCGATTGGTCAGGAGGCGGATAGCCGTTTCGACTGGACGGTAGCAGCCCGGTTGGACACCGCGGCCGAAGGGAAGCGTCACGCCGATCGGCAGTGAAAGTGAACGCGATTCGGACTACAGTTCCGTTATTGCCGTTTTCGTGGGTTTCGAAGAGCGCCGGTTTCACTTCCGACCTCCTGTAAACGCCCTCTTATGCCCGTAGCGCCCCTCCGCCGAGACAGGGCGTGAGGATAACACTAACGCGAACGCCCCGCCGCGAACGCTGGACGCCGAGGATCGATTCCCGATCACCGACCGATCACCGCCGACACCGAAATCTCACACCCATGAGCGTTGCACACCCTCTCGCCACCGACGCAACCGATGCGACCGATACGACCGACGCCGAGGACACTCCCGCTCTCGACGACCGCGACCGCCGGGCACTGCTCGAAGCCATGGCCGTCGACCCCATCGCACCCGGAATGTACTCCGTCCGGAAAGAGGACGGCACCGAGTACATCGTCGATGTCGACGGTAACGCGTGTACCTGTCCGGACTTCCAGTACCGCGAGGTGGAGTGCAAACACCTCCGGCGCGCCCGTCTCGAAGCCGGGGATGCCGACGTCGATACCGCCACAGCGCAGGTCGAGACCGCGATCGACGCGGCCGACGAACTGATCGATGACCTGGCCGCTCGCCGTGCCGATCTCGTTCGTCTCCGGGCGGCGCTCGCGCGCTTCGACTAGTAACTTTACCCCCGCAGCCTCTCGTCTCCTCGTGGCTCGTCCGCCGACCTCTCCGTTCCTCCCTATCCCTCCGACGCGTCCCGTTCACCCGGTAGCCGACGCCTTCTCCGAAGTACGACGCTCCTACCGAGGCCAGCAGCCGGTATACTTTTCATCCAGAAATAATACTAAATTAACACTACGGAAACGCTCAGTTTCCGGCACGGGCAAGCGTCATGAACGACAGGTCGATCGGATCGAGGCGGCGTTCGTTGCTCGCGCTCGCCCTCGGGTACATGGCGCTCGCGGGCGCCACGCTGAGTGCTCACACCGCGCCGGCGAGTGGCTTCGAGCTCTCGATCTACGAGGGAACGCCGCTTTTGGTCTGGGTGCTGCTCGGCGTGGCGCTGACGCTCTCTTTGCTCGTTTCCTTTCAGCTCTCGGGGTCTCGGTTGGGGACGGCGGGGGTAGCCCTCGGGGGCGGATCGGTAGGACTGGTAACGGCACTCCCTCTCGTCCGGGGCTATCGGTTCTACGGGGCGGGCGATGGGCTGACCCACGTCGGGTGGGCGGCCGACGTCGCGAGCGGGACGCTCGATCCCTTCGGGCTGTTTTACCCGGCCCTCCATACGCTCACGGTCTTTTTCGCCGAGCTGTTGGGGATCGGAGTAATGCGGGCGATGTTGCTCGTCGTGCTCGCGATTACGGTGTCCTTTCTGGCCTTCGTCCCGCTCTGTGTCGGGGCGATCACCGGTCGTATCGAGGCGGCTTACGTCGGGGCCTTCGTCGCCTTTTGTCTGCTGCCGATCAACCACGTCGCGACCCACTACATGGAGCCCCACCCGGTGACCCAGGCGGTGTTGCTCTCGCCGCTCGTGCTTTACTTGCTCGTTCAGTACGTCCTCTGTGAGTCCTCCTTGCTCGAAGCGCCGCTCACGAGAACCGGCATCGTACTCGCGCTCGGGACCCTCTCGCTCGTCCTCTATCACCCCCAGCAGGCGGCGAACACGCTCATCCTCTTCGTGACGATCGTGACGATGCAAGCGGGCTGTCGAGTGCTTCGGCGCGGCGGGGAGATCCGTGCCCACCGCCCGCTCTATACACAGACGACCTGGCTCGCGCTCGCGTTTACCGGGTGGGCGGCGGGTCGGGAAACCTTCGCCGGGGCAATCGAGGGCGTGACGAGCGAGCTCGCGGGCTACCTGCTCGCCGGCAGCGCGGACGCGGCGTCGGTCGTGAGCCAACGGGGAACCTCGTTGGGCCGGATCGGCGCGAGCACGACCGAGCTGTTCGCGAAACTCCTGACCGTACCCACGGTCTTCGCCGCGCTCACCGCTTTCCTCATGGCGACGAGCCTGCTCGGCCGATCGGAGACCACCGAGCCCGAAACCACTGCCCTGCTACGATACCTCAGCGTTGGGCTGTTCGTCCTCGTGCCCTACTCGCTGGTCTTTTTTGTCGGCTCGGTCTCGAAGCTGTTCTTTCGCAATCTCGGCTTCGTTATGGTGCTCGTCTCGATCGTCGGCGCGATCGCGGTTGTTCGTTTCCGACGCCTGCTCGCCGATCGCCTCCCGCCCGCGGTAGGCTACCCGGCGATGACGCTCTTCCTCGGGGCCGCCCTCGTCCTCTCGATGGTGGTTGTCTTCCCCTCGCCGTACGTCTATATGGGCAGCGGACACGTGAGCGACGACCGTCTGAGGGGGTACGAGACCGCTTTCTCCCACCAGGGGCCCGATACCGACATCTACGGCGTGCGCGGTGGGCCCTGGCGGTATCGCCACGCTACCGCCGGCGTCACGGGCGTCGCGACGAGTCGCTACGAGGATCGGGCGGTCTGGGGGGAGAACCTCTCTCGCGTCCGCGCGCTCGCCGAGGAGGACCGCTATTTCCTCCTCACCGACCCCGACGTTCGCCTCGAAGCCGGCGTCTACGAGGGGCTGCGCTACTCGAAGGGACAATTCGAATCGCTCGCCCGCCAACCGGGGATCCACGTCGTCCAGTACAACGGGGAGGCGACGGTTTACCGTATCGAGGCACGCCCACCCCCGCGAGCCATTGGCCGGCCCCTGGAGACGGGGGAAGCCCACTAAACGGCTCCCGCACGCCCGCTTCGATTCCCTCCTCCGGGGACCTGGCAGCCCGATCGCCGTCGTCCGAACCGGCTCCCGCCGGATCGGCGCGACCCGAAGGAAACGCCTCCGGGGCGGCGAACGGCTCGCGGCCGCCGGCCGTGGGACCGAACACGAGCGCGAGCGGGAGCCGACGATCGACCTCCGGAGCGAGCCCGATCAGTGACGGTGCGAACGCGACGAATACACCCGAATCGAGCGTCGGAACCACCGCGAACAGCACATCCGGGACGGATGAGTCCACCGACGGAACCAACGGTACCGACGCGCCCGGTCCACCACCGAGCGTCGGGAATGGAACGAACGTGGCCGCTGGGGCGCGATCGCGCTTGAGGATCCTCAGCGATTCTCGATCTCTCCGCTCCGGTAATAGGCAAGCAGCGCCCGTTCCTTGGCCTTCGCCTCGATCATGACGTCTGCGCCGCTCCCCCAGGTACGGATCGGCCCGGCGATGTAATCGCTGTGGGCCTGGGGCCGCAGGCTCGGATCGCTCTCGTGGAGACGCCGGGATTCGCTGTAGTGGATAATTGGACACACGTCCGAGTCCTCCCAGGTCGCAGTCGCGCGGGCCAGTGCCTCTTTCCTGGTGAGCTCACGGTGGCTGAACTGGTGGTGGAGTTCGTCGTAGACGACTGGAATCCCGATTTCGGCGTGGACCTCCTCGATGAGTTCCGGCACGCTCCACAGCGAGGCCGTATCGTCGTTCTCGACGGTAAGCCGCGAGCGCACGCTCGCCGGGAGCGCCTGAAAGTTCTCGCAGAAACGCCGGGCGGTTGCGTCCTTATCGCCGTAGTGCGCGCCGATATGGATATTGATCGAATTATACGGCGAGCGATCGAGACCCATCACGTCACAGAGCGTTCCGTGGTTCTCCAGATCCGTCTTCGATCGCTTCACGACGTCCGGTTTCGGGCTTGCGAGTTTCACGAAGTGGTCGGGATGGAAGGTCACCCGTATCCCGTGTTCGCGGGCGATCGCGCCGGCTTCCGCCAAAGTCTCCCGGACCGCCTCGCCGTTGGGTAACTCCTCGATAGCATATCGGCTGAACCAGGGCAACAGACCCGACGGAATCCGGAAAAAGTCGACGTCGTTCGCGACGTTCCAGCGAAGCACTCGACGGAGACCCCGGCAGTTCGAAAGCGCGAGTTCGCCGGCATAGGACAGCCCGCGGTCCTCGAAGGTGGCCTTTTGCATCCCACGATTCATCCGGAGATCCTCCTCGCGTAGCGTCCGATTCATCGCCGCGTACCCGAGTCGCGTCATTGTCGCCCCATTTACCTGTACTCCGCGCTCCTCGTCCGGTTGTCCTTCGGTACCGTCCCTATCGACCGCGTTCTGTGCTGTTTTATGTCCCGAGACTGTAGGGAGATCCATACCGGCACGCACCGGCCCGACGGCCGGTTCGCTTCCGGGGCCGAGAGGGATCGGCGACGAAACGGATATAAATACCTATCCCTAACCTCGGGTGAATACGAACGACGACCCCAACACAACCAATGCAACAGAACCAACAACAGGCCTACGATCGCGGGATCACGATCTTCTCGCCCGACGGCCGCCTCTACCAGGTCGAGTACGCTCGCGAGGCAGTCAAACGCGGCAGTGCGTCCATCGGCGTCCGCACCGACGGCGGCGTCGCCCTGCTCGCCGACCGGCGCATCCGCTCGTCGCTCATGGAACCCTCCAGCGTCGAGAAACTGCACAAAGCCGACGATCACATCGGCATCGCGAGCGCGGGCCACGTCGCCGACGCCCGCCAGCTGATCGACTTCGCGCGCCGGCAGGCCCAGGTCAATCGCTTACGGTACGAGGAACCGATCGGCGTCGAGGCACTCACGAAGGAGATCACCGACAACATCCAGCAGTACACCCAGGTCGGCGGGGCCCGACCTTTCGGCGTGGCACTGATCGTCGGCGGCGTCGAGAACGGCGACCCCCGGCTCTACGAGACCGATCCCTCCGGCGTGCCCACCGAGTGGAAGTCCGTCGCGATCGGCAACGAGCGCGAGGCCATCCTCGAGCACTTAGAGGAGAACTACCGCGCCGACGCCGATCTCGATGGGGCGATCGACCTCGCGCTCTCGGCGCTCGCTTCCGCCAAGGAGGAAGCGCTCGACGCCGAGGGCGTCCTGCTCTCGACGATCGACGCCGATGAGGGGTATCGCAAGCGCAGCGACGAGGAGATCGCAAGCGCCCTCTCCGAGCTCGATCTCGACACCGACGAGGAGGAAGAGGAATGACGAACGACTTCGACCTCGACCCGACCGACACGCCGAACCGTATTCACCAGCAATGCAGCGGCGACGCCTACGCACCCGAACTCGGCGTCCCGCCTGCCGGGCGCGGCGGCCACGGCGGCGATCGACCGAACGCGAGCGAAGCAAGCGAAAACGGCGAACTCAAGACCGGGACGACCACAGTAGGAATAACGACCGCCGACGGCGTCGTGCTCGCGACGGATATGCGCGCAAGCGCCGGCAACCTGGTCGCAAGCAAACAGGCCGAAAAGATCCTCGAGGTTCACCCACGAGCGGCACTGACGATCTCCGGGGCGGTGAGTGCCGCCCAGTCGCTCGTTCGCTCGCTCAAGGCCGAAGTGCGGCTCTACGAAGCGCGCCGTGACGAGGAGATGAGCATGCAGGCGCTCTCGACGCTCACCGGTAACCTGCTTCGTAGCGGTGCTTTCTTTATCGTCGCACCGATTCTCGGCGGCGTCGACAGCGAGGGTGGCCACATCTACAACATCGGCCCGGGCGGCAGCGTCATGGAAGAGGAGTACTTCGCGACCGGCTCGGGTTCGCCCTTCGCTCTCGGCGTGCTCGAAGGCGCTTACGACGAAGAGATGAGCGTCGAGGAAGCCCGTGACGCCGCTGCGCGCGCGGTCAACAGCGCTATCGAGCGCGACACTGCCAGCGGCAACGGTATGTTACTCAGCGTGGTCACCGCCGAGGGCGTCGAGACCGAGCAGTACGAACACCCTACTGAAGCGCTGTAGACCAGCTCGCTTCGCATCGGTCGGATCCTGGGCATCGGGGATTCGATCCACTGCACCGGCGGCGACCGGCAGTAGGTCCTTTCCGCTTGGGGCGCTGTCAGTGGCGTAGTCATCGCAACCGTCGAAGTCCGCTCGGTAACGGCTACCGGCACCGATTCGACGATGATAGCTCTTAGACCATCGGTATTGGTGCTTCGTGCCCCGAGTGACGGATGCTGACCAGGCCATGAGTTTCAAGACATGGGGTGTCCTATCATCGCGTGCACACCGATGGGAACCTCACTGGCATCGGAGACCATACCGGACGTCGATCGCTTCACGGCCATCGCCGAATTCGACATCGAGCCCGAACAACACGACCCCTTACTGGAGACGCTCACCGACGAGACCGAACGCTGGGTCCGCGATCGGCCCGGCTTCCTCGCGGCGAGTTTCCTGGAGGACGCCGGCGACCCAGAGGACACGCGCGTCGTCGTCTACACCCGCTGGGAGTCCCGAGAGGACTGGGAGGCGTTCTGTCGGGACCCCGAGCAGGCCGTGGTCCGTGATAAGCTTAGACAGCTCGGCGTCGGCGAGAGCTTCGATGGCCGCCCGCACGAGGTCCGCCGGGTGGTCGAGAGCGTCCCGGCCCAGCCCTGGCCGTAAGTCGCCCTCCGCCGGCCGGACACCCCTTCAGAGTCCCGAACCGGCATTTAACAGGCACGATCCCGCTGAGCGTTCGCGTCCTTTCTTTTCGGTGCCAGTTGGGCGTCGAATCGCACGTACTCGTGATCGAGCGCCCGCTTCGCTCCTCGCTGGGGATCGATCCGATAGGCCCGCCACGATCGGCACAACGGTCATGACCGTGGTAGCTGAATCGGTGCTATGGACCTGCCGATCAGCGAGGACCGACTCCGGGCGGACATCGAAGCCACCGCCGAGTTCGGCGCGATCGACGCTCCGGAGGGCCGCGGCCGCACTGTCCTCACCGGCACCGACGCCGATCGGGCCGCCCGGGAGTATCTCGTCGAGCGATTGGACGACGCGGGCCTCGATACCCGGATCGACGCCGTTGGCAACATCGCCGGCCGGTGGACCCCAGCGAGCGCCGACCCCGAGGCCCCAGCGGTCGCGAGCGGCAGTCACCTCGATTCGGTGATCGAGGGCGGCATCTTCGATGGTCCCTTGGGCACCTACGCCGCGCTCGAAGCGGTGCGCGCGATGCAGGCAGCGAGGGTGAGTCCCGATCGCCCGATCGAGGCCGTCTGTTTCACCGAGGAGGAGGGCGGCCGCTTCGGCGAGGGGCTGACCGGCTCGGCGGTCGCCGCGGGCGCGGAATCGATCGAGGAGACCCTGGCGCTCACCGATAACGAGGGAACGACGCTCGACGCCGCCTTAGAGGGCATCGGTTACCGAGGGGAGGGCCGGCTCGCGGCGAGCGACTGGGATTCGTGGCTCGAAGTACACATCGAGCAGGGCACCCGGCTCGAATCGGCGGGCGAGCAGGCCGGCATCGTCACGACGATCACCGGAATCACCCACTGTACGGCGACGATCACCGGCGAGACCGACCACGCCGGCTCGACGCCGATGAGCGCGCGCACTGACGCGCTGACCGCGGCGAAAGAGGTGATCGGCGCGACTGAGCGCGCGGGGCGGCAGGCCGCAGGGCTCGATCCCGAGATCGGGGCCGGCGAGGACAGTCCGAACGGGGACGGCGGCCGAGATACCGACGAGACGGCGGTCGCCACGGTGGGGGAGATCGACGCCCGTCCGAACGCGACGAACGTCGTCCCCGGCGCGGTGGAGTTGGGGATCGACGTCCGCGACGTCGAGCACGGGACAATGAATCGGATCGTCGAAGAAGTGAAGGCGACCCTCGCACGCATCGAGACCGAACGGGGCGTCGAGGCGAGCTTCGAACGGCCCTTCGACGTCACGCCGACGCCGATGGCAAAGCGGTGTCGCGAGGCCTCCCGTCGGGCCGCCGAGGACGCCGGTATCGAAGCCTCTGCGATGCACTCTGATGCGGCCCACGACACGATGTACGTCGCCCGCGAAACCGACGCCGGGATGCTCTTCGCGCCCTCGCAGGGAGGCTACTCCCACAGCCCGCGGGAGTGGACCGACTGGACCGACTGTGCGGCGACGACCCGGGTGCTCGCCGGTGCGCTTGCCGACCTCGCCGGCGCATGAGGGTGGCTACACGGTCTTTAACCGGGAACACGAAAGTTGATGCCCTCTCGATCGATCGGCGCGTGGCGGTCAGTCGTCCGCGGGTGCAGCCGCGCCCCCTGCTCCGCCCTCGGGCACGACACCCTCGTCCGTCCAGCCCCGGATGTCGTAGTACTCCAAGAGCGCGGCCTCGAAGTCCGGCAGTTCGTAGGGTAAGCGATCGTCGTCACGGTCACGTCCGCGTCGGTTGTTGAACCGCCGTTCGAGGTCGATCACCCGGGCACCCACACCCAAGAGGTCCTCGTAGTCGGCGTCGAACAGCGTCGCGAGCCGCTCGGGGGGCATCATTCCACGCGAGAACCGACAGATCACACCACAGTCCTCGAAGGCACGCGTGTTCTCCGATTCGATCAGCTGTGCGGGTTTGCCTTCTAAGCCCTCGGGCGCGAAAGCCCGATCGTCGCTCACCAGTGGGTACTCGAAGGCATAGAAGGTGCCGTACATGTGATCGGCCCCGCGATTCGAGACCGCGAACCCGAGCCCCTGGCCGTTGAGCGCGCGGCCGTCGTGGGCGGAAAATTCCATGCCCTTTACCGACCAGTCCTCGACGCCAAGTTCGTCGTGACAGCGCGCGACGCCCTCCGCGAGGGTGTCGCCAACGCCCTCCCGGTAAGCGATCTTCTCGACGGTCTCGTGGATCAGGTTCGAATTACCGAACTCCTCCTCGCTCGCGAGGTAGGCTGCGACGGTATCCCCACAGGAGATGGTGTCCATCCCGAACTCATCACAGAGCTCGTTCGACTGCATAATCGAGACCATGTCGTTGACCCCCGAGTTCGACCCGAAGGACATCACCGTCTCGTACTCTGGGCCCTCGGTCTCGATGCCCGCTTCCTCGTCCTTAGTGGGGAGCTTGCAGGCAAACGCACACTGCGAGCAGGTCCCGCGCTTGTACTTCTTGTCCTCGACGCTATCGCCGTTGATGAACTCCACGTCCTCGAAGGAGGTCTCGGCGAAATAGCGCGTGGGCAGTTCGCGATGTCGGGTACTTCGATCTCCGGTTGGGAGTCGCCCGCGACGGTAATCGCCTTGACGTTTTTCGCCCCCAGCACCGCGCCGAGACCGCCCCGACCGAACGCTCGGGTCTCGGTTGTCATAATCGAGGCGAATCGCACCAAGTTCTCGCCGGCCGGCCCGACGCAGGCGATGTGCTCGGCCTCCAAGTCGTGGTGCTCGGCCATGTACTCGGTGACCTCCGAGACCAGCGCGCCTTCCAAGTCGGGCACTGCCTCGAACTCCACACCGCTATCCCGCACGTGGACCACGACGGGCTCGTCGCTCTCACCCACCAGTTCGATCGCGCTGTAGCCCGTATCGGCGAAATTGCGGGACATGAACCCACCGGCGTTAGTAGACAGAAGGCCATCGGTAAGCGGCGAGACGCTCGTCGCGTTCATCCGGCCGGTGAAACTCATCCGCGAGACCTGCATCGGCCCCGTCGCGAAGTACAGGCGGTTCTCGGGGCCGAAGGGCTCGGCGTCTACCGGTACTCGGTCGTGTGCCAACGCGGTGGCGAGCCCGCGCCCGCCGACGAACGATTCGAGGACGTCGTCGATCCCCTCTTCGTGTGCCTCGTGGTCGGTGAGATCGATCGAGAGCAGCGGCCCTTCGGTGTGTAGCATCGTACCATACGCTGGCAGCGGGAGCTAATAAACCGTGTGGGGCCGACGCCCGTCGTACCGATGTTCGGGGTCGCGACCGCCGGAAACTACCGGGATCCGGGGCCACACAGCAGCTCTCACTTACGACTGCCGCCCGAGTTCGGCGAGCAGCCGGGAGAGCTGGATACGGTCGCTCGTCCCCTCGGTCAGATCCATATCGACCTCGCCGGCGAGTTCGTAGGTCGCGGCCAACTCACGGCCGCTGTGGCGCGACCGTAGCTCGTCGAGGGTGCTTTCGAGTATCTCGCCGCCCTCTAGACCCTCCTCGACGAGCAGATCGTCGAGCGTCGATCGTGCGTCCGTGAACTTCCCTTTCTCCGCGTTGCCTACCATCTCCTCGATCCGGTCGCCGAACCCTACTCCCCCCAGCGCCTCGTAGGCCGCCGTCATCGTGACCTCTCCTTCCTGTTCGGCGGTCGTCTGCGCTCCTAAAATTGCCTTCCGCAGATCGCCGTCGGCGTAGCTCGCGAGGAAAGCCAGCCCCTCCGCGTCGTACTCGGCGTCCTCGCTCTCGGCGATTCCGTCGAGGATTTCGAGCACTTCATTGTCGGTCGGCCCGGGCATCGCGAGTGGCACACACCGGGAGGTGATCGGCGCGATGAGTTTCGAGGGCTGGCGGGTGGTGATCACGAACTGGGTGGTCTCGTGGTGGCGTTCCATGACTCGCCGGAGCGCCTGCTGGAAGTCCTCGCGGATGGATTCCGCGTTGTCGAGTACGAGGGTCTTGTAGGTCCCCGCGATGGGCGCGTAGCTCGCCGATTCCTTGAGCACGTGGTTTATCAGATCGGCCTTCGAGGACCCGCGACGGCGCTTCGAGGAGATGAACGACGAGAAGCGCGGGTCCCGGCTCACCTCCTTTTTCGTGCGATCGAAGAAATCCGCGACGTTGAGCTCGATCAGGTCACCCTCGATGTCCTCGTGGGCTTCGCGTGCGAGCGCGCGAACCGCTGCGGTCTTCCCGGCACCGGCTGGACCGTACAACACGAGATTGAGGGGCTCGTCGACCGCTCGCTGTAGGTACTGACTGGCCCCCTCTTGAGGGAGGTCGTCGATCGTCGGCGCGTACTCGTCGGTCCAGAGCGGCCCCTCCATCGCTAGAACCCAGGCGACCGTTAGGTAAGAACCGACCGATCGTCTCCCGATCGATCCCCCTCCTTTCCCCACCTTGCCGCCGGTCCGTCGTCCCGTATGCCGCCGGTCTTCGAGCGGTGGCCGGCCATTGCAGCGAAGTCGCTTATGAACGACGATGCACGGCCCTGGCCGGAAGGATATATGAGCGTCGAAACCGGCGGCTACGAGCGCCGGTTCGCTCGCGCGCAGCGAACGAGTCGAGGCGGACAGCACGGCGAGAAGTCCGACCCGGCGGTGACCGGTGCCGCCGAAGACGAGAACAGGAGCGGGACAGGTCCCGCTCGATCGCTCGGCGAGTCGCTCCCGACATTACAGGTCGCGTTCCATCGCGGACCGAACACAGGGGTCGAAAGCCGATGAACCCCGATTATCGCTACCGCGCCCACCCCGAGAACGTCCTCACTTACGATACGCTCGACATCACGGTCGATCTCGGCTTCTACAGCAGTCGCGAGATCCGTCTTCACCTCTCGGAAGTAGAGCATGAGGCGGAGGAGGAAGGGACCGACTCACCCGAAACCGAGGGGGATCGCACCAAAACGAACTTTGTCAACGAGTGGATCGCGACGGCTGGCGGCGGGGAGTGGCCCCTCGTCGTCGAGGTATACGGGCCGGGCGAGGACCGGTTCGGTCCCTGCTTCGGGATCGTCGAGCGTATCGTCGACGACGCGGTGCTCAACGTCGATCTCATCGGGGAGTTCGGCGGGGAACTCCACGCGAACGGGAAATAACTCCTACTGTGAACGCCGCTCGGTACGAAAGCACCTGCCGAGGAGCCGAGTTACGTCCGATCGTCCGTAATTTATACCCCTGGCGTGCCAGTGGCCGGTATGACACCCTCGAACAGCGGCTCCGCGCCCGATACCGATCCGAACGGCCGCCTCACTGGCCGGCTACGTGCCCTGCTGGAACGAGCAGCCGAGCGCCTCGGGAACGGTCCCGCCGTCGAAGCGCCCGGCGACTGGCAGCTCTCACGACGCCGGGAGGAACGGACGGTCTGGGTCCAGCCCAACACCGAACAGCTCGTGATCTGTGAGCGCAAACGGAAGGAAGCCTGGATCGCCCGCGCGAAACCCGCGATCATCGACGGGGAGGAAGTCGACCTCAGCCTCACCGCCGGACCGACCTCGCGGGAAATCGCCGAATACCTCGCGGTCCAGTTCATGGCCCACCAGCTCGTCCTCGCACCGCTTACCGCGATGCGACCGCGCCACTGAGAGCACCGCTCGCTTGCGCTCGTCCCTCCGAGCGAAATCGACAGGCATCGAACGGGAGCCCCGAAAAGGCGTGGAGGCCCTCCCGCTTCGAGCCTAGAACCGGCGGTCGGGGGTCATCGGCGGCGTGCGCTTGTGTTCGCTCGCCTCGTGCATCTCGACGATATACTCGACGTCCTCCTCGGTCGTATCGGCGATGTGAGCGGTCGCCCCAGCGGGAACGCCGCCGTCGACGTGCAGCGCGAGGACCGCATCGAGCGTGTCGTAATCGACGCCGAATTCCTCCTCGTCGGTGCCGTAATCGACCATTCCGCCGGTCGGCGTCTTCTGGACCAGCTCCTCTTCGACGCCGAGGTGGGCCGCGACCTGGCGGACCTGCTGCTTGTAGAGATCGCCCAACGGATCACAGTCGACGCCGCCGTCGCCGAATTTCGTCACGTAGCCGGTGGCGAGTTTGGCCCGGTTGCTGGTGCCGACGACCAGCTTGTCCCCGTGGTTCGCGACGAGGTAGTTCAGCGTCATCCGGACGCGGGCACTCGTGTTCCCGACATAGCGACCTTCCCACCTCTTTTCCCCGTTGTCCCCCGAGCCATCGGAGCCGTTGTAGGTATCGAGGATCTCCTCGACGATCGAGTCGATCTCGAAGATGTCGTAGCTGATTCCCAGGTCCCGGGCGACCTGCTCGGCGTCGCTCATGTTCGTCTCCGTGTTGACTTCTTTCGGTAGCAGGACGCCGTGTACCGCCTCGGCCCCAGCGCCTCGACGGCGAGATTAGCGGTCGCCGTGCTATCGATGCCACCGGAAAGCGCGACGAGCGCGCCCTCCGTGCCGCTTTCCTCGACCTCTCGGCGGACGAACTCGACGAGGCGATCGACCTCCCGATCGAGTTCCTCCTCGGTGAATCGCAGGTCGATGGGCTCGATCTCCTCTTTGATCTGCTCGCGGACGATCGACATAGCACCCGCTTCCTGCCTAGACACGTATAAACTATGCGAAGCCTCAGTAGGCGTTCTATAGTCATAAACATTATAATAGTGACTAACCGTCCAGTTACATCGCTCACTGTCGAATCGGCAACGCGGCGCGCGGTACGTAGGGGCCGTCGGGAGGCCGATCGAGAGGGTACTGGGGCTCAGAGCTGGCGAGCGATACGGCCGAGGCCGATAAGACTGGCAGCGATCAGAAGGGCCACCGTGACGATGACGATCGAAAGCGTCGAGACGACGTTCATAACCGGATCGGGCACCTGGCTGATCGACCGCCAGGCGAGTGCCGGGATCGTCTGGGTGTCCTCGCCGGCGAGAAGCAGCGTCATCACGAACGCCTGGCTACTGATGATAAACGCGATCAGTATCCAGGCGACCAGCCCCTCCTTAGCCTGGGGAAAACGACCTCGGCGAAGGTGCGGGTCGGCGACGCGCCCGGGTCGGGGGCGGCGTCCCGGAGATCCCGATCGACCTGTGTTAGCACCGACTGGAGGACGAGGAAAGCGATCGACGAGCGCCGAGTCGCTTCGCTGGACGCTACGGGTCGCCGAGAGCCCCAGCGAGGTCGCGACGATCGCCGTTCCCGTTCCTAAAGTAAGGCTATCGATCACCGCTCGCCGCTCAGTGCCGGTCATCGATCGTCCCCCCGGACCCGCTCGCCCTCGGCGAAGACGAGCAGGTCCGTCGGGTCCCAATTCACCTGGACGTCTTCGCCCGCTTCGAGCCCCGTCCCCTCCCCGACCTTCCGCTCGAAGAACAGCTCGCCGTCCGGGAGGGAAACGTAGTACCGGACCGAAGCGCCCCGGTAGAGCACGTCCGTGATCGTCCCGTGAAGGACGCTGCCCGCTCCGTCCTCGCGGCTTCCCTCCCGGTCTACACGTTCGCTTTGCTCACCCTCTCCGTCTCCGGTTCGGGTCGGTACCGCGCCGTCGGCCGCCGCCTGCCGTACGTCGAGGACTTCCGGTCGGAACGAGACCGTTAGCTCCTCGCCCGCGGAGAGTCGGCCGTTCCCGGCCGGGAGTTCGATGCGGCTCCCGAACTCGCATTCGGCGACGGTGCCCTCCGGACCGCAGTCTTCGACCCGAGCCCCGAGGAGGTTCGTATCCCCGAGGAACTCCTCAACGAAGAGGTTGTGCGGGTCGCTGTAGACCTCGCGGGGCGTCCCGACCTGTTCGAGCCGGCCGTCGTTCAGAACGGCGATCCGGTCGGCCAGCGTAAAGGCCTCGTTCTGGTCGTGGGTGACGTGGACGAACGTCGTCTGGACCTCCTCGTGAATACTCCGGAGTTCGAGTTGCATCTGCTCGCGGAGGCGCTTATCGAGGTTCGAGAGGGGTTCGTCCAGTAGCAGCACCTCCGGCCCGACGGCGAGTGACCGGGCGAGCGCGACCCGTTGTTTCTGCCCGCCGGAAAGCGCCGGTGGCCTCTGTTCCGCGAAGTCGCTCATCTCGACGACCTCGAGCACGCGGCGTGCCCGCTCGGTGCGTTCGCCCTCCGCGACGCCAGCCATCTTGGGCCCGAAGGCGACGTTCGCGAGCACCGTTTTCGAAGGGAACAGGGCCCAGGACTGGAACACCATCGATGTGTCCCGCTCGTAGGGAGGGGTCTCGGTGGCCCGCTCGCCGCCGATGTGAACCTCGCCGCCGGTGGGCGTCTCGAGACCGCCGAGCATCCGGAGCGTCGTCGACTTCCCACAGCCGGAGGGGCCGAGCAAGCAGAGCAACTCCCCGTCCTTGATTTCGAGGTTGAGGTCGTTCACCGCCGTCAGTGTACCGTACTCCTTCGTGAGGTCTTCGAGGGTGACTGTAGCCATGCTTTCGTACACCCGGTTAGTTCCGGTCGCGATCGACCGTGACCCGGCGTGCGTCCACGGCCCTGCGGACGATACGCTCACGCGTGATATCGGTGGTAGCGCTCATCGGCGCTATCGGGGATTCGAGGTAGTCGGTGGCCGAACGCCGCCCGAAACCGTCGGTCGAACGCCACTGTGGGCGGATCGAGCCATCAAGCACAGGCGTACCCACTGCTGGAGGGACATAAAACCTCTCTCATAACAGAAACGACCGACGGGGCGACGATAGCGCAGTTCGTCTCGATCGACCCGGTCCTTCGGTTGTTTCCCCGGAGGGACCGGGCAGTCACTGCCACGAGGTTCACACCCGGTCCCGACGCCGGAACGCCGAACGACGACCCCAACTTTCCCATAGCAGCGTTCGGACGAAAGCTAGTTACGACCCGGGACCCTGACGTTCGAGCGAATGTCGCTCTCCCGTCGTTCGGCTCCCGGTTCGAGCCCGATCTCGGACCTCGGACGGGCTCTTTTGCTGACGCTCGCCGGGCTGTTCGCCGCCGGGATGGGGCTCGCCTGGCTCGCCGGTCTTCGCGGTTCGGTCGGATCGATCGAACTGGCGACGAGCGAAATCGCGCTGCAAGCGGGCGGTGCGGACCCGCTCGTCGCTATCGCGTACGTCGGCGTCGGGCTGGTACGACTCTATCTGACGACGATCCCGCTTGCCTTCCTGCTGCTGGGGCTCGCGACGGCCCCGATCGATCGTGGCTGGGCGACTCCCGCAGCCCTCGTTTTCGGCGTCGCGTCGGCCGCCACGTTGACAGTGCTCACGGGCTGTCACTGTGGCGATGGCGCGACGGCCTTCCTGCTCCGGCGTGCCGTCGAAGCACTCCTCGGCGGGAACGCGCCGCTTCCGATCTGATCTCCGAGCAACCATCTCGATCAGTTCCTTCCCTCGCCGAGTCGCTCGCGTCCCCAGGGTCGCTCAGCTGCTGACTCGTGATCGCCCAAGGGTAGGCCGGCACTGACACCGGAGAGGGAGGCATCGATCGACGCTCCGTGTGGTATCGAGGACACTGGATACCGGGTACTGACCGGGTTAAACAATCACTGTCAGAGCGAGTACAGCGTATGGCCGGTATCGCCGAGGACGATCGCCTCGCTGATGCCCACCCGCTACTACTCGGGACGCGCAAGCGAACGGTCGCTTCGGACCCGAGAACACGAACGAATGGATCGAAA
>PXRA01000046.1:0-10665 GCA_003021725.1 Halobacteriales archaeon QH_8_64_26
GAGCGGACCATCTATCTCGATACCGATACCTACGTCCAAGAACCGATCGACGAACTGTTCGACCTGCTGGACGAATTCGAGTTCGCCGTGCGGCGGAACCGGGATGAGAGCCACATCCCCACCGACCGGAGCGACGATCCCAACGTCGGCGTTTCGGACGCGTTTCCGGAGTTCAACTCGGGGGTGATCCCCTACCGAAGTACCTCCGCCGTCACCGACCTGCTCGAAGCATGGGAGCGCCAGTGTCTCCCGGATCACGAGTCGGACCAGCGCTCGCTCCGGCCGGCGTTGTACCACAGTTCGGTCACGTTCACCGCGCTTCCCAACCGCTATAACTGCATCTATCGGAACGACAACGTCGTCAACAAACGCATCAAGGTGTTCCACGGTCCGCTCCTCGACCGGTGCAAGAACCGGATCGAACTCCGCGAAGCGCTCCGGAAGCTGAACGCATCCGAGGCGTGCCGAGTATATTATACGTACGGGAACACCCTCTTCGTGGATCCCTCCCCGACCTTCCCGGCGAAACTCTGGTATCGTGGATTACAACTGCGCGATCTCGTCTCCGACCGCGGCGTTCGTGAGACCGCCGACCTCGTCTTCAGTGCGGTTTCCGAATCCCTCGGTCCCGGCTGAGTCACAGCGAATGGGAGACGGCAACTCGGGACCGAACGGCGCTCGGTCTCAACCCTCGGTACTCCGTAGGTCCCGCTCGGGGACCTCGGTCGTAGTAGCGGACCGAAGCCGGAGTATGGAAAGGTGCCGCCCGGGGAGTGTGACCAGCCAGCGGGTCAATGCCATCAGCGACCCGACCGGACGGCATCGGCCACTGGCCTCTCCATCTGATTTGAACTCTCGGCGAGGAACGGCGGACTGCCGGGACGTCATGGAACGACCTTTCGCGAGCGCGGGCCGACCTCTCGATCGACCGGCGACCGAACGCGCTCGGCTCTTTGCAATCCGGTAGACTGAATAGGAGCGCGACCGCCGGGAGATGCGAGGGCCCTTAGCTCAGTCTGGTGAGAGCGCTCGGCTCATACTGGCATCGCGCCGACCGGATCGCTCCGGGTGCCATGGGTCACCGGGTGGTCGTTGGTTCGAATCCGACAGGGCCCATCGAACCGCGCCGTGATAGCGGCGCGTGTGAGATGGCTCCTGGAAGGATTCGAATCAGAGAGTGAAGCGAGTGTAACGAGCGAAACAACCGTGGTTCGAATCCGGCAGGGCCCACTCGCGCCTTTTTCCTGGCGTCCTCGCTTCCTTCGGTCGTGGTTCAGAAGACGCTCCGCGCCTTCTGTCAGTGCGAGACCGAAGGTCTCGCTTGCAGCAGGAACGCGGAGCGTTCCTGCCACATCACGAGAGGGCTTCGCTCTCTCGAACGACCCCGTTCGCTTGCGTACGTCGCCGCCCGGGAGTCATAGGCCCCTGCACGAACGTCGCCTCCCGCTCGTCGCGGAGTTCGCTGAGCAGGTCCACCGTTCCGATCGCGAGGTCCGCGAACGGACTCCCCGCTTCGAGCCGGAACGTATCGAAGAAGTGCTTCTGGCCGAGTTCGGTTGGTTCGCTCGTAGAACGCAATGGGGTTCGAGATCCGCGAGAAAGCGGTGCGGGTCCTTGGGGTCCGTCGGATCGAACCCGCGTTCCCGCAGGGCGTCGAGGAGATCGTGCGCTTCGCTTTCGGTAACCGATCCAAGTGCGACGATCGAAAGCGGGGTATCCCGCCCTCGGCGATAGAGGCGCAGCCCCTCGCCGTTGGTGAGGATGCCGTACTCCGCCCGGAGGTCGTTCATGTAGCCGAACAACTGCGATTCGTGCGGTGGTAGGTCTCTCCCGGTCGTCTCGAACTCGTAGACAGTCGTTACCCGCTCGTTGGTATCGAGCGTGATGAGGTCGGACCGCCGGTCGTCGGGAAGGGGGAACTCGCTTCGCAGATCGGTCCCGGTGCCGGCGTAACCGAGTGCCGCGTGAAATCGCCCTTCGAGGAAGACGTTCTCCACGTCGCGCTCGCTTATCTCGTCGTCCACCCGGTCGGCGATAGCGTGGAAACGATCGCAGAAGGCCGATCGATCCGTCATCACCGTCCGGTTTCGGCCAGCGATCAAAAAGGCCCGCTCACCCCGGGTTCGGCTCCCGTAGTTCGGTCAGCCAGTCAGCCGTTGTCGGGGAGCAGATACGACTCGATGTACCCCTCTAAGCCTTTCCGCGTCGTTCGGACGGCGCTTTCGTCCTCGGCAGTGTGTCGACGGACCATCGCGCCGTTGATCGTCGAGAGGACGTGCTCGGCCGTTCGATCCGCATCGACCGCCCGGAAGCTCCCCTCTTCGATCCCCTTCTCGATCAGGTCGACGATCGCTCCCTTGAGGAGGGCGTCCGCTCGGGTGAACTGCTCGCGATACGCTTCGTTCGAGAGCGCCTGGGAGCGGAGTTCGAGCAGTGCGATCTGGAACTCCCGCTCGTCGCCGTCGATCGACCAGGGAAGCAGCCACTCGATGAACGTCCGGAGCTGGATGTCCGGGTCGTCGTTCGGGTCGACCGCCTCCTCGACGGTGAACTGATCGAGGAGATACCCCAACAGGTTGAGGAGGATCTCGTCTTTGTCGTCGTAATGGTAGTACAGCAGCGACTTGGATTTCTCGAACTCCGCGTTGATCGTATCGATCGTGAGGTCGGCGTACCCGTGCTCACAGAGTGCCCGGTAGGTGGCCTCCATGATCGCCGTCTGTGTGTCCGTGTCCCTACTGGATTCCGCCTCGGACGCCATATGACTAATTATTCAGTCAAAGCCGAAATACTTTCCGACCGTCCGAGGTCCCGACCGACGTAACGACGGTCCAGGGGTAGTGGCGTCCCGCCCCCCGGCCGCGATACGATCGCGGGGAGCACCGTCTCGGCGTTCGGACTACGTGCGGGCCGGACGCTCCCGGACGACTGTTCGGCGAAAAATCTATTGGGATCGATCAGTAAGGACTAGTATGGTGAGAGAAACCACACCAGGATGGGCGGTCGAGTGTGCCGAGGGGTGTGGTCTCAGCCGGACGGGCCACTATGCCTGTGCGCTCGGGAGTTTCCTCGTTGCAGTAGCCCTCGCTTCGATCGGCGTGAGGGCCGTTTTCCTCTTGCCCGGCGTCCCGGAGCTGCTCGCTTCCTTCGCCATCGTCTTCGGGTTCTTCGTTCTCTGGGCCGCCGTCTGGATCGTGATCGAAGCGTTCTGGGACCGCCGGATCGCTCACCGAACTACGTACGGCGCCATCGGTCGCTAACCCACGGAGCGCGACTCCGAGCACCGTACCGCGGGCCGGCACTGCGTTCGTCCGGTACTCGGGAATCCGAGATACGGGAGCGATGCCGGTATCGGCAACCGGCCCGGATCACCGTCCGGGAGGACCGAACGGAGCGACCGTCCGCTACCTCGACCGAGGCGGTATCGATCCCGCTATCATCGATCGAAACGGCGACCCCTCGCCGGATCGGCCGCTGCCGGTCGCAGGTCCGATTACTGACTTCGTGTCCAGCGAGCCGAGCGTTCTCCCTCTCCTCTCCCGATCGGCCCGGTGTCACCGTACGGGAGCGCGTGACCGTATCGGTGGGATCGAACGAACCAGTGGTGGCCGACTATATTTCACCGCCGTTCCTAACTATATATACAGTCGAAAGAGATTTCGGGGTGGTGAGCCCTTACTAAAGCATGAGTAGGGGACTACTGTATTTCGCGAAGGGAGAAACCTTCATCGAGGAAGCCACGCTGTCCGCTCGACAGGTCCGGCGAGTGATGCCGGAGGTTCCGATAGCGATCGTCGCCGATCGCGAGCCGGACGCCGACTGTTTCGACGACGTCCTCCTCGATACGAGCGCGTTCGCGAAGCGAAACAAAATCCGAGACGCACGTCTCCGGGGTGGGCGATACCGACCCCAACGCCGAGGTCCCCGAGTCGTTTCCGGAGTTCAATTCGGGCGTCATACCGTATCGAAAGACGGCCGCCGTCTGGGACCTGCTCCGCGAGTGGGAACGCCTCTGTCTCCCCGACCACCGCTGGGACCAGCGCTCGCTCCGGCCGGCGCTGTACAACAGTTCGGTCAGGTTCACGTCGATTCCCAACCGGTATAACTGTCTGTACAGGAACAACAACGTCGTGAGTGGCACTGTAAAGATCTTTCACGGGCCGCTCGTCACTCGGGAGCGAAACAGAGTGGACCTGCAGGAAGCACGCGAGAAACTGAACCAGTCGACCGACAGCAGACTCTATTACGTCTACGGGAACTCCCTCTTCGTGAACCCTTCACCGCCACTGCTGGCCAAACCCTGGCTCCTCGCGTCCCAGGTATGGGACCTCCTTCGCAATCGCGGCGCTCACACGACGGCGCGACTGGTTTTCCGCAAGCTCTTCGGCGGTCGCGGGACCGGCTGAGCCGCGGCCGGGGCCCTCGCTACCGGCGACGGCGGCGAACGACTGCCGGCCGAGCACCGGATGCCGACCGAGCGAGTACGGTGAAGGAAAAGCTACCGACCGCGTCGTCTACAGCACGCTGCTGACCTGGTTCCGCAGGTCCTGAACGAACGGTTCCGGGTCGTCGAGCGAGAGGTAATCGAAACGCGGATCGGTAACGAGCGATCGGGCGACGTTCCAGACTTCGGGCCAAAAGGGCGGCTTCTCGACGAAGGCGAACTCCTCGAAGAGGATGCTATGCAGGTACGCTAGCTCCCCGCGAAGGAGATGGGTCCCGTCGCCGGTCTCGTAGCTCGGATTCCTCGTTACTTCCTCGCCGCCGGCCACGCGCCAGTAGTAATACGGGAAATCGACGCCGGCCGGCAGATCACTGGGGAGGGACGACCAGAACCGCGGATTGATCTCCAGTAGCGTGAACTCTCCGGTCCGCTCGTCGCGGATGAACCCGACGGAGGCGACGCCGTGCCACTCCAGTTGATCGAGCAGCGACAGGCCGGCCTCGGTGAGTTCGGGGATCGCCGTCGCCTCGTGGTAGACGCTCGGCCCACGGGCGTACTTGTACCCACGGGTCGCGCGCTTCTGACAGGTCGCAACCGGCTCGCCCTCGTCGTACAGCGCCCGGAAGGTGTACTCAGTGCCCGGGATGTACTCCTGGACGATCGGGTCGTGGTACATCGCGGCGGTGATCCGTTCGCGATCGGGTTCGATTCCGGGCTCGATGTAGCGGGTCTTCCCGACGTCGGCGAACCCGCCCGGCGAGAACTCCGCCTCGCGCTCCTCGGTGCGGGCCTGACCGTCGACCGGCCCCGATCCGTCGCCGACCGCCGGTTTCCGTCCGGCCTGTTCGTCGGTGACCAGTGCGTATCGCGATTTGGCGATCAGCTTCCGATCCCAATCCTCTACCTCGCTCAGCAGCTCGGTCTCGGGTATCGTTACTCCGGCCTCGGCCGCGGCGGCGACCAGTCGAACCCGGTCGTGGGCCTCCCTCAGCACCTCGAAGGCGGGCCAGAGCGGCGCTACGTGCTCGGCGAAGTCCTCGCGATACCGCGAGAGCACGTAGATGTCGGGCTCGCGGACCGGGACGATCGTCCGGACGTCCTCGCGGCGTGCCACCTCCAGTAGCGCCTCCTTGTAGGCAAACAGGTCTTCGGCGGACGAGGGCACGCCTATCGATTCGTCGCAGTACCGCGAGCGAAACGCCGGTGCGTCCGGGTTCTCCGAGACCGCGATCGTATGCACGCCTCGCCGTCCGAGCGAGCGGAGACAGGTAACCGAACTCGCTGCCCCGACCGCCGGGACGACGACCGACGTGCCCGATCGTGAGTCGCTCTTCATGGTAGCACACTTATCCACTGAACATATAGTTTGTCGGATCGAGCGCTTCTGACGGACTCTTGATAAGAATTCGTCGTAGTTCGCTCCCCCTGCTCCTCCCCCCTCTCTCTCACAGCGAAACGAGCGAATCGACCAGGAGGAAGCGGTGTGGAGGCGCTCACAACGCTTTTGTGAACTGAACGTTTGGTTACCGACGATGGAACTGACTGCCGATCCCGAGCGGATGACTACACACATACCCTCCTTGACCGGGCGGACGATCGTCGTTACCGGCGCGAACAGCGGTCTGGGCTACGAGGCGACCCGAGTGTTCGCCGAGAAGGGTGCGGACGTCGTCATGGCCTGCCGGGACACCGATCGTGGCCAGGCGGCCGCCGAGCGCATCTCCCGTACGGTACCCGGAGCGGCCTTGGAGGTGCTGAAGCTCGACCTCGCGGATCTCGACTCGGTCCGGGAGTTCGCCACGACGTTCGAAGACGACTACGACGATCTCCACGTGCTCTGTAACAACGCTGGGGTGATGGCGATCCCGCGCCGCGAGACGGCCGACGGGTTCGAGACCCAGTTCGGCGTCAATCACCTAGGACATTTCGCGCTCACGGGCCTGCTGTACGAAACGCTCGTCGAAACCGAGGGCGAGACCCGAGTCGTCACGCAGTCGAGCGGGGCCCACGAGAGCGGCGAGATCGATTTCGAGGACCTCCAGGGCGAGGGTTCCTACGACAAGTGGGGCGCGTACAGCCAGTCGAAACTCGCGAACGTCCTGTTCGCCTACGAACTCGACCGCCGGCTCTCGGCCGCCGATTTCGACGTCGCGAGCGTGGCCTGTCACCCGGGGTATGCCGCCACGGAGCTCCAGACCACCGGGCCCGAGATGGAAGGCTCGACGCTCAAGACGTGGGCGATGGCCGGTGCGAACCGCCTCGTCGCACAGAGCGCCGCGATGGGCGCGCTGCCGATGGTATACGCTGGGACCGCCTCGACGATCGAGGGCGGGGAGTACATCGGTCCCGACGGCCCCTTCGGCGCGCGTGGGTACCCGACGAGAGCCGAATCGAGCGCACGATCGCACGATCGCGTCGTTGCGGAGCGGCTCTGGGAGGTCTCCGAGGGGCTCACCGGTGTCGAGTTCGCCCTCGATCGCGCGGAAGCCGGACCGACGGCTCGCTGACGCTCCCGAGGACGGTCGGCCCAGTCACGGATCGACTATCACGCTATTAGGGTCGATCGATGTACCTGACCCGAAACCGACGGCGACCGGGAGCGAACCGGTTCGTGCAGGTGAGGGGACCCGTGGTTCACGCCACCGGTCGGCTCGGACTACGCGGGTAGAGCGCCCGGAGAACGAACGCGAGTCATTCGAGGCGCAAAACGGCCGTCACCCGAGGTTCAGTTCGATTTTCGCCGGGGACCGCCGACCGTTCGAACATCAGCTACAACGCGACTACCGGGACTCGCCTCGGGAACAGTACTTCGGGCAGTCCCACGACGCCGAGCAGGAACCCGAGCGTACCGGCCGTGGGGCCGGCTACTGAACAAGCGTTCTACCGAGTGCAGCCGAAACCGATCGAAGCTCTATCGCCCCGAGTAGCCACCTGGTCGACGGCGTCCTCCGAACGTAACTGATTTCATGTGTTTCTACCGGATTTACTGATCGGTTAGTCACGGGCGGCCGAACTACTGGGAGTGGCTCGCGTGCTCAGTCGTCGGCGGACCGCCGTGTTCCCGCGTCCGTCCCGCCGAGTCCCGGTAGTTCGAGCGGGAAGAACCGCTCCCAGACGACGATCACCGACGGCGCGACGAGCATCGCCGCGAGAAAGGAGTAGAAGACGCTGAGGGCGATCATTCGCGGGCGTCCTCGGTGATCTCCTCTTGGGTCGCGCTCGACTCGACGGAGTAGACGATTCGCGTCCTGCTGTACTCGGCGGTGATGTAGTTACGTGCCTGATCGCCGGCCGGCGAGGACAACAGTGCGTCGTAGACCTGCTCTAGGTTGTCCTCGGGGATGCCGTCGTCGTCGGGGTCGTTCCGCTCGACGAGCCGGCGGAACTCGGGGGACTGTTCGGCGTAGCTCTCGATCACGGTGAGGATGCTTTGGGTCTGGGCCGTCCGACTGCCGACGAACGAATCCGGCGGGTCACGGCTGGCGCGCTGGAGTTGTTCCAGGGCGCTGTCCTGACGCAAGGGTCCCTCGATATAGACCGTCACGGTGTCGGACTCGCCGGAGGCGAAGTTGTCCTCCAGGTAGTTCGTCGTCTCCGTGACGCTGTAGTCACTCGGCGCGAAGGGCTCGGGCAGTGCTTCGATGTAGTCGGGGTTGTCCTCCGGCGGCAGGAAGTCCTCGTTCGAGAACGAGGATCGGATGTCAGTCGCATAGACCCCGCCGACGACCGTCACGAGCAGTGCCACGGCGAGCAAGGCATACGGCGCTTTCCGGGCGAAAAGCACGCCGACACTAAGGCTGCGGCCGACGATCGACCCCTCCTCGCCGAGCGGACTCACGCCGAACTCGGGGAGACCATAGCGCTCGCGGAGCCGGTCGGCCGATACCTTCGCCGCCGGTAGGAAGACGCCGAAGACCAGGAAGGTAAACGTAATGCCGACCGCGGCGACGATACCGAACTGCCGGGTCGGCGGGAGGTCGCTGATGACGTTCGATCCGAAGCCGAACACCGTCGTGCCGGTGACGATAAAGAAGACGACGAGCAGCTGATCGGTCGTGATCCGCATCGATTCGTCGATCCCCCGGCCCTGGACGCGCTCCTCGCGGTAGCGATTGATCGCGTGAATCCCGAAGTCGATCCCGACCGCCAGCAACAGGGGCGGGATCGCGATCAGTAGCTGTGAGAAGGGAATCCCGGCGATCCCCATGAAGCCAAACGTCCAGATAAGTGCCATCGCGAGCGCGAGGATCCCCAGTAGCAGGTCGATCGGGTCCCGATAGGAGAAGACCACGAAGACGAGGATCAACACGACCGCCGCAGGCGTGACGATCAGCAGCGAGTCACCGATGATATTACCGAACTCCGCGGAGATGATCCCCGGGCCAAAGACCCGAATATCGCCGCCGACACTGCTAACGACCTCCTGGGAGCGCTGCTGGATCGGCGTCAGCGGGCTCGAACCACCCTGGCCGGCACCGCCCTCGACCGCGACGTCGTGTGAGACGGTCGCGAGCGTCCCGGAAGCCGACGCGGACTGTGGGTTGAAGTCCTTTGTCAGCAACGACCGAAAGCCCGGTTGTTCGGCGGCCGCCCGCACTGTGGCTTCGACCTCGGCCGGCGTTGCCTGCTCGATCGCACGGATCTGTGCGTCGGTGGTCCTCGCGTTCGGGTCGACCTACCGGGCAACGACCTGTGCTGCACTCGAGGTCTCGACGATTTCCAGGCTCGGGCGCGCCGAGAGGCGCTGTTGGGCTTCGAGCATATACAGCAACTGCTCCTTCGCGAGAACGTTCGATGCAGTCTGGAGCAGCTGTGTCGTGCCATCGGTGTCCTCGGTAAAGGAACTCGTCCCTGTCTGGGAGATGACCATCGTCGCGCCGCCGGCGAAGATCACCGTCGCAACGAGGCAAACGAGTATGACCGTCGCGATCGATCGACGATCCACTCGTCGACGCGATCGATGTAGCGTTGATAATCCGAGTCGAACATACGTTCAGTCTTCGGTAGAGCCGGATGAATCGCTCGGGTCGGCCGGCCTGGACGAACCGGTCGTCGCGCCGGAATCGGCCGCCCTCGTCGGCTCGAAGGAAGACATCGAACCGCCGGTCGCCGCCGCGCCGGCCTCCGGCTCGTCGGACTCGCGCTGCCGGTAGAGGAGGTACCCGAGCACCGCGGCGACTAACAGAACGATCAGTATCAGGAGCCAGATCGGCACTCCGCCGTCCTCGCCGCCGAGCGACGAGAGGATGCCACCTTCCGCCTCTTCGACCCGGACGGGCACATCGTAGGTGTCGGAGAGCCGCGTGTCACCGTCGGGCGTCTCGTACTGGAAGTCGAGCGAGAGCGGATACGTCCCGAGACGCGCGTCGCCGCTCGCGCTGACCTCGAAGGTGATGTTCGCCGTTTCGCCCGGTCCCAGCTCGGAGATGAACGCCTGATCGTTCGCGAGACTGAGCGGGTCGTCGGTAAAGGCCTGGGCTTCGATGTTCCGCAGCGTAACGTCGCGGTTGTTCGTTATCGGGACCGTCACGGTCTTCGTCCCGCCTGGAGTGAGCGGGTCGTCCTCGGTTTCGTTCCCGCTTGCGTTTTCGTCCTGGAGCTGTAGGGCCCGCTGGCCGACACTGAAGGGGTCCTCTTCGGGCTCGATCTCGATTTGGGCGTCGAGCGTATCGCTTTCTCGCGGGTTGCCCGCCTGGTTGTCGTATTCAACGACGAAGGAGAACTGCTGTGTTCCAGGCTGGGCGTTGTCGCTCACCTCGACCGGGAACGAGACGTTCGCCGTCTCGCCGGCTTCGAGGGTGCCGATCGCGATCTCCTCTTGCTGGACGGTGATGTCCTGGTTGCTCGTCGTCAGTCGAACAACGGCATTGCGAATCGGCTGTGGGCCCTCGTTGACGACCGTGGTACTGGTGGTACCCTCATCGCCGACCGAGAGGTTGCTCGTCGCGTTCCCGAGGGTGAAGGCCTGCTCGCGAAGCGGCTGCACGCCGATCGTGTAGGGGCCGTCCTGGGTCCGCTGGTTGCCCGTGTCAGTGTAGCTCACCGAGGTCTGGAAGGGATAACTTCGCCGTTCGGTTCTGTTTGACGCCGTCACCTCGAAGGCGACGGTCCGTCGCTCGCCTTCGTCCCAGTCGCCGACGAACTGCGTCGCGTTCGCCGCCGGGCCGAGGCTGAGGTCGGCGCTGAGCGAGCGCAGCGAGACCGTCGATTCGGTCGCGTTC
>PXRA01000046.1:10733-18463 GCA_003021725.1 Halobacteriales archaeon QH_8_64_26
CGACGCCTGCACCGGGTACTCGCCCTCGGTCGCGGTCCCGGTGGCGGTCGCCTGTACCTCGACGGTCTTCGTGTCGCCGTCGTTCCAGTCGCCGACGAAGACGCTCGTGTTCGCTGCCTGCCCGAAGACGATGTTCGGACTGATCGACTGCAACGAGACCGTCGCGTCGGTGACGCTCTCGCCCTGGTTCTCCAGGGTCACCTCGACGATCCCGGTCTCGCCGGGTTCGAGTTCCGAATCGACGTCCGTGACCGCGAAGTCGGCGTCGGCCTCGTCGATCTCGACCCGGGCATTGAGCCGTTCGCTTCGTACCGTGTTACCCTCCTCGTCCTGGTACTGAACGACGAAGGGTACCTGGCGCTCGCCCGGCGGCGCGCCCCCACGAACCGCAACGGGGTAGACGAAGTCCGTCGACTCGTCGTCACCGAGGTCACCGAGAACGACCTCGGACTGTCGGGGTATGACGCTTCCGTTGCCGGCGAAGACCAGCACCGCACTTTCGGCGTCCGCAGGGCCTTCGTTGGTGATCGTTCCCGAGATGGTCCCTCGGTCGCCGGCGCTGAGCGAGCTATCGACGCTATCGAGCGCGAAGTCCTGTTCGTCGCCGGGCGTGACGCCGAAGCTGACCGGCGAGGACTGGACCTGGTTTCCGTCGTCGTTCTCGTAGGCAACGCTCGCCTGTACCGGGTAGCTGCGCTGGTCGGTCCCCGGCGCGATGCTCGCATCGACCTCGACGGTCCGCGTCTCGCCTTCCTCCCACTCGCCGACGAACTGGCTCGCACTCGCCGATCCACCGAAGGTGAGCGCACCGTCCTGCGATTGGAGGTTCACGACCGCGTTCTCGGCGTCCTCGCCGTCGTTCTCCAGTTCGACGGTGAGCGTACCACTGGCACCGATCGACGCGTCGAGCGAGGAGTCGACCACGTCGAAGTCCGCGTCCGACGAGCCGCCCGCCGCTCCCTGCTGTCCCTGCTGATCCTGGGCCCCACCCGCGCCGGCTCCCTGACCACCGGCGGCCGCTCCAGCACTGGGGGCCGCTCCGCCGCCAGCGGCTGCCCCACCGGGGGTCGCTCCGCCGGGGGTCGCTGCCCCGCTGGGCGGTGCTTTGCCAGCAGCCCCCCCGCCGGCCGCCGTGTTACCGGCGGCCGCGCCGCCGGGAGCCTGGCCGTCCTGAGCGCTACCCGGGGCCTGACCGGCAGGAGCCTGGCCACCGCCCGGCGCTTGAGCGCCGCTCGGTGCCTGGTCGGCTGGGGTCTGACCGCTCGGTGCCTGACCACTGGCCGCTCCGGCTTCAGCGCCGCCGGTCTGTGCTCCACTACCGCCCGTCCCACCATTAGCAGTAGCAGCGGCCTGATCGTCGCTCGTTCCCCCAGCGTCGGCCGTCCCACCGCTCGGAGCCTGGCTGGGCGTCGTTCCGCTCGGCGTCCCCTCGTCCGGCGCGGCCCCGCCGTCGGTCCCGCTGTCCGCTCCGCTGCTAGCCCCGCCGACCTCGATATCGAGGTCGGCGGTCTCCCTCCTCGCTTCCGCTCTCGCCTTCGGCTCCACCGTCGTCCGAGGCGTTCGCACTGTCCGGCGTGTCCTCGCTGTCCCTGTCGCTAGCGGCTCCGTCCGAGCCGGCTTCGGACGTCGTTTCCTCGTCCGATTCCGCCGACGACGCGGTGGTCGTGTCCTCATCCGCAGCCGTAGTCGTGTCTGCCCCCTCGTCCGCATTCGTAGCCGCGATTGCATCTTCATCGTCTTCATCGGCATCCGCAGCCGTAGCCGCAGTCGTAGTCGAGTCCTCTTCATCCACATCCGCATTCGTAGTCGAAGTCGTGGTCGTATCTTCTTCCCCCTCGTCGTCCACGGACGTGGTCGCGTCCGACGAGTCCTCGTCCTCGTTGTTCGCAGCCGCAGTCGTCTCTTCCTCATCTGTCGAGGAACCGCTCGCTCCCGATTCGTTCGCGGTCCCGCTTTCCGAATCCTCGCTCCCCTCATTCGAGTCCTCGGTCGTGGCGGTGGTGGCCGTAGGGCCGTCGCTCTCGTCGTCCCCGCTAGAGTTATGCGAGTCCGCGAACACCGAATCGGGGAACGCGGACTGAACGTTCGATGAGCCTTCGTCCGGATACTCGGCGGTCCCCGTCCCACCCGAACTGCCAACGACCGCGTAGGCACTCCCCTGGGCAACGAGCAGTCCGACGAGCAGCACTAATAGCAACGCCGACCGATTCATGCTCGATCCGTTCTCGGAATCACGGCCCGAGCGGTTGCGGTCGTCATATCCGCAATTCCTTCGAGCGAAGAAGCTCGTATCTGCCCCGAGGAGGGACCCCTATATGATCGCATACTGAATAAACGCTCAGCCGGTTAGGTGTATTAGTCTTTCGAGTCAAGTACTTCCCGAAAAGATCGGCCCGGACCCGAAGGAAGCGCCTCTCCCCGACGAACTCGCCGCTGTGGATCGTTCGAACGGGCCGATTCGAAGTCGCTCCACTGTCCGCCCATCACCGCTCTCCTCTCGGCGATCGATGCTCCGAGGGACCGCCGACGATCGGCGGACGGTACCGGATCAGAGAAAGAACGAGACGATCGCCAGTACGACGAACGCGACGATCAGCCATTTGGCGATCTGCATCGATATCCCAGCGATGCCCTGCTGACCGACCAGCGCGGCGACGATCGCCAGCACGCCGAAGGCGACCGCGAGTTCGAGTACCATCTCAGCTCCCTCCCGTTGCCGAGGACGAACAGGACGATCGGGACTCGGTTCGTGGGTCGCCGGTTGCAGTACGACGGTGCATAAACGACTCTAGCCCGATACGACCGGAAAGATCCCCTCCTTGCCAATGTAAGCTCGCCGCTATCGATGCTTGCTTGCCGGCGGTCCCGTACGGTCTGTGGCCTCGGCCGTGTCCGTTTCCGTCGATTCCCTGTTCGCTTCCGTCGGCTTCGGTCTCAGTGCCCTCCTCCCCGACTACCCGGGAGCGACGCCCCTGTAAGCATCGGACGACCCGCTTACGCCTCCTCGTCCTCTTCGACTACTTCGAGCCCGCGGCTGTTGATCGCGTGGGCGTCGAGCCCGACTTCCTCTAAGAACTGGCGGTATTCCCGCTCGACCTGGTCGGCGTCCTTCTGCTTGTCCGAGGCCCGATCACAGAGTTCCAGTAGGTTCTCGGGAACGTCGTTCTCGTGGACGATCCAGTGGTTCACGAGATCGCTAAGCCTGCGGATCGGGCTGGTGAAGTGGCCGTAAATCTCGAAGTTGAGCGCGTGATGCCCCCCGAAGGGATCGTTCATATACCGGGCCCGGGGCATGACCTTCATTACCGCCCGCTGGATCTTCCCGAGCTGGCGATCCGGTGCGCTCTCGATGGCGGCGTTCACGGCTTTCCGGGGATCGTCCCAGGAACTGCCCGGGATCGAGACGCCATCCAACTCCTGGACCTCCCGGAGGGCGTCGTTCCACTCCTCGGGCGAGGGCTGGGGGTGGACCCGGTACATCGCCTCCACACCACGAGACCACATCAGCTCGTGGGTCACCGCCTTGTTCGCCTTCAGCATCGACTCCTCGATGATGGTATGAGCGCGATCGCGGGAGGGGTTTAAAACGAGCGAGCCGTCTTCCTTGCGCTGTTCGTGGAGGCGATCGGCGAGTTCGAACGCGAGGGCGTTTTCATCGTGCAACGGCGTGTCGGGGTCGTCGATCCGGGCTTCGGCCTGGCTGTAGGTGAGGCGCTCGTCGCTCTCGATAACGGACTTGTAGATATCGATGTCCTCGTAGGAAAGGGTCTCGCGGTCGATGTGCATCTCGACGGTATGGGCCAGACGATCCTCGTTCGGGACAAGCGAGCAGACGGTCTCCGCGAGGATGGGGGGAAGCATATGGACGGTGTAGGCTGGCAGGTAGACCGTGTTCGCCCGCTCGATGGCCTCTTCCCACATCGCGCTCTCGGGGTGGACGTAGTGGGTGACGTCCGCGATGTGGACGTGCAGTACGTATTCGTCCTCTCGCTTCTCGATCGAGAGCGCGTCGTCGAAGTCCTGGGCGTCGATTGGATCGGTCGTCCAGGTCGTCAGCTCTCTGAGGTCCTCCCGCTCCGCTAACTCGCGTCCGATCTCGCTGTCGACGTCCTCGGTGCGTGCCTCGGCTTCCGCGAGGACTTCCTGGGAGAACTCCTCGCGGAGCTCGAACTTCTCTAAGAGCTCGCTGCGTTTGTTCACAACGTGGCGGGCCATCTCCTCGTCGATCGTGACGGGGCCCTGAGCTTCTGCGGTGCCGGCCGCGGCCTGATCGCTTGCCATACTACGAGTAGGAAACTTCGGTAGTTAGTCGTGTCGTCGTCTCCCCCATACCGTTAGACCGTCCCGGCTTTCTCCGCTGGAACTCAGCTGTCGGCTTCGTCCGGGGAGCCGTACCGTTCCTCGATCAACTCGCCATACCGGGCGAGGAAGTCCTCTCGTGTCCGTTCACCGGCCTGGCTCTCGGTGAGCATCGCTTCCAAGCCCTCGCGTGGCTGGTGACAGAGCTCCCGAAAGCACCCCTTACAGAGGTGTTCGAACTCCTTGTCTTCCCGTTCCCAACGGTCCCCGAGCTTGTCGTACTCGCGGGCCTCCGATCGCTGGATCGACTCCCCACAGGCGATACAGGTAACCGTCCGTTGCTCCCGGTTACGCCGGGGTCTCCACATCGAGTCCTCCTTTCGGCCCGGCGCACTTAGCCCTTACTGGCCGTCGGTCACGCCCGATTTATATCCGGCGACCGAAGGGGGCGAACATGGAAGTCAAATCCCGCCATCACCTCCGCAGCGACGCGGTCACGGATCTCGAGGACACCCTCGCCGAGCGCTTCGGTATTGCCCTCGATGCCGAGCACTACGAACGGGTCGTGCTCCTCGACGCGCCTTTCGAGGTCGTCCTCATCGACGGCGATCCGGCGGCCTTCCGAATAGACGGCGAGTTCGCCCCAACGGTCCGCGGGGCGAACGAGTTCCCCCCGACGGAGCGGATCGTCGAGGTCGACGCCGGCGCGATATCCTTCGTCAGCGACGGCGCGAACGTAATGCGCCCGGGGATCGTCGATGCCGACGACGCGATCGACGCCGGCAATGTCGTAACGATCGCCGAGGAGACCCACGGTAAGACCTTAGCGATCGGGCGCGCGGCCGTAGACGGCGCGGAGATGGTCGGCGAGAGCGGGATGGTCGTCGAGTCGATCCACCACGTCGGCGACGATCTCTACGACTTTACACCTTGACCACTCCAGGCGTTCTGTCGTTCTCACCGCCGTCCGGCCTCGCTTCTCAGCCGGGTAGTCAGGTTCGTACGCTCCGGCCGATAACCCGCTCGGCTACGACTGTCGATCGTGCCTTTCCTTTCTCCACCCGGGCAGCTATCGACCGAACCCGCAACTCATTCTAGTAGCCGCCGTCCCTGTTGGAGGAACACGGCGAGCCCGAAGACGACGAGGAGTATCGAGAGGGTAGTGTCCCGTTCGAAATAGTCGTACACCCAGTAGGCCGTAAACCCCACAAATAGCGCGATCTGTATCTCCGGAGCGAACAGCCGATCGGTGAACACGCCGACGGCGAGGACGCTACTCACGTAGACGAACACCAACGCCCCTGAGAGCGCAACAAGGGTCCCGTCCTCGCGAAACTCGACGACCAGAGCGAGGAGACTGATCGCCAGGAGAAGCAGTACGAACCCCTTGCTGAGGAGGGTAACCTGCTCGTCGGTGAGGAGCCGACTCATCGGTCCGGATCGCACTGTGTGTCCGCGCCCGCTCGTCGTTCGCTCGAGGACCTCGCCCCGGAGTCGCTTTGCCCGCGTGCGGTTCGATGGAGTGACCACCGCATAGAAAAGGGGTGCCGAGCGAGGACTTATATCTTCGGGACGCCCATGTGAGTCTCTCAGTCAGTGAGCCACTGAGAGCCACGTGGCATGGCATACAGCACGTTCGTCTCGCCCGCTCGATCGCTGATCCACTCCCTCGCGACCGTCCCGAGACGGGCGTACTCCGGCCGGTGGTCCCGTTCGGCGGGCGAGATCGGTTCGGTATAGAGGTAGTTCTCGTTTGAGTAGATGATCGAGAACGCCTCGACGTGATTGGGAAGTCGCTTCAGTTCGTCGAAATCCGGTTTCAGACAGTTCCTTTCTACGTCCAGCTCCGATCGTAGCTCCTTCTCGGAGAGACTCTCGATCGACGCGGCTGGGACGTGTGTCGGAAAGTATGACTGGTTCTTGACGAATTTCAGCTCGAACGCGGCGTCGAGATCACGTTCGTCGAACCGCTTCGATCCGTCGATCCACCGAATCGGGCGCTCCAGCCGGTCGCCGAAGACGACGAGATCGATCCGTTCTCCCTGCGTGACGCTGACTTCAGTGTGAACGCGGCCGAAACGACCCGCCCTCCGAAGCTTCTCTTCGGCCGACTGCCAGTACGCTCGTTCGTATCCGTTCGTCGTCTCGGCGAGGTTCGGTCGCATCACCTCGGCGTATAGTTCTCCCCGAGCGTCCAGTTCGCTTCGGAGTCGCTCGTAATATCGCGCCTGTACGTCGAACTCGGCGACGTACTCTAACGGACTATCGACGAACTCCGCAGCGAGTTCCTCGGCGACTTCCCTGTAGTTCACTCTTCGAACTCGTCTTCCCACCTGAAGTAGCCGTTTCGCTGGAGGACTTCGCCGTCGACGCTCACCTGGGACTCCTCGCGCATATCGGCGATGAGATCGACGTGGACGGCGCTGTCGTTGCCCGTCTCCCTATCGGGCAGGCAGGCGCTATACGCCCGGCCGAGCGCGAGGTGGATCGTTCGGGCCATCTTCTCGTCGAACAGGATGTTGTCGGTGAGTTGGGTGATCCCGCGATTCATCCCGATGCCCAACTCCCCGAGCCGGCGTGCGCCCTCGTCGGTCTCGATCACCTCCTGTAGGACTTTTTCGCCCGTTGCTGCGTCCCAGTCGATCACCTCGTCGTTCTCGAATGTCAACCGAGCATCCTTGACCCGCTGCCCGCGGATCGTCATCGGCAGGTCGAAGCGGACCTCGCCCTCGGTATCGGTGGGTGCGGTGAACACCTCGCCGCTCGGGAGATTATGTGAGTCGTAGGCGACCGACGCCGCGCTGTTGACCGCTTGCCGATCATCGATCGAAAGCGTGAGATCCGTCCTCTCGGCCTCGATCCGAACCGTCGAGCCCCCATCGAGGGTCTCCTTTACGCGGGCCATCTCTTCTGCCAGGGTCTCCCAGTCGCGCACCACTGCGTCGTGGACGAACTCCCGGTAGGCCTCGTAGCTCGTGCCGGCCTGCTGGGCAAGCGCACGGGTGGGATGGATGGTCGAGACCCAGTCGGTCGCCATCCGCGCCTCCCGGACGTCGATCCGTGCTTTGCTCGCCGCCTGGCGCGTCGCGGCGGGAACGTCCGCGAGCGCCGCGGTGTTTCGCCCGCCGCCGAGAAGTAGTACCGTATCGGCGTTCTCATACAGCGCCAGTTCGTGGGCCGGGCTCTCGGGAAACCCGAGGTCATCGGCGTCATCTCCGTTGATTCCGGCGTGCTCGGTGTAGCCCGAGAGATAAGCGCGTTCAACCTCCGCTGACCCTGAGAGCGTCACGAGGTTCGCGCCCCGCTCGCCGACCGCGCGTGCGACCGCGACTGCGAGTTCGTGCGTGCCCTCGCTCGCGACACAGACGACGTTCTCTCCGCTTTCGATCCGCGCGCTCCAGTCGACGAGCACTGCGGCGTGCTCGCTGACC
>PXRA01000046.1:18570-49619 GCA_003021725.1 Halobacteriales archaeon QH_8_64_26
TCGGTATCGAGGGTGGTCTCAGACGCTCCCGCCACAGGAGACACAGACGGTCTGTTCTTTCACGTCGACCTCCCGGACCGTCGGCGAGAAGTTCATGACACAGGCGCTGTCGTCACAGTGTTCGAGCCCGAGGGTATGCCCGACCTCGTGGACGATCTCCTTGCGGACCCGATCGTCGAAGACTGCTGCCTCGGAGTCGGGGGCGGCCCCGCCGTCGGAGGCGGTCTGGAGCCGGTAAGTCGAGACCACACAGCCGTTCCCGCCGAGATACGCGAGCCCGAAGACGTAGTTGCGCCGCCGGTAGAACAGGTCCTTGGTCGTGACGGCGACGTTTTTCGTCCCGGTGCCGACGCGACTCGCCAGTTCGATGAACTCCTCCGCACGGTACTGCCCGCGGCTCCCATCGAAGGCGTCCTCCGGAATCGGGTGGGCGTCGCTCATCGTGACCTCACAGTCGTAGGCGGATCGAAGCGCGCTCGATGCACCCCGCTTTACCGACCCCGGAACGTCGCCGACCGGCACGACCTCGACGTGCATACGAAACTATTAGCCGGGCGGGCGCATAAACGTCCCGACGTGGATCCGATCTCCCCTCGCTGTGGTGCGCTATGTACTCGTCTCGGGGCGTACGACCCCCTCGTCGAAATCGGGATCGGCCGCCGCCCCGAGGTCGCCGCCGCCCTCGCTGCTCGGGGGAGTACCGTGATCGCGACCGACATCGAGCCCCGGGACGTTCCCGAGACGGTAACCTTCCGCCGGGACGACGCGTTCGATCCCGACCTCGGGGTTTATGCGGACGGCGCGGCGATCTACGCGCTGAACTGTCCGCCCGAACTCCACGAGCCGGTCCGAGCGATCGCCCGTGCGGTCGAGGTTCCCTTTCTGTTCACGACGCTCGGAGCCGACGCGCCTTCGATCCCCGCTACGATCGAGACCATTCCCGGCGATACCCTCTTCCGGGCGATCGAGACCGAGCAGCGGCGACCGACCGTCGGTGATGGCGAGCGGGATCGCGGGGGAAGCGTATGAACGCCGATGCGGTTGCCCTCGACATCGACGACGTGCTCGTGGACGTCGCCGAGTCCTACCGGCGAGCGATCGTCGAATCGGTCGAGTCGGTGTACTCCGATACGATCCCCCGTGAGGGCATCCAGGAGTTCAAAGACGCCGGCGGGTTCAACAACGATTGGGAACTCACCTATGCCGCCGCGCTCTACGTTCTCGCCCAGCGGAAAGGCTTGGAGCAGGCGATCGAGGGATTTACCGATCGGATCGCCGACCGAGGGGGTGGGCTCGACGCGGCCGAGGCGGTAATCGAGAGCGCTCTCGCCCCCGAGGTGACCGCCCGCGTCCGCGAGGCCTGGGACCCGGGTCGGCTGCGGGCGGTCTTCCAGGAGCTCTACCTCGGCACGGAGCTCTATCGTGATCTCGAAGGAGCCGACCCCGACCCCGATCTCACGCTCGATTCCCGGGGCTACATCCACGACGAGCCGACCATCGCTACCCCCGGGACGATCGCCGTACTTACCGAGGCGTTCCGGGTCGGGGTACTCACCGGCCGGCCGGCCGCCGAGGCCGGGATCGCCCTCTCGCGGGTCGGACTCGACGTTCCCGCCGACCACCGGTTTACGATGGACGACTGGGCGGAGGGCAAACCCCACCCCCGCGCGCTCCTGGCGCTCGCCGAGCGTTTCGATTCCGAGTCCATCGTATTCGTCGGCGACACCTTAGACGACATTCGAACCGCGTGCAACGCCGCCGCGGCCGACCCCAAGCGGGAGTACCGGGCCGTCGGCGTTCTCACCGGCGGTTTGAGCGGCGAGGACGGCAGGGAGAAATTCGAGGCGGCGGGTGCGGATCGGGTGCTCGATTCGGTGAACGACCTGCCCGGTCTGCTCGATCCGGTGTAAGAGGGTCGAATGCCTGTGAGCCACCAGCAGTCGATCGCGATCGACGATTCGTTCTCCAGCGACCGGCCAATGGCAAATATATGATTTTTCCCGAGCCTTAGCCAGTACAGGGGCGTATGCACCGCGCAACCGTGGCGGGATCGTATTACAGGGTAAGTTTAACCAGCTACCCTGAGTTGTGTCACTTTCCTAGCTAACCCAGGACTTTTGTCGGATAGACGAAGCTCATAGTGCATGTCAACCACGGATTTCGTCCACGAACGTACGCGACCTGAGGTCGCTTCATTGAAAGACCGTACGTGGCTCGTTCTCGCCGCTGCCGTCCTCCCGGTGCCGTTGACGATGGTGTTTTTCATCGTACATAGCATCGTCACTGGGACACCGAGCGATGCGTACGGGCTGCCGATGGCCTATCTCGTCTATGGGCTGGCAAACGTCGTGACTGTCGGTGGGTTGTATGCCCTGTTATCAAGGGACGAACGCGCGGCAGTCTTCCGGTTTGCCCGCCCATCGATGACCGAACTCGGCTGGGCTGGGGCTGCATTCGTCGTCGGGCTGGGAGTGTACCAACTCACGAGCCGCGTGAGTGCAGTGTTCGGGTACGAACTCCGGGGCCTGTCGTACTCGTTGACGACCCCGTCGACGATAGCGATCATCGTCGTCGGCGCGGTGATTATCGCCCCGATAACCGAGGAGATTCTCTATCGAGGGCTCGTTCTCGGGACGTTACTTTCCCGTGGATTCGGGGCCGTGAGCGCGGTAGCTATCATGATGGGACTCTTCGCACTGATTCATCTCCCGAACTTCGGGGCTGCGGGGACGCTGTTTATATCGGTGTGGGGAGTCCTGCCGGCGCTCATCCGACTCCGGTTCAATAACCTCTCGGGAGCTGTCCTCATGCATGGGCTAAACAACGCTTTTGCGTATCTCGTCGTCGTTGGACTCGGTTTGGCTTGATCCGTTTACCCTTGTAGTTCAGCTCGCGCGCTCCGGCGTCCGTTTCGGTGGGAGGGCGGAACCGATGTTATGGTGACACCACCGGTAATCGACGGTATCCACGCTCGGCGTAGCGGGACGGCGAGCCTGAGCGTTCGGTAGCGTGTCGTCGGGGAGTGAATGGACGAACGCAGCCGATCACACAACGCTTAACCACCGATCGACCCACCCGAGAGTATGCGAATCGCGCTCTGTGGGGGGACCGGTGATATCGGCAAAGGGCTCGCGCTGCGCTGGGCTAAGGACACCGACCACGACCTGTTAGTGGGCTCCCGGAATCCGGAAAAGGCCCGTGAAGCAGTCGAGGAGTACGAAGATGAACTCGATAGGCATGGGATCGAGGCCTCTATCAGCGGCTTCGCCAACGGGATGGCCGCCGACCGGGCGGACATCGCTCTCCTCTGTGTGCCCGCCTACCACCTCGTTGATACGATCGAATCGATCGCCGACCGGCTGGAAGAGACGATCCTCGTCAGCCCGGCGGTCGGGATGCAACGCGAGGAGGGGGGCTTCCAGTACAACCGCCCGAGTGCCGGCAGCGTCACCGCACTCGCCGCGAGCGCCGCGCCCGAGGACGTGCCCGTGATCGGAGCCTTCCACAGCCTCGCGGCGGGCAAACTCGCGAACCTCGATACGGAGATCGAGGCTGATACCCTCGTGGTCGGCGACGACGAAGAGGCAAAGGGCACGGTAAGCGATCTCGCCGCGGGGATCGACGGATTGCGCGCGCTCGACGCTGGGTCGATCGCGAACGCCGCGCCCGTCGAGAGCCTCACGCCACTTTTGATCAACCTCGCGCAGTACAACCGCGACCTCTCGGACGTCGGCGTCCGCTTCGAGTAGCACGGCTCCCGACCCCGGCCCACGACCTGGGCCGGGTCGTGGTATCGGGATCGTTTCGGTCGATCGGGGAGGGAAGCGAGGTACGGGGACGTACTCACTCGGCAGGCACATGCACGTGAAGGGTTTATGTCCGGAACCCGGCGACGCTATACCAGGCGAGACGTTATGTGTCAGCACAGTCGAACGGACGGACACGCCATCACCGATGGGGACTAACACCAACCGCGCCGAGGAGGGGAACGTATCGGCGATCGACGACGGTTCGTTGATCGTCGTCTCGAACAGACAACCGTACACACACACCTACGAGGACGGCGAGGACGCCGAAAGCGAGAACAACGAGCGCGAGATCGGCGTCAACCGGCCGGCCGGCGGGCTAACGGCGGGACTCGATCCCGTGCTCCAGCGCACCGACGGCACCTGGATCGCCTGGGGCGATGGCGAGGCCGATAGGGCGGTCACCGACGCGGACGGCACGGTCCGGATGCCACCGGAGGACCCCTCCTACACGCTACAGCGGGTCTGGCTCACCGACCAGGAAGTCGAGGAGTACTACTATGGCTACTCGAATCGCGTGCTCTGGCCGCTCTGTCACGGCGGGGTCTGGAAGACCGACTTCGCCGAAGAACACTGGCAGCAGTACCAATCGGTCAATCGCAAGTTCGCAAACAGCGTGATCGAGCAGGCGAGTGAGAACTCGCTGATCTGGTTCCAGGACTATCACTTCGCGCTCGCCCCGCGGATGGTCAGGGAGGAAGTGCCCGAGGCCTTCTACATGCACTTCTGGCACATCACCTGGCCGGGTTGGGATACCTTCCGAGCCTGTCCCCAACACCGAGAGCTACTGGAGGGGCTGCTCGGCAACGACCTATTGGGATTTCACGTCGAGCGCTACTGTGAGAACTTCATCGATTGCGTCGAGGAGACCTTCGACGATGCCTTCGTCGACCGCGACCGGAATCGGATCCACTACGGCGATCACGCGACGGCGATCCGGGCCTTTCCAATGGGAATCGACGCCGATTCGGTCCGGCGCGCGAGCAAGTCCGTCGGAACGGACTTCTGGGCGGAGTTCAAGGAACAATACGATATCTCCGCGGGGACGGTCGCGCTCGGGGTCGATCGGCTCGATTACACCAAGGGCATCACCGAGCGCCTCGCCGCTCTCGAAGCGTTCTGGGAGAGCCATCCCGAGTGGCGCGGCGAACTCACCTACGTCCAGAAGGCAAACGAGTCCCGCTCGCTGATCCCCGAGTACCAGGACCTCCAAGCCGAGGTCACCGAGGCCGTCGAGCGGATCAACGACCGCTTCGGCACCGAGGAGTGGCAGCCGGTCGTCTACCTCACCGACTTCCTCTCCCAGGAGGAGTTGAGCGGGCTCTATCGCTTCAGCGACGTGATGCTCGTGAGCGCGGTGCGCGATGGCATGAATCTCGTCGCCAAGGAGTACGTCGCCGCCCAGGTAGACGAAAACGGCGTGCTCGTCCTCTCCGATCAGACTGGCGCGTACGAGGAACTCGGCGAGAACGCCTTGGTGATCAACCCTTACGACACCGACGAGTTCGTCGAGACGATCGATGCCGCGCTCTCGATGGATGGCGAGGAGCGAGTCGAGCGAATGGCCGCGCTCCGCGAGCAGGTCGAAGCCCACGATCTGGACGCCTGGATGAAAGACGTCTTCGAGACCGCCGAGGAGTTCCAGGGGGCTACCGGGAACGCCGACAGCACTGACGCCGCCTGAGCGCTGGTTGACCAGCCAATCGCTGTGGCCCGTCCCGACCGGATCCGCCCTCACCCGAGAACGACCCTCGACTGCACCGCCCGCCGGTGGTCGATCGACTAACCGGGCGCTGTAACGTGTTCGAAAAGCGGATTACCGCTAATCGAGCCCTGGTACCGTCTCTGGCCTTTCAGCCCTTCGGCCAGTTCAGGCGCTTGCGCGTTCGAGCGCGGTCTCGATGTCGTCGCGCTGGGTGACGCCGATGAACCGCTCGACGACGCCCTCGTCGTTCTCGACCACCAGCGTCGGCAGCGAGCGGACCTGGTACTCGTTGGCGGTTTCCTGCTGTTCGTCAACGTTTACCTTCTGGAACTCGACTGCCTCCCAGTCCTCCTCGACCTCCTCTAAGATCGGGTCCTGAGTCTTACACGGGCCACACCAGTCAGCGTAGAAGTCCTTTAATCGGACGCTCATGACACTCGGTCAGTTGCCCTCGCTCGCTGATAAGCGTTTCCTCGATCGACCTCCCCTGTGGGTCGATACCTGGTCGTCCATCGAGTTGCGGGTCGTCGCTCACGGTAGGCTAACGTACTCGCACCGATCGGGACGGACCGGCGAACCCGTCGAAACGTTTAGCACTGCCGCCGTCCTACGAGGACGTATGAGTGGTCAAAGCGGTGGCGGCGGACTGATGTCCAGTGCCGGACTCGTGCGCTACTTCGACGCCGAGGACCGAAACGCGATCCGGATCGACCCGAAGACCGTCGTCGCCTTCGGTGCTGCCTTCGGCGTGCTCATCCAGATCCTCAACCTCGTTTGAGGCGCTATCGGGTCCGATCGTCCGCTTCGATCGTCGGCGAACACGCCGCTTTTGCCGACTGACGTACAACTACTGGTATGACGCTTACGGCCGGCGTGATCGGCGTTCAGGGTGATGTCGCCGAACACGCGAATGCGATCACGCGTGCGGCCACTGCCCACGGCGAGCGCGTCGACGTCCGCGAGATCCGGGACTCGGGGCTGGTCCCCGACTGTGATCTGCTCTCGATGCCCGGCGGCGAGTCGACGACGATTTCCCGGTTGCTCCGCCGCGAGGAGATCGCCCCCGAGATCCGCGAGCACGTCGCGGCGGGCAAACCCCTCTTGGCTACCTGTGCCGGGCTCATCGTCGCCGCCCGGGATGCCGGCGACGAGCGCGTCGCGAACCTCGACGTCTTGGACGTGACCGTCGAGCGCAACGCCTTCGGACGCCAGCGCGATAGCTTCGAAGCACCGATCGGTATCGCCGGCCTCGACGAACCCTTCCCGGGGGTGTTCATCCGCGCACCCGTGATCACCGACTCCGGCGAGTGTGAGGTCCTCGCGACCTGGGACGACCGACCGGTAGCGGTCCGTTCCGGTCCCATCGTCGGAACCTCGTTCCATCCCGAACTAACCGACGACGCGCGGCTCCATGGGCTGGCCTTCTTCGAGAACCCGGCGCTCGACACCTCGGCGTAGCCCTCGCCATCTTTCCCCCTCCAACGAGCGCCGAACCGTGAGACGCTTTTGCCCGGATGTCGTGGAGGAGGTATATGGACGCGAGCATCGACTCGGTGCGGGTCGCCGGCACGCCCGAGGGACCGACTGGGATCGTCCTGTTGGGCGTCGAGGGCGAGGAGTACGACGTTCTCCCGATCTTCATCGGCCTGGAGGAGGCGGCGAGCATCGCCCGCGGGGCCGACGCGATCGATCTCGGCCGACCGCTCACCCACGACCTCCTGTTGGATTCGATCGAGGAACTCGGCGGCCGGATCGACCGGATCGTCGTCAGCGCCGTCGAGGAGGGGACCTACATCGCCGATCTCCACCTCGTGACACCCAGAGGGGACGCCGTGATCGACGCCCGCCCGAGCGATTCGCTCGCGCTTGCCGCACGCACGAACGCCGCGGTCGAGATCAGCGATGAAGTCTTCGAGGAGGGCCGTCAGCCAGCCGACGAGTTCGTCGAACTCCAGGACGTCCGCGAGGTCTACGAGCAGCCGTGATGCCCCCTAACGCCGACGACACCGCTAATAGCGCTCCTGAGGGAACTGTCGAGGCTTCTGATGCCGACGAGGCTGGCGGGGCTAGCGAGGGGGCAACGACCGACGCGGGAGGTGCTGGCCCGGCGAGCGAGGAGACGGCGGTTCTCGACGAGCTGTTCGCCGTGATCGAACAGCGGCGGGATACCCTTCCGGAGGATTCCTACACTGCCTCACTGTTCACCCACGAGAAGGGCGAGAACCGGGTACTCGAAAAGCTCGGCGAGGAGACTACCGAAGTCCTACTGGCGGCCAAAGACGACGACAACGAGGAACTAGCGGGCGAGGCCGCCGATCTCGTCTATCACCTGTTGGTACTGCTTGCGATGAAGGACATGAGGCTCGCTGACCTACGGACGGAGTTGCGCGAGCGCCGATAGCTCTCTCCGACTGGCGGTGGCCGGCAGTACTCGTTTTCGGTGTCGGCCGACGCACCGGTCTCTCGTGAGACCGACCGGGCTCACTCGGCGCGCTCGAAACGGTGGCGTACGACCTCGCTGGTCTCGTCCCACTCGAAATCCTCGTGAGCGTGCTGGAGTCGCTCGCGGTAGGCCTCCAGGTCCGGTGAGCCCTCGGCTCGGGCGTCCTCGTTGGTGAGATCGCCTAACTGCCGCCCCTCGGTGTCGGTCACCTCGAACTTGGCCCCGTCGATCGCGAAGGCATCGCCGGCCATCGCGTACTCCTGGCCGCGATGGATCTGTGTTACCTCGCCGTCCGCGACCATCTCCCGTAGGCGGTCGTTCGGCAGCAGCGTCTCCGCGTCGATCCGTGCCATATCACAAAGGGCATCGCGAGCGACAAAACCTCCCCGATCGCGGCGGGTTTCGCGCGCTCGATATTGCCCGGTGGCGTCGGGCACCCACTCAGGCGAGTGCCGTGCCGATCGCGCCGGCGATCGCGCTTTCCAGTCCCAAGCGGAGAGCGATGAGGACCGCGACGACGAGGACGCCGGCACCGAGCAGCGGTCCGATCGGGCCGAGCGCGAAGCCGAGGACGCCCACCGCGACCGCGATGACGATCCCGACGGCGACCGAGCCGATCGACCCGGCGAGCAGCCCGTGCCAGAAGCCCCGACCGAGACCGCCGCCGGCCAGATACCCCGCGACGATAGCGAGGCGCTACGCGCCTCGTACCATTCGAGCGGGCGTAGCCCGCGAGAAGCACCCGCCGAGGAGGCCCGCCGCGAGGTGACCGATCCCGGGGAGTGCGAATCCGATGATCCCTAACGGGAACTGGACGAGAAAGCCCATCACGACCGCGCGCCAGTTCGCCATATCGAATGTACGCCGCGAGCGGACGAATCGGTGGTGGCGAGAAATTCCCGGCGTCGATCTCCCGGTTTCGGCACTGGATAGGAGGCAGTAAGTCCCGGTCAGGGAGGGAGCGGCACCGCCACGTCCTCGTCGATGGGGTTCTCTAACTCGTAGCGCCGTCGCCACTGCTTTACGATCCGCTTCATTCCCGGGTCGGGGTCGACGCGCGGGGTCACCGGCACGCGCCCGTACTCCGCGAGTCCATCGCCGTCTACAGTCACTCGCCCGACACGGTCGAACCCCGCGCCAGTGCTGTCGATCGTCGTTCCCTCGATCTCGATGGGAGCATCGAAGACGTGCTCGGCGTGATCGCCGACCAGCAGGTCGATACCCTCGACGTTTCGGGCGACGGTCTTCGAGCCCTTTAGCCGCAAGTGTGAAGCCCCCACTACGTAATCGATGCCCGCCCGATCGAGGGCTTCGACCGCGCTTTTCGCTGCCCGGGTGGCCCGTCGCATGCGGTAGTCAGCGGGGTAGTAGAGGTAATGAGTGAGATCGAGCACCGAGAGCCCGAACACGCCGACAGTGAGATCGCCGACTGATCCCGTTGTCCACCGCTTCGCACCGGGGAGGGGACGGTTCTTCCCGGCGAGCAGGTTCGCCGACAGCCAGGGAAAGGAACTGCTCTCGGTGCGTCGTCGGAGGACATAGGGACTGTAGTCGAACTCGTGGTTGCCGATAGCGCCCGCGAGGGGATCGATGTAGTTCATCGCGTCGACGATATGCTTACCCCGAAAGAAGGTAGCCAGCGGGGCTTTTGCGATGTCGTCGCCGGTGGCGAGAAAGGCGCTGTTCGAGAAGTCACTCCGTAGCTGCTCGATGACCGCCACGTACCGGGAGATCGCGGGCGCGTTCGGCGGTCCGAATCGACCATGGAACTGGCTGCCATGAACTATCGTGAGCGGGTCGGTCCCGGGCGCGGCGCGCCCGCTGCCGAGCGCGCCGATCGAAGCCAGCGAGAGCCCGCCCGCCGACGCCCGTCCCAACAGGCTCCGCCGACTGAGGCGCTCTCCTCCTCCCGTTCCGCTTCCCGATAGTTGCATACCTCACACGTAGAACGCCGGCGGGTATAAACGGCGGGCCGTCACTCTCGAAAGTTGGAGGGAACGGAGCCGAATGGAACGGCCTTTAGCAGTCGATGGCGTAGATCAGTCATGACCTTCGAACGGCTCCCGACCCACCCCACAGCGGAGGAGCTGATCGACAAGGCGTTCTCGCGGGCGGCGCGTGCGGGCCGGGCGAAATCCAGGCTTGAGGCCCAGCAGTCGATGCTCCAGACGGCTGCCAATATCCTCGCGGACAACCTGGAGAACCTCGTCCGGGAGTGGCCCGACTTCGATCGGACCGATCCCTTCTACTACGAGTTGGCCGACGCACTCGTCGACGTCGACGCGTGCAGACGGAGCTTATCGGAACTCTCCTGGGCGAGCCGAAAGTGCCGGGAGATCCGCAGTGAGTACCAGGACCGACTGCGCGGCGACACCGAGACCGCGAGGAAGTTCAGAAAGCAAGCGTTCGCCCGCCTGGCGGACGTCATCGAGGAAGTCGAGGACGATCTGGCGTCCCTCGCCGACGCGCGGGACATGCTGCGGGAACTGCCCGAGATCGACGCCGAGGAACCGACGATCGTCGTCGCGGGCTACCCGAACGTCGGGAAATCCACCTTCGTCAACAGCGTGACGAACGCCCGCAACGAGACGGCGCGCTATCCCTTCACGACCAAGCAGGTCCACGTCGGCCACGTCGAGGACGAGTACATACGTTATCAGATCGTTGACACCCCAGGGCTGCTCGATCGCGCCCCCGAGGAGCGCAACGAGATCGAATCCCAGGCCCTGAGCGCGCTCACCCACCTCGCGGACACGGTACTGGTCTTCGTCGACGCTTCGGGGGCCTGTGGCTATCCCCTCTCCTCGCAACTCGCGCTGCGCGATGCGGTCCTCGAAGCCTTCGACGTGCCAGTCCTTACCGTCTGTACCAAAGCCGATCGCTCGCGTGCGGTCGAAGCCGATCTGTACATGAGCGTCGCCGAGAGCGAGAACGTCGAAAAAGTTCTCGAGACTGCGATCGACGCGGTGGGCTACGAGCCGGAACTCCCCTATGAGGGGTAGCTCGGAGCCGACGACACTGTTCGTTTCGAGAGGGGCGACCGGCTATCGACGGTCGGAAGATCGACCCGTTTCGCCCAGTCGAGAGCGGATCGACCCTGTGACGACCGAGCGGCCGAGTTCCCCTCCTGGCTGCTCGTTCGCTGATAGGAACTGAACTGGACGCCGACCGTCACGTCGGGTCCGGTCGCAGCCGCGATCCGCTCGTAGAGTCGCGCCGAGAGCCGGGGATAGGAGGCGTTCGCGCTCTTGGCGAGGGTGACGGTGACCGTCTCCGCTTCCGTGAACGGGTCGATTCCTCCGTATTGGGTGCGGATCGAGACGACGCTCAGGCTCTCGTATTCGGGCTCGTCGAGGACCGCTTCGACCTCGTTGGCCACCTCATAGCGAAATATCGCCTGCTGGTAGGTCCCGGCCCCGGCGATCGCGACCGCGAGTACGACGAGCCCGACCGTCAGGATTCCAGCGCGCGTCGTCGTCTGATCCCCGAGCAACGCCGGCTCGAACTCCCGCGAGCGATAGAGGATCCACAGCGTGGCGTACAGCGAGAGATTGACCACTGCCATCGTGCTCACGAGCAACGCGGCGCTCCCGAGCGCGATGAGCGACTCGCCCCAGACGATCGCGATCCCGACGACGGCCGCAGCCGGGATCAACGCGGCGGCGATCATCACGCCGACGAGCGTGTTGCTTCCCTTGGTGGTCAGCGCGAGTGCCGCGGCCGCTCCCGCTGCCGCCCCGACCAGTACCGAGGGCAGGCCCGGTGCCATCCGCGCGCCGATCAGCCCGATGGCATCGAGGTCGAGCGCCGTCGGCATGTAGCCGCTGTATCTCAGAAAAGCGCTTAACACGATCGCGCCGAGCACCCCGGCGACGAGTCCGAGCGCCTGGATACGAACGGAATCGACCACCATCGCTCGATCACCCGTGATCCCACCGACCGCAGCGGTGAGCGCCGGCCCGACTAAAGGAGCGATCACCATCGAGCCGATCATGATCGCCGTCGAGTCGACGAGCAGTCCCACGGCGGCGATGATCGCGCTCAGGAAAATCATCGCGGCATACGAGGCGGGATCCTGGCTGAGGTCCCGTGCCTTCGAGCGCAACTCGGGGGGTCGAAGCGGGTCGTAGTCGGTCGCGTACCGATCCCAGAGCGCCTCGGCGTGGGGTGTGATCGCGTTCTCGGCGCTAAGGATCACGATGTACTCATCCCTCAGCCCGGCATCGCGGACAGCATCGAGAGCGTCCCCGAGCCCATCGGTCGGTACCGGGAACTCTACTATCGAAGTGCCGACCGACTCTTCGCCCCCGTCGGTGAGGACGAAATCGATGTCTTTCTCCCGAAGCGCTTCGAGGACCGACTCGCGGTTCTCCTCCGTAACGAGTGCTCTGACCAGACGCATTAGATCACGTTCACCATGTCGTTCCCGCCCCGGCTCCGCAATGCTCCCGTCGATCCGCGTCGCCGTCCGCTCAGCCGATCGTTCTGTCGTCGTCGGCTACCAGGGTACGGGCAATAGTCCTATCGCCTGCATCTGAACGACCGGTACCGCGGCCGGATCGACGATCGGTCACCGGTATCGAATCATTCCGACCGACTGCCGGCATTGGAGCGACCGACCGAGCCGATCCAAGGTGATTAAGCGCTTTCGAGCCGAACGAGGGTCATGTTCGACGGCCGGCCCGATCGCGGTGCAGAAGTACTCTTCTGTGGGCGCTCTAACGTCGGGAAATCCACCCTGCTACGCGAACTCACAGGACATGACTTCGCCACCGGCAGGAAGCCCGGCGTAACTCGATCGCCGAATTTCTACGACTGGCACGAAGCCGATTTCGCGCTTACGGACATGCCCGGCTTCGGGTTCATGAAGGGCGTCCCCGAGGACACACGCGAGGAAATCAAGACCGACATCGTCCAGTACATCGAGGGCCACAGTGCAGAAATCCTCGTCGCGGTGCTCGTCGTCGACGCCAAAAGCGCCGTCGAAATCATCGATCGTCACTCCGAGCGGGGGGAAGTGCCCCACGACGTCGAACTCTTCTCGTTCTGTCGGGACCTGGGGATTCCCACGGTCGTCGCAGCGAACAAGATGGACAAGGTAGACGACCGGGACGAACGGCTGAACGCTTTGTGTGACCGGCTCGGCCTGCTTCCGCCCTGGCAGCAGTGGGGAGACACGATCGCTTCTATCGACCCACTCACCGAAGCCATCCGAACCCACCTGCACGACCAGCAGCGCGACGACCTATTCCAGTTCTTCTAGAATGCGCACCTTTTGCGCTGCGCTCGGCTGCTTCGCAGCCTCGCTCGGCAAAATCTGCATCAAAAGCACTCCTCGCTCCCGTCGCGCTCACTCCGCTATGCTCCGATCGTGCGGTAATCGCTTGTCGGCCCGCTCCCTCGATCGCCTTCGGCTCCCTCGGCCCCGGGGGACCGCTCGTACCTATGGCACTCGCGGATACAATTCCTTTCGACCGCTCGGCGACGAAGAAGTGTTCAGGGCGTGTAATAGTACTCGCCCTGGCGTTTCTGCTCGCGGTCGAGTTGGCTACCGGGCTTGTTGATCCGTGGCCGGCCGGCCCGCTCGTCCCGCCGGAAGGTCACCTCCAGATCCGAGAGGAAGACGTTCATCCCCTCGCGCATCCCCACCGGCTCGCTCGCCTGTCCCTGCACCGCGGGTTCGCCCTCGAAGACGAGCAGTCGATCAGCCAGTAGGTCCATCATGTAGATGTCGTGATCGATCACCATCACCGTGTTGTCACGCTGTTCGGCCGACCGACGGATCGCCCGGGTGGCCTGGACACGCTGTTCGACGTCTAAGTGCGCGGAGGGCTCGTCGAGCACGTAGAGATCGGCGTCCTCGGAGAGACAGGCCGCGATCGCGACCCGCTGGCGCTCGCCCCCGGAGAGATCGACGAGGGTCTGTTCCATGAGCCGGTCGAGCTGGAGGGGCTGGGCGATCTCGGTGTTCCAGTACGAAGTTCCAAAGTCGCTCGCAATCGAGGAGAGGAAGGCATCCACTCGAATGGGTTCGTCGCCCTCCAGGTACTGGGGTTTGTAGGCGATGTCGAGCGCTTCGGGGACCGCGCCCGTATCGGGATCGAGCCCGCCGGCCAGCATCTCCGCGAAGGTCGACTTCCCGATGCCATTGGGACCGACGACGCCCAGCACTTCGTTCTCCCGGATCGCTCCCCCCTCGACCGCCAGGGTGAACTCGCCGTCGCCATAGGACTTGGCGAGATCGGGGTACTCGATGAGTGCTTTCCCGCTGCTCACTGCCCTGGGGGCATGGCGCTCGAACTCGATGGCTTCCGGCCTGATCCGCATGTTTTCCGCGTCGAGATACCCGCCCAGGTACTCGTTGATCCCCTGGCGAGTGGATTTCGGGCTCGTGATCACGCCGAAGGCCCCGGGTTCGCCGTAGGCGACGTGGACCGTGTCACAGAGCAGATCGAGGATTGCCAGATCGTGTTCGACGACGAGCATCGACCGATCGCCCGCCTCGGCGAGTTCGCGGACCAGCCGGGCGGCGGCCATCCGCTGGCCGATGTCGAGATAGGGTGTGACCTCATCGAGGAAATAAAAGTCCGCATCGCGGGCGAGCGTAGCTGCCAGTGCCACTCGCTGGAGTTCGCCTCCCGAAAGGGTCTCGATGTCCTGGTCTATCACCGGCTCGATCGAGAGCCCGGAAACGAGGTCGGAAACCGCACCGCGCTCGTCGACACCGGCCAAGAGATCGCGGGTCTTCCCCGAGAACTGCTCGGGAATGCCATCGACGTACTGGGGCTTTTTCGCGACCGTGACTTCGTCCGCGCGTAGGTCCTCCAAGTAGCCCTGGAGTTCGGTGCCCCGGTACTCCTCCAGGACGGCCTCCCAGCCCGGTGGGTCGCCCCAGTCCCCGAGGTTCGGCGCGATCTCCTCGCCCAGGATCCGCACGGCGGTGGTCTTCCCGATGCCGTTCGGTCCTAAGATGCCGGTAACTTTCCCCTTACGGGGAGCCGGAAGCCCATAGAGGCCAAAGGCGTTCTCCCCGTAGCGATGGACCGGGTCAGCCTCGAGTTCTTGAGGCAGGTTGATGATCTCGATCGCGTCGAAAGGGCACTTCTCGACGCAGATCCCACAGCTCTCGCCGAGACAGAGTTCCTCGGAGATCGAGATCTGATCGGCCCCGCCCGCGTAGCTATCGTCCTCGCTGAAACGCTCCTCGCGGGTGACGATACACTCCTCGCCGGTACGATTGGGCGGACAGAAGTTCGCACACTCGTAGTTACAGCGATCGGGCTGACAGCGATCGAGATCAACGACCGCGATCGAATCGTCGGCCATTAGAAGGTCGTTTCCGTCGTCAACAGTATCGCCCAGGTGACGTACCAAAGCGAGAACGTCATGAACGCGATGTACAAGTAATCCTTCGCCGAGAGGCTCTCGGTTTCGATCCCGACCAACTGCAAGAGCGGGAACTGCCCGATCACGAACGCGCCGAGCACCGCGATGCCCATGGTGTCCTGCGGGCCGGTCGCGATCGCCGTCGTTACGAGCCCCCCAGCGATGCCCGCAAGCGTCGCGATCGACGTGACCATGAGCCCTCGGATATGTGAGGCACGCCGATCGAGGGTCTCGGTCGCCATATCTACGACATCGCCGTCCGAGTTCAAAAGCCGTTCGTTCCCCGGTGCGATTCTCCGTTCTCACCAGCCACCCCCAACCGGAACGGTTCCGCACCGAACGGCTACCCTCGTTTCGTGATCGATGTGTTCGGTCGTATAGTGTATACCAGACTACTCACAAGTGACTCTCGTTCGGCCCGGCGAGAGCCCCCTGCGCTTCCTTCCTCAACCTTTATACGCCCCGCGCGCGTTGATTTGGGACGATGACAGCTACCGACGAGAGAGGGGTTTCCGACCTCCCGCCGAGCGCGAAACTCGTCTTCAAAGTGCTCGAGTACAACGGACCGCTAACCCAGAAGGGCATCGTCGAGGAGTCGATGCTTTCGGCGCGGACGGTCCGATACGCGCTCGAACGGCTCGAAGGGGTCGGGGCGGTCGACGAGGACGTCTACTTCGCCGACGCCAGGCAGAACCTCTACGAGATCGTCAGTGAGGCTACCATCGAACGCGGTGCGGACGTAGGTGCGGCCGACGATTAACGGGCACCTTTTGACTGAGGTCCTCGATCCCTCCTTACAGCCCATATCCAGTACATCGACAGCGCGCTCTCGTATGCGGTCGGGTTCCTTTTGCCCCTCCGAGGACAACCAGCGCCCCGGCGATCGATACGCCGACACGCTCGTCGTTAAGCAATAACCGTGCTCGTCCGTGCGGAGCGACCGGGAACGGCCACACACCGAAACCCCATCGCGAGGAACCTCTCGGAGTACCGGTTCGGGAATCGACCCCCTCTACACAGCGTTGCGATCGGGGTGTGTGTGTGTGTGGACCCGTGCCACACTGGCCGCAACCGCTAAACCTATATCGAATGCGTGAGATAGTGTATCACGTATGGCCACTGCATCGACCGACGACGATCTCCTGGACGACTTCCTGACCCAGCGCGGCCACGAGACCGGTCGACCGGGGTGGGAGGAAAACTATAATAAAAAGCAGTGTCCGGACTGCGGCGGGCTTCACGGCCCCGATGCCGCCGAGTGTACGGTCTGTGGCTGGCGGCCGCGCGGTAGCTAATGCCATCGGCCGACGGACCGATCGTCTCCCTCTCGAGCGTCGCAACTGCGGTCCGACTCGTGAGCTCCCGGCGATCGCTGCTCCAGACGGTTGCCGATCGGTCCTCGCGATCGTCGGTAAGCCAAACGATTAGGCCCAGGAGAGCGTCGACCGGTGTATGACTGCCGAACGGGACCCGGTCCAGGAGGAGACCGACGGGTCCACCGATCTCTACGATATCGCGACCTGGGAGGCGCGATCGCGCCTCGATGGGGTGTCGGTGTTCATCTACAACGCCGTCCGGACGATCGTCCGCTGGGTCGTCATCCTGCTGGCGCTCGCCATCCTACTGGCTCAACTGGCCCTGGGAGGATTGGGCGCAGCGCTCGCCGATCTCCCGATCGCGATATTCATCCTACTATCGATCGTCCCCGCCTTGCTGCTTGCAGCGTACGTCAGATATGCCGACGTCACGACCGCCGAACCCCTCTCGTTGCTGGTTGGCACCTTCGCGCTCGGGGTGCTTTTCGCGGGCTTCGCGGGCGTGCTCAACTCCCTCTTTCAGCCCCTCTTCGGGACGATCCCCCTGATCGGGTCGGTGCTGTTCTTCTACTTCGTCGTCGGTCCGGTCGAGGAGACGATCAAGCTGCTCGCCGTGCGGCTCTATCCCTATCGCGACGGCCGGTTCGACGCTGTGATCGACGGCGCGGTCTACGGCGCGGTCGCGGGGCTTGGCTTCGCGACGATCGAGAACGCGATCTACATCGCCGGCCAGGTGAACGACCCGACCCTCGCGAACGTCCTGACGGCGGGCGGGGGCATTGCCCCGCTGCGCGCGCTCGCCGGCCCGGGCCACGTCATCTACTCGGCCATCGCGGGCTACTATCTGGGGCTCGCGAAGTTCAATCCAGACCGCGCAGGCCCGATCGTCGTCAAGGGCCTGCTGATCGCTACGCTGATCCACGCTACTTACAACACGCTCTCGGCGGTCGTGCCCGGCCTGATTTCTCTGTTCGTTCCGGGCCTCCCGCGGATTTTCGCCTTTCTCGGGTTCGTCCTCGTCTACGACACGGTCTTCGGCCTGTATCTCTACCGGAAGCTCGTGCGCTACCGCGAGGCCTATCGCGGCGCGAACGTCGGTCGGGCAGCCGACTGAGCCGTAAGGTCCCCAGCCGCTCCGACCGGTCGAACGCTGGCTTTTCCTCCGTTGCGGTCGATCGGTCGTGGTATGAACTCCGACCGTCGATCGTGCGCCCGCCGACCGACGCTCCGCGGTCCAGGCCATCAACCCTCAGTCCAACCTTCCCGTCCTCGATCGTGCCGACCGAACGCCACGCGGGGAGTCGCGTGACTGTCAACGTCCGGACCCGCGGGATCTACGCGACCGCCCTCACCCGCCTACTGAGCGAGAGAGGAGCAATCGTCGTTCAGCCCTCCGCATCGATCGCCGACCGCTTCTCGATGGACGATCGGACGGAGGGCTACGACGTCGCGATCGAGACCACCGACGATCGCATCGGCGTCGGTGCGAGCGGCGATCCCGACGCCGTCGGGACGGTTCGTGAGCGCCTCGCTTCCCTCGCGATCGATACCCTCGCCTGGTCCGACCCCACCCCTCGGGAAGCGATCTTCGATGGCGTCGTGACCGACACGCGCTCGAGTGGGGCCGTTCTCGATCTCGGTGCCCGGGAGGGATATCTCCCTGCCCGCGCGGTCGACGGCAGTATCGAAGCGGGCGACTGCAGGCGAGTCCAGGTGCGCGAACCGGCCCTGCCCTGGAGCGACGACCGCCCGCTTCTCGATACCGACCTTCGCCTCGATGGTGGGGGCCTCCTGACGCTCGTGCGCACGGGCGATTCGAATGTGTCTCCCTCGAACGCGACCCGGGGAGCTGCGACGACTCTCGGCAACACGGCCGACCTGACCGACCTGCTGCCGACGGACGTCCCCGAAAACTGGCGGGTCCGGCGGGCTGCAGAGGCCGAGGACGCTTCTTTCGACGCGCTCGACGCGGCGCTCGCCGACGTCGTAGCTCGCGCCGAGGCTATCGAGGACGTGATCGAGGGCACCGGGGAGCCGACGACCGAACCCACCGATACCGCCGACGCCATCGACGGGAACGATACCGGCGACGCTCCCGAGACGGTGTGGGCCGATCGCGGAACGTTCTGGGTGCGGTTCGGGCGCGCGTCGCGCTTCGCGCTCGACGACCAGCGTCGGGCTGTAACCCCGACGATGCCCGGTCACCACCGGATCAAAGCGAGCACCGAGGCGGCGAGCGCCGCCGTCGACTTCGCCGAGAGCGTCTGTGGTGGTGTGGCTGGCGAGGGCGAGAGCGGGAAAAACGAGCGTAGCGAGGCCGACGAAACCGAGGAGTCCGGGATCGACTTCCCTTTCGGTGTCGCGACCCGTCAGTTCGGACCAAAGGAGGGCGAGACAGTAGCGATCTCCCACGGCAAGCCCGACGGCCGTGCGTTCGCCCTCGGAGGCGGAGAAGTCCTTGCGATCGAGCCTAGGGGAACGCTACTCCTTCGCCGGGAGATGTCATCCGGAGGAACCTACGACGCGCTGGGGACCGAGCGGCGGGCGGGCGACGTCGCGATCACCCGGTTCAAAGAAGGGCGGTGGTGGTACCAGACCCGCTATCGGGGGGCCGACGGCGAGTCCCGGGGGACCTACGTCAACGTCTGTACGCCGGTCGAAATCTTCCCCGAGGCGATCCGCTATACCGACCTCCACGTCGACGTCGTGAAACGCCCCGACGGCGAGGTCGAACGGGTTGACGACGCCGAACTCGACGCAGCCGTCGCCGACGGCGAACTCACTGAGGCACTCGCCGGGAAGGCCCGGGCGACCGCAACGGCCATCGAGCGATCGCTCTGAGTCGGTCTCGCTTCTCCCTTTTCGCCTCACAGCGTCGATTCGACGGCGCGACTCGCCACCCCGACACAGAGCACACCACCCAGCCCGCCGACCGCGCCGATCAGGAGAAAGGCCAGGCGCACCGCCCCGCTGAAGCCGGCAAGCGGCGTGGCGCTCGCGATCACTCCTCCCATGACGATCGGGGTCAGCGTGGCCGTAATGCGCCCGCCGGCCTCGGCGAGACTCACGATCTTCCCGCGCAGCGGTCCCGATGCGAAACCAGTAACGAGGCTGCGGTACAGCGACATCGTGATACCGAAGCCGATCCCCGCGAGAACGACCCCGAGGCCGGCGATCGGGTAGGACGGTGCGACCGCGAGCAAGCCTACGCCGCCGGCGAGCGCGAGGTTCGCGCCGTAAAGCGGGACCGCTCGCCCGCCGAGAACCGTCGTGAGCCGCCCCGCCTGGCTGGCCGCCCCTGCGTAGGCGACGCTGCCGGCGGCGACGAGCACGCCGGCCTGCTGGGGCGTGCCACCGAGCACCCGGACGACGAGCACCGAGTTATAGGTGAAAAAGCCGAGCCAGGCGACCACCGGCAACCCGCGCGCGAGGAGGATCGCCAGCACCTCCGTTCGGGAGGCCAGCGCCACGAGTTCACCGATCGTGCCCTGGGTGTCCTCCCTTTCGTCCGCTTTCTCCCCCGCGCCGTCCTCGCCGGCTGCGGCCCTTCCCGAGGCGTGTGGGTCCTCGAAGCGGAGGTAGACCAGCAGTGCGATCGGGATCGCGACGCTGTAGAGCAAAAACGGGTACTGCCAGGCGAGCACGACTAACCCGCCGGCGAGTACCGGAAACGTCGCCTGGGAAAGCCCCGAGACGGCGAAGCGAAGGCCCTGGCCGGTCGCCTCCTCGCTGCCGTTATACAGGTCGCCGATACTGGTAATGATCACCGGGAGGATGCCGGCAAAGCCAAGCCCCTGGAGCGCTCGCAGGACGAGAACGACGGTGAAATCGGTCGTGAGTGCCAGCCCGGTTCCGCTCAGGCCGAACAGGAGCAATGCAGGGACGAGGACCGGTTTCCGCCCGTAGCGATCGATGAGCACGCCCAACAGGGGAATGACGAGAATGGCCGGTGCGGTAAAGACCGACATCACCAGCCCGATCTCGGCCGCCGAAACGCCGTAGGGGCCGGTCAGGGAGGTAAGGAGCGGCGAAACGAGGGCCGATCCGAGCGCCTGGGTGATGTTCGCGAGCAGGAGTATCCGAAAGTTTCCGTCCCCGAGGATGCGTGCATCGCGTCCCAGGAACGCATCGAACGTATTCGCCACTGGTAGCCACACCACGGACCATCGGGTAAAAGTACGGTGATCGAGGCAACCGTGTGGTTGACCGTCGATCGCTAGTACAGATCGACCGGCGCGTTCCTATCTCCCGGTTCGGCGGTTGATCTCTCACCTTCGAAGAGAGGAAAGACGGTTATGAGCGCCGTTCTTGTTGCTCCGCCATCGCGTTCAGGTCTCCGGGTTCCTCGGGTTCGTTCGCTTCCAGCATTCGCTCGACGTACTTCGCGATCACGTCGACTTCGAGGTGGACCGTCTCGCCCTCTCCTTTCGTCCCGAGGGTCGTCGCTTCGTAGGTCGTCGGGATGATCGCGACCGAAAACTCACCGTTGCCGCGCTCGGCGATGGTGAGGCTGATCCCATCGACCGTGATCGAGCCCTTCTCAACGACGTAGCGCTCGACTGCGGCCGGCAGCGAAAAGGTAAACTCCCAGTCCTCGCCCACGCGTTCGATGGCCAGTATTTCGGCCGTCGCGTCGACGTGGCCCTGAACGACGTGGCCGTCGAAGCGGCCGTCGGCCGGCATCGCGCGTTCGAGGTTGACCACTTCGCCTTCTTCGATCGCTCCGAAGCCGGTTCGCGAGAGCGTCTCCTCGGCGAGAAAGACCGAAAACCACCCATCCTCCATCCCCTCGACGGTGAGACAGGCCCCGCTGACGCTGATGCTCTGGCCCTCGGTTAGGTCCTCGAAGCCGCTCCCGATCCGCAAGCGCCGTCCCCCTTCGGCGTCCTCGATCGCCCTCACGTTGCCCGTTTCCTCGACGATGCCGGTGAACACGACTTTTCTATGGTCCGCCTTTCGCATGGGTGTTTTGCTTCTCGGCGTTGGAATCGCTTGCTCCCACGGGAGAGGACGGTATGCCGGAGATCGCGATACGAGACCGTCTCCCGAACAGTTAGATCCCTCGTACGGTCTCGACGACCCCGATACTTTCGAGGATCATCCAAAGGAGAAAGAGCGCGTACAGCGAGAGCAGGCCAACGGCCTCGCGATCGGAGAGTTCGAGGTGCGTGCGGGTGAAGACGATGAACACGAGCGTCGCGAGGGCGAGAAACCCCATCAACGGGATGGCGGTGAGGAAGTTGACGGTAGCCGACCCGGCGAGAAGCACCCCGATCGGGATCGCGACCAGGAGGTTGAACGTGTTACTCCCGAGGACGTTCGTGAGGCTGGTAACGTCCTCGTCGCTCCGCGCGGCACGGACGCTGACGAAGGCGTCGGGAAGGCTCGTGCCGGCGGCGATGACGGTCAGGCCCCATAGAAAGCTCGGCGTATCGAATATCGCACCGAACCCGAGCGCGGCACGGACGATCCCCTCGACGCCGACGGCGATGACGAGCAACGACCCGACGAGAAGCGCCCACTCGCGGCGGGGGTCGACGTCGATTGCATTCGTGCTCGCGTGCTCGCGGGTGTCCTGGTACTGAAGGAAGACGTAGACGCCGTAGGTGGCGAGCGGAACGAGGGCGAGCGCGGGCGTGAGGCGTGCGGCGGTGGTCGTCCCGCCGGGCACGTAGGTCGCGCCGAGCGAGAAGGTGATGAACAACACGAGCACGCTGATGATGTAGAACTGGGCGTCCTTGTGGACGATATCGCGGGTCGCTTCGAGTTTCTCGCTGGCGAACGCCGAGAGCGCCGGAATAGCGAGCAGATTGAAGATCGCACTGCCGACGATCGCGCCGACGCCGAGCGAGAACTCCCCGTGAAGCAGCGTGCTAACGACGACGGAACTGAGCTCGGGGAAACTCGACCCGATAGCGACGACGACCGCGCCGTGGACGGCGACCGGCAGCCCGTAGTGTCTGCTGAGCCGGGCGGCGGAGCCCTCAAGCCAAGTGCTTCCCTTCCAAATAACGGCGGTCGAGACGATCGCCAGGAGGAGATATCCGAGAACACCGACCATGAGGTGGGTACTCACGACGAGCCCTAAAGACGGTACTGGTACGCGAACCGCGGGCCGGGACGTCGTGGCGCTTTTGTTCCCGATACCCGACTCTCCCGATATGTCCAAGGGCATCCTCGGGACGATCGGGCTGGCGCTGACGCTCGTGTTCGCGATCCCCGTGGCCCTGCTCGGCCTCCAGTTCCTCGCGCTCGACGGTCGGCCGCTGGTCGGGGTTGCCTTTCTCGCGATCGCGGTTCTGATGGTCGGCATCGAGGAGTACCTCACGACGCCGACCGACCTCCCCGGGTTGGTGCTGGGAAAGACCATAGGTACCGTCGTCGAGGACCCGACCGAGGAAAGCGAGACCGGGGACCGTGAGGAGAACGAAGAAACCGGATAGACCCGATCGAGTCCCGACCTGGCGCTCCGGATATCGAGTCCCACGGTCGATCCCAGCGACGAACGAGACGACAGGAGTGGGCAAGCCGGGAGTTCATGACGTTTCGGAGCCGACAGGTAGCCGTAGCGCACGTACCGACAACTGACTGCTGTAATCCCCTCTCGACACCATGCCGACGACATCCGACATCAGACACCTCACCGAATTCGAGGACGACGGCGCGCTCGCACGGCTCCAGGACCGCACCCCCGAGGACCGGATCGACTTCGACCTGCTGTACGACGCCCAGCGTGTCCAGCCGTGGTCCGAGGGCTCGAACGAGATCACTAGGCTCTATTTCGCCGACGAGCGCCTCGACGGCTGTTACGTACCTGTGAGTTTCGCCGAGGAACTCAGCGAGGACATGCGATCGACACCACTGGGCGATCCAGCGTCGAACGATTCCGACGAGATCGACTGGCGTGACGTCGCCGACGAATGCCGCCTCGAAGACAGTGTCGAGATCGACGGTCACGAGTTCGATCTCCTCTACTACACCGGTGGCGACGACGAGGACGTAGTTATCGCCGCGGCTGACTTCGGCGACAGCCAATAGTTCGCCGACTCGGCCCCCTCACGCTACCGACTGCCGCCGCTCGCCGCTCCCCCGTCAGTCGGCGGCCATTGGGGCTTCCGCCTCTGCTAACATCTCCTTGAGCGTCATCTCGCGGGGTTCGTTGTACAGAAGCACGTCGATCGGCAGGGTCGGGGCTCCACCCACGAGGTTTTCGAGCAACACGAGGCGCTCTCGGGCCCGACTCATCCCGACGTAGAAGACCCGCCGTTCGTTGTCGGTGAGTACCGGCACCGGATCGGTGGTCTTCGTGAACTCCCTGACGCCCGTGACGTCCTTGGCGTCGGGTACCGAGGCGGCCATCTGCTCGACGACTTTCTCGGTGAGATCCGTCGAGACGTAGACGTGATCGGCCTCACGACCTTTCGCGGAGTGAATAGTACCCAGTCGGACGCGATCGGTCGGGACGCCCTGGTACTCGCCGCTGAAAAAGGCCCGCATCGACCGCTCCTGGTAGTTCGTCACCTTCCGGAGCATCTCCGCCGCCGCGGTCGGTTCGGGAACGAAGGGGGCGTGTTCGGTCACGAGGGCGGGATCGACCTCGAAGTCCGCGTCGTCCTCGACGCCCGCGGCGTCTTTCCGCTCGTCGATCGCGTCATAGAAGTCGTCCCGATCGTTCGTTCCGAAGGCAGCGCCGGCGAGCATATCGGCGAGCCGCCGGGCCCCCAGTCCCGAGACGGGGTCGCCGGCTTCGACCCGTTCGACCGCCTCGACGTACTCGGTGAGCCGGTCGGTCCACATCCGCTGGTCGGTAAGGAGCTGGAAGGGGATGCCCTGATCGATGAACTCGTCGATAAACCGCAGCATCTGGTAGCGCGCCCTGAATAGCACCATGATCGTTCCGTCGTCCTCTTCGACGGTCGCCCGAACGTTTCGCACGAGATCGAGCGTCGAGGGGCTGCTCATCGCCTCGACGGCCCCGCCCTCGGTGCGGGGTTCTAAGTCCTTCTCCTGGCGTTCCTCGATGTGGCGGATCTCCCTGTTCACGACGTTCAACACGCGGGAAGGCAGCCGGTAGGAATTGGGTAAAATGACGTCCTCGGAGACGTCGGCGTCGAGCAACAGTCGTGGATCGGCCCCCTGCCAGGCATAGACCACCTGGTCGTCGTCGCCCGCGATAAGCACCCGCTGCAGGTGTGGCTTCCACTCCTCGTAGACGGCGTGTTGTAAGGTCGTGATGTCCTGGAACTCGTCGATGACCAGATACTCGACCGAGGGCACGAGCGAGCGCTGCTGGACCCGTTCTAACATGTCCGCGAAGCCGATGAGTCCTTCCTCGCCTTTGTACGCGCGCCAGGCCCGGATCGCCTCGGGGACGTCGATACGATCGTCGTCGGCGGGCCAAGTGGGAGTATACTTGTTGCCCTGCTGGGCGTTCGGGTCGATATCGGGGGGCAGCCGGACCTCCTCGGTGTCCCACTGGAAGGGGACGTCGTGCCAGTCGGCGACGTCCTTCCGAGTGCGTTGAAGCCATTGGCTCGTTGCAATGATCTTGTTGCCGATCGTCGTCGAACGCGCCCGGCGATGGCGGGCGCTTTCGTACTCGTCCTCGAACTCGATGCCATAGCTCTCACAGAATTCTCTTTTGTTTCGCTCGCCGATGACGTCCCCCCGCGAGAGGTTCAACAGCTCGTAGGCTTTCGCGTGCATCGTCTCGACGGTGCCTTTGAGTGAGCGCGGGTTCACCCCTAGACGCTCGGCGAGGCGGTCCCTGATCTCGGCCGCGGCCGCCCGAGTGTAGGAAACCACCAACACGTCCTCGATCGCAACGCCCTCCTCCTCGATGAGTTCCTCGACGCGATCGAGCAGCGCCGTCGTCTTCCCGCTTCCCGGCCCCCCGAACAGCCGGGTAACGGCTGTGTCGTCCTCGGTCATGACCCCGTAGAAGGGATCGTACCCTATAAGCGCCGCGAACCGCCGATCGGCAGCCGATCCCCTCTCTCGGTCCCGTCGTCGGCCCACCCCGCTCGATCACGGTGGCCGATTTCGATCGTACGCGCGACCCTGTCTGTGGCTTCGGGCCCTGTCACAACGACGTCCCCTCGGTCAGTTCGCTCCTCGGTGCTCGGTTCGCTCCTCGATGTTCGGTCAGTTTCGAGTCAGTTCTCGAACTCGCGCCGGTCGCCCGTACCGCCAGTGAGCGCGCTCGCGAGCGCGCCCCGAACCACGGCGTCGTCGCCCAGGGTAGTGAGTTCGATCTCGGGGACGTTGATGAAAACCAGATCATCGAGACGCTCCCTGATGGGTTCGAGCGTGAGTTCGGGGTTGTTGAGCGCGACCGCCCCGCCGACGTAGACGACCAGCGGTGCGAAGGCATGGACCGTATTAGCAATGCCCATCGTGTTCCACGCCGCGAGTCGGTCGACGACGTACTCGGCAAAGTCGTCCTCGCGCGCGGCAGCGAAGACTTCCGCGGCAGTGAGATCGCTCTCGACGTCGAGGACGGTCCCGACCGGCTCGTCCTCGTAGAGGTCCTTCGCGTACTCGGGGATGTTGTTCCCCGAACAGTAGGCTTCCCAGTGGCCGTCCTTGCCACAGCCACAGGTCCGTCTTCCCCTGGGGTCGACGGTCATGTGCCCGACCTCCCCAGTGTTGCCGTCCCACCCCCCCAGCACGTGGCCGTCGACACAGACCCCGGCACCGATCCCCGAGGAGATGGTGAGATAGGCCATGTCGTCGGGGTTGCGATCGGCGTAGAAGCGCTCGCCGATACACCCCGCGTTCGTATCGTTGTGCAGGTAGACGTCCGCCTCGTTCAGTTCGACGAGGTTCGCGATCGGTCCCCGGAGGGGGATCACGCCGATCCCTGCCGGCAGGTTCGAGGGGTTCTCTATCACGCCCGTCGCGAGATCGAGCGGGCCGATCGACCCGACGCCGACCGACTCGATCTCCGCCGGGCGGACGCCCCCCTTCTCGCTGGCTTCCCGGAGGGTATCGAGCAACTCGTCGGTTACTGCGGCACCCGTCGGCCCGCGGGGCGTCCCGTGAGTAGCACTTCCGAGGGGCGTCCCGTCGGCGTCGGCGACGATCGCACGAACGTTCGTCGCCCCGAGGTCGACACCCGCGTACGCGCTCATATACGGCTATGCTAGGACCGTCCGTATTAAGGCCCCCCGATCGGCTTCGATCGCCGGCGTCCGGATGCGTAGGCTTTCGTCGTCGGTAGCGCACATCCGCCGCGTTCGTCGGCGTCGGTCGTCTCAGTCGTCGACCCGGACGAAGGTGACGGGACAGGGCGCGGTGAGAAGTACCTCCTGGGCGGTCGAGCCGAAGACCGCTTTGCCGCTCGGCCGGCGTTGACGGCCGCTGACGATTACCCGATCCGCTCCGGCCCGGGTCGCCATCTCGACGATGCTGCGGGCGTGTTCGCCGACCGCGCCGCGTATCTCGTGGTCTACCTCGACGGCGTCGAGGCCGCCGACCAACTCGCGGATCGTCGCGTGGCGCTTGGCGACGCCGTCGGGCGTCGATCCCTCCGAGTCGGGATCGAACCCGAGGCGATCGAGCGCTTCGTCGTATTCCTCCTCGGTGAAGACGTGGCCGAGAACGACCGTCGCCTCGGCCGGCTCGGCGACTTCGATCGCCGCCTCGGCGAGTCGATCGACGCGGCCCGAGTCCTTCGGGCCGACCGCCAACAGAACGGTTTCGAGTGCCATGCCCCTCGTTCACAGGACTCCGATATAAATAGTGGGGACATGCCCCGATCTCCTTGCTTCTCCACTGACCGCCACCGATCGACGAGGCCGAGTGGTGCCCGATCGGCTCGCGGATCGCCGTCTTCCCCAAGAATAAATCACGTGCGACGATAGGAGAGCCATGATCGACCCGGATCTCGACGGACGGACGGCCCTCGTCACTGGCAGCGCGAAGGGAATCGGTCGGGAACTCCTGCTCGCGATGGCAAAGCGGGGCGCGAGCGTCGCCGTCCACTACCATACGAGCGAGGAAGCCGCGGACGACGTCGCCGAGCGCGCTCGTGAGCTAAACGAGGAGGAAGCCACTATCACCGTCATCCAGGGCGACGTGACCGATCCCGACGATGTGGATGAGATGTTCGACGCCGCCGAGGACGCGCTGGGGACGATCGACGTCCTCCTCAACAATGTCGGCGCGTTCGCACCGACCCATTGGGCCGAAATCGACTTCGAGACCTGGAACCGGGTCTGGGAGACGAACTTCAATGGGACGTATCTCTGCTCGAAACGCGCCCTGCCCGGGATGCGTTCCCAGGGGTACGGCCGGATCATCAACCTCGGCTACGCCTCTAGCGATCGCCACCTCGTCGCCCCGACGAATTTTCCATACTTTGCCGCGAAGACGGCCGTACTGATGTTTACCCGGATGCTCGCGGCCGACACCCAAGAGGAAGGTATCACGGTCAACGCCATCAGCCCCTACGTCGTCGAGAACTCCGAAGTAATCCCCGAGGACCTGCCACGGGACCAGCCGGCGAGCTTCGAGGACATGGCCCAAGCGATGCTCCTCTTTCTGGAGGAGGACAGTGGCTATCTGAGCGGTCAGAACGTCGCGGTCGATGGCGGGTGGCGACCCGAGCGGATCTAGAAATGGACTTTTTTGCTGGCGTCCTCGCTCGCTCCCTCATGGTTCGAGAGAGCTTCGCTCTCTTGTCATCTGCTCACGGGCCGAAGGCCCGTTCGCAGGTTCGTGGGATTCGCAGAGTCCCACGCTCATCACAAAACGGCTTCGCCGTTTTGAACGACTTCGTTCGGTCACTCGCTGCGGGGCCAGCAAAAACCTCCAGTAAGAACGCTCACTCCGCTTCGCTCCGTTCGCGCGGATCGTGCTTGCGACACAGCAACTGCACCGCATCACCGCTTCGCTCCTGCTTGGTTCCGAGCAATTCGGTCAGTCGTCCTCCAGCGCGTCGATGGCGATGGCCGCCGCGAGAATCGCCTCTCGGGGTGCCTCGCCGGTCTCCCCGACCTCGACCACGTAGGTGTCCCGAAGGGAGAGCTTCTCCTCGATCGTCCCGATCCGGGAGTCATCAGGGCCGGTGATGGAATAGGAATGGGGAAGCAAACCGAGGACCCCAACATCGGGACTCCGGATGTGGTAGACGTGCTTGAACAGGGTATAGACCTTCTCGATGACCGCGAAGGCATCGCCGGAGGCCTCGTCGATAAGCGTGTAGTTGCCCGCCACGTCGAAGACGTTCGCCGCCTTGACCCGGAAGACGACGTTCCCCTCGGGATCGGTGAATGGAAACTCCTCTTTGATCTTGAAGCGTTTCTTCTTGCCCTGCAGAACTGTATCGCCAGCGTCGTCCTCGACACGATACTTCGAGCGAACGTAGGACTGTTTGATCACGTAGCGATCGCTCGTCGGATCGAGCCCGCCGATGACATCCGCCCTGCTCATAGCCGTCGGTTCACTCCTTGCCAAATATAAACCTCCGGCCGACCGATCCGGTCTCGATTCCGGGAGTTCCCTCGCGGTTCGGCGATCGTGTGCCGGTCGGCGAAGCCGGTCTCGGACACCGCCGCTTTCGGGTGATTCGGGCGATCGCCGAGAACGGTTCGGCCGGCACTCGTATGCCGAGACCGACAGGGTTTCACCCCTCCCGAGCGGATCTCGAACCCAATGAGCCGGGATCAGATCGAGGTCAGGGGGGCCGCCGAGCACAATCTGAAGGATCTCGACGTCTCCATCCCTCGCGAGGAGTTCACCGTCGTCACTGGACTATCGGGATCGGGCAAGTCCTCGCTGGCCTTCGAGACCGTCTACGCCGAGGGTCAACGGCGCTACATCGAGTCGCTGTCGGCCTACGCTCGTAATTTCCTCGGCCAGATGGACAAGCCCCAGGTCGAAAGCGTCGAGGGCCTCTCCCCGGCGATCTCGATCGACCAGAAGAACGCCGCGAACAACCCTCGGTCGACCGTCGGCACTGTCACCGAGTTGCACGATTACCTCCGCTTGCTCTATGCCCGTGTCGGGACGCCCCACTGCCCGGAGTGTGGGCGTGAAGTCGGCGAACAGTCGGCCCAGCAGATGGTCCGCCGGATCTTGGGACTCCCCGAGGACACCCGAGCGATGATCGCCGCACCCATCGTTCGCGACCAGAAAGGAGCCTTCGCCGAGCTCTTCGACGAACTCGTGAGCGAGGGCTACGCGCGCGTCGAAGTCGACGGCGAGAGCCACGACCTGACGCTCGATCGACCCGAACTCGACGAGAACTACGAGCACACGATCGACGTGATCGTCGATCGGGTTACCATTAGCGAGGACGCACGCTCACGGATCAACGACTCCGTCGAGACCGCCCTCGGGGAGGCCGAGGGAGTCCTCAAAGTCATCCTCCCCGATCCGCCCGCAGGCGTCGACGTCGGCACCGAGGCCCGGCAGACCGGTGATCTCGGGCGCGACGCGGGCAGCAGCGAGGCCGAGGAAAAAGAGGATCGTCTCGTCGTCGAGTTCTCCGAGGAACTCGCCTGCGTCCACTGTGGGATCGACATCTCCGAGATCGAGACCCGCTCGTTTTCCTTCAATAGTCCCCACGGCGCCTGTCCGGCCTGCGAGGGGCTGGGCGAGACCAAGGAGGTAGACGCCGATCTCGTGGTGACCGACCCCGCGAAACGCCTGAAACACGTCTTCGAGCCCTGGAGCTACAAGCGATCGTATTACCGCACGCGCCTCGACGCGGTGGCCGAGCATTTCGGCGTCTCGATCGAGACGCCCTTCGAGAACCTCGATGCGGGCATCCAAGACGCGTTCCTTTACGGTACGAGCGAGGAGATCGTCTTCGAGCGCCGAACCAAAAACGGCACCCGGCGAAAGGAGAAACGCTTCGAGGGCGTACTCCCCAATCTGGAACGCCGCCACGTCGAAACCGACAGCGAGAGCACCCGGGAGCATATCGAGGAGTACATGACGGCCACGACCTGCCCGGCCTGTGATGGCACCCGCCTCAAACCCGAGAGCCGCGCGGTCCTCGTGGACCGGACGGCTATCACCGAGGTGAGCCGAATGTCCATCGGCGACGCCCGGGCACACTTCGAGGCGATGGAAGCCGACCTCACCGATCGCGAGCGGACGATCGGCGAGGAGATCCTGAAGGAGATCCGCGCGCGGCTGGGCTTCATGGAGGAGGTCGGGCTCGAATACCTCACGCTCGATCGAGAGGCCGCGACCCTCTCCGGGGGAGAGTCCCAGCGAATTCGGCTGGCGACCCAGATCGGGTCAGGATTAGTGGGGGTGCTCTACGTGCTCGACGAACCCTCGATCGGGCTGCACCAGCGCGACAACGACCGCTTGCTCGACACCCTCTGTGAGCTGCGGGACCTCGGGAACACCTTGTTAGTGGTCGAACACGACACCGA
>PXRA01000051.1 GCA_003021725.1 Halobacteriales archaeon QH_8_64_26
CCATACGCCGATTCGCTCGACGCCTGGACCACCTTCGCCCCCACCCGTCCGGCCGTGACGAGGACGTTGTACGCTCCCTGGGTGTTGTTCTCGAAGACCGTCCCTCCGGGATGGCGCTCGGGCGCGGGGATCGCTCCCCAGTGGACGACCCCATCGGGGTCGATCTCGTCGATCAGTTCGAACACTTCGCCCCGATCGGTGAGATCGACTGCCCGGAAATCGACCCCCGGGGCCGCCTCGACCTCGAAGCCCGGATGGTCGAGATCGACACAGATCACCTCGTACTCGCCCGCGAGTCGATCGACGATCCATCGTCCGGAGCGCCCCAGCCCGCCGGTCACTACTACCCTGTCGGCCATGGGACCGCGACGCCCCTCGTCGCCAAAAGCCCTGGTTCGGTGCGCCGCCGGCTCGGGAGCCCAGCGCAAACAACAGTGAGCGATTAGCCTATATCTCCGGAGACCCTACTCGCCGGTATGGAATGGAAAACGGACTGGGGCCTTCGCGGGCGGATGGGCTTTACCATGTTCCTGCTGTTCGCGCTGTACATCGTCTTCGCCGGCGTTCTCCTCCAGTTCGCCGGCCTGGCGGTGATGGCGCTGTTCATGGGCGCGTTCCTGTTCGCACAGTACTTCTTCAGCGACCGGATCGCGCTCTACAGCATGGGCGCAGGCGAGGTCGATGAGCAGGAATACCCCGAGTTACACGCGACGATCGGCCGCCTCGCCCAACAGGCCGACATCCCGAAACCCACCGTCGCGGTCGCGGACTCGCGAGTACCGAACGCCTTCGCGACCGGCCGGTCGCCGAGCAAGGCGACCGTCGCCGTCACCAGCGGTATCATCGACACCCTCGATAGCGAGGAACTAGAAGGGGTACTCGCCCATGAACTCGCTCACGTCAAGAATCGGGACGTGATGGTGATGACCATTGCCTCCTTTCTGTCCTCGATCGCGTTCTTAGTCGTGCGCTGGGGCTGGCTCTTCGGCGGCGGGGGCGGCGAGGGCAACGAGCAGGTCCCGGTCTACGTGGCGATCGTCGCCTCGCTGGTCGTCTGGGTTGCCTCGTTCTTCCTGATCCGAACGCTCTCGCGGTATCGCGAGTACGCCGCCGATCGGGGCGGAGCGATCATCACCGGCCGGCCCTCCGCGCTCGCCTCGGCGCTGATGAAGATCGACGGCCGGATGGATAAGGTCCCCGATGACGATCTCCGCGAACAGTCGGAGATGAACGCCTTCTTCATCATTCCGATCAACACCGGCGTTATCGGTCGCCTGTTCAGCACCCACCCAACGACCGAAAACCGCATCGAACGCCTCCGGGAGATGCAGCGCGAACTCGAAACGGCTTAATCGCCGGAGGGATCGGGACCTTTCGATTCTGCATCCCTCACGGTGTCTTTCGCTGAACGTGTTCGACGACCGATAGTCACAGCCGACCGCCGTAGCCGGCGGTACTTTTGTCCCGGCCGTCCCCATCATCGTGCATGGGCCTACTCGACGGTATCCGATCGGCGCTCGGACTACGAGCGGAGGCCGATTCGACCCGCGACGCCGACCCGGAGGACCTCTTCGGCATGAGCACCGCACACCTCACGATGGAAGCCGACTTAGGCTACGATCCGGCTGGGGCCGCCGCGCTCTGTTTCGCGTCGGTCGATAGCACCGACTTCGAGGACGCGGTCGAGGAGGTCGAGGCGATCCTGGAAGCCGGCGAGGTCGAGACCGGCACCCAGGCCCGCTTCGTCGACGACTCTCATGGGTATGACTGGGTCGTTCTCGAGGACCCCGACTTCGAGGACCTCGTGACCAGCGTCCACTTCGCGGCCGATACGCTCGTCGAACGGGGGTATGGCTCGCGCCTGCTCGCCGCGCTCTTTACCTTCGAGCGCGAGGGCCAGCCGGTCTACTGGATCTACTCCTTTCGCCGCGGGGCCTACTACCCCTTCGTACCCCGAGCGGGCCACGAGCGCGATTCGGGTACCGAGTTCAAACTCCAGAGCGTGCTCGACGGCGAACTCGAGGTCGAATCCGAAAAGGAGTACTGGTATCCCCTCTGGCCGAGTCCCTCGGGCACCCACCCCTGGGAGTGAGGGCGGTCGAGGGTCAGGTTCACCGTCCTCGATCGTCCCCCGGCTATCCCGGTACTGGCGCTCAGGCGTCGCTTTCCTCGCAGCCCTCCGTTGACCCTCTCGCACCTTGCCCCGTCTTTTACCACCACTTCGCTGTCGCCCAGTTTCACTTCCAGCTAGCTGTAAACGAGGCTTTATATGTTGGTGGGAACAAGCGGGTAGCATGGCGACGACCGAAGACCTAGAGAACCTTCCCGGTGTCGGGCCGGCGACCGCGGACAAGTTGCGGGACAACGGGTTCGAGTCCTTCCAGAGCATCGCGGTGGCGAGTCCGGGCGAGCTATCGAACACGGCCGATATCGGCGACTCGACGGCCGCGGACGTCATCAGCGCCGCGCGCGACGCGGCGGACATCGGCGGGTTCGAGAGCGGTTCGGACGTACTGCGCCGCCGCGAGGAGATCGGCAAGCTCACCTGGGGCGTCGAGGAGGTCGACGACCTCTTGGGCGGGGGTGTCGAGACGCAGTCGATCACCGAGGTGTACGGCGAGTTCGGCGCGGGCAAATCCCAGGTCACCCACGAACTCGCCGTCACCGTACAGCTACCCCAGGACCACGGTGGGCTCGAAGGGCGGGCGATCTTCGTCGACTCGGAGGACACCTTCCGTCCGGAACGGATCGACGACATGGTTCGAGGGCTGTCCGAGGAAGCGCTTCAAGCCTCGATGGACCACCGGGAAATCGAGGGCACGCCCGACGACGAGGAAGCGATGGAGGAACTCGTCGAGGTCTTCCTCGATAAGATCCACGTCGCGAAGGCGTTCAATTCCAATCATCAGATCCTCTTAGCCGAGAAGGCAAACGACATCGCGAGCGAGTACGACGACACCGACTGGCCGGTACGGATGGTTTGTGTGGATTCGCTAACCGCGCACTTCCGCGCGGAGTACGTCGGTCGGGGTGAACTCGCCCCTCGCCAGCAGAAACTGAACAAACACTTGCATGACCTCGCACGGGTCGCAAACCTGCATAACGCCGCGGTCGTGGTCACGAACCAGGTCCAGTCGAACCCCGATTCCTTCTTCGGCGATCCTACCAAGCCTATCGGCGGCAATATCCTAGGTCACAAATCGACCTTCCGTCTCTACCTGCGCAAATCGAAGGGTACGAAACGGATCGTCCGTCTCGTCGACGCGCCGAACTTGCCGGACGGCGAGGCGGTCATGCGCGTCGAGGACGGCGGCCTGATGGCCGAGTAGCTCCCCTTTCTCTGCTTACGTTTATCGGTTCCCAGCCCCTCACGGAGCGCTGCCGCCGGGCCCGATCCCCCGGCGGCCGTACTCGAACGCTACGAAGACGAGCGACCGTCGGCCGTCGCTTCGAACCTCGCTACCCGGCCGTGACCCGCCCACCCCGTTCGGCGTGTGTAAACCGGAGGTGACGCCGTAGGGGAATCTCGTCCGTTGGGCCGATCTCGAAGACCTCCTCGCAGAACGGGCATTGCTTGAACACTGTCATATAGTCTTTGTGGCTGCCACCCTAATAAACGAACCTGGTAATTGCGCACCGATGACGTATGTGTGCATACATTGAATATAGGAAATTTACACTGTCCTCTGAGTTTCCTATCCGGCCCCTCCGGGTTCGATCGAACGCCTCCTCGCGACCGTTTCGTCAGCCGGTTCGGACGCAGGCCAAAGCTACATTCCGCTCGACCGACTGCCCCCGGTATGGAGCGCACCAACCCCGCCACCGGCGACGCGCTCGAACCGGTCGAGGACGACGACGAGGAGGACGTCGAGGCCGCCCTGTCCCGCGCGAGCGAGACCTTCGAGGAGTGGTCCGAACAACCGATCGGCGAGCGCCAGCAGCGACTCGCCTCGGCTGCCGACGTACTCCGGGAGAACAAAGCGGAGTACGCCGAGTTGATGACCCGGGAGATGGGCAAGCCGATCTCGGGTGCGACCGCCGAGGTTGAGAAGTGCGCGTGGGTCTGTGAGTACTACGCCGAGCGCGCAGACGAGTTCCTCGCCGAGGAGGTGATCGGCAGCGACCCCGAGACCGAGACCTTCGTCTCCTACGAACCGCTCGGGCCGGTCCTCGCGGTCATGCCTTGGAACTACCCCTTCTGGCAGGTCTTTCGTTTCATCGCGCCCCACCTCACCGCGGGCAACGTCGGCCTGCTCAAACACGCCTCGAATGTCCCCGGTTGTGCCCAGGCGATCGAGGAGATCCTCTTAGAGGCGGGCTATCCCGAGGGCGTCTTCCAATCGCTCATCATTCATTCCGATCCGATCGAGGACATGCTTCGGGACGATCGCCTCAAAGCCGTAACGCTCACCGGCAGCGAGGCCGCGGGCCGCGCAGTCGCCGAGACTGCCGGCAGCGAGGTCAAGAAGTCAGTCCTCGAACTCGGCGGGAACGACCCCTTCGTCGTCATGGAAGACGCCGACATCGACGCGGCCGCCACAGTCGGCACCCAAGGTAGAACCGTCAACTCCGGCCAATCGTGTATCGCTGCGAAGCGTTTCATCGTCCACGAGGACGTCTACGACGAGTTCTTGACGAAGTTCACCGAGGAGATGGACGCGCTTACCGTCGGCGACCCGAGCGAGGAGGCAACCGATATCGGCCCCCAAGCGCGGGAGGACCTGATGGAGGACCTCGACGACCAGGTCGAGCGCACCTTGGAGGACGGTGCATCGCTCGAACTCGGCGGCGAACCCCTCGATCGCGAGGGCTACTTCTACCCGCCAACGGTCCTGACGAACGTGCCCCGCGACTCGGCGTCGGCCTGCGAGGAGGTCTTCGGGCCCTCCGCGGCGATCTTTTCGGTTGCCGATGAAGAGGAAGCCATCGAACTCGCCAACGACATCGATTACGGACTGGGCGCGTCGGTCTGGACCGAGGACTTAGAACGGGGTGAACGCCTCGCCCACGAGCTGGAGGCAGGCATGACCTACGTCAACCAGATGGTGAAATCCGACCCGCGCCTGCCCTTCGGCGGCGTCAAGGACTCGGGGTACGGTCGGGAGCTCGCCGAACTCGGTATCAAGGAGTTCGTGAACCGCAAGAACGTCTGGGTCCAGAGCGCGAACCCCGAATAGTCGGAATAACCTCGATCACACACCCGG
>PXRA01000052.1 GCA_003021725.1 Halobacteriales archaeon QH_8_64_26
GGCTACGAGCGGGAAACCATGCCTACCCTCGAACGGGTTGCGAACGCACAGGGCGGTCGCGGGTTCGCGGAGTGTTTCTCCCATGGGATCTGGACGCTCGCCTCCAGTGCCTCGATCCTCACCGGGACCTACCCCTCCCACCACGGGACGGGGATGGTACACGACGTCCTGCCCGAGGACTTCGAGACCGTTCCCGAACGGCTCCGCGAGGTCGGCTACCGGACCGGCCTCATCGCCCCTCACGGCCAGGTGAGTCCGACGACCGGCCTGGATCGTGGCTTCGAGGACTTCGCCTATCTCAGTAGCGAGACGATACTCGACACCGCCGGCTGGAAGACCCTGCTCGAGTACGCGCTCGGCTTCCCTCGCCACGGCCCCGGCCTCACGACCGACACCCAACGTGTCGACACCGGCTTCTTTATCAACGACATCGCGAAACGCTGGCTGCGCTCCTACCAGCGAGAGGACGATCCCTTCTTCCTCTACACTTTTTACGGCGATCCCCACCACGTCTACTACCCTCCGAAGAAGGACATCGAGCGATTCGCCGACGCCTTCGAGATGTCGATCGCCGAGGCCAGAGAAGTGAGTCTCCGACACAGCAACGATCTCCACGAGAACATCGCGAACGGCCGTAAGTTCACCGAGGACCAGTGGCGCGCGATAGAGGCGCTGTACGACGGGGAACTCGCCTACACCGACGAGCGCATCCGGGGGTTGCTCTCCTATCTCGCTAGGCGCGATATGCTCGAGAACACGATCGTCGTCATCACCGCCGATCACGGGGAGGCCTTCGGCGAGGACGGCACGCTCGCCCACATGCTCACCACGAACGACGCGGTTTGTAACGTTCCCTTGGTCACCTACGGCTTCGATGCGATTACCGACTACGAAGGGATGGTCCAACACGCCGACGTGATGCGGACGCTGCTCGATCGCGTCGGCGCTCGCACCGACGGCTTCCAAGGAATCGACATGCGCGAGGACTCCCGGGGATACACGATCACCCAGCGCGGGTGGGCCCGGGCGAAGCGAAAGCTCGAACGATTCGCGGAGATCAACCCCGACTTCGACGATGCATCCTATCACCACGCCGACCTGACCGCGCTTCGGACACCCGAGTTCAAGTATCTCGCGAGCGAGGATCGGACCGAACTCTACGACCTCCCCAAGGAGGACACGGACGTCTCAGGGATGTATCCCGAGGAGCGCGATCGGTTAGCGGGTATCTACACCCGCTGGATGGAGACCGCCGGTCGGCCGGGCTATGCCGACAGCGAGCCCCGCGAGGCCGAGTACTCCGACGCGATGAAACGCCAACTCGCCGATCTGGGTTATCTCGTCGACTGACCAGCTGGCGGACCGGGCCTACCGACCCCGAACCCTCAAAACACCGGGACGAGCATCACCGGGGCCTGCGAAAGCAGTTCGTCGGGGAACCGCGACGACCGACGGCCCCTACTCCCGGTAGCCAGCACCTACGACTCGCTATTGGCTCTCTTATTCGTCCCTCCGGTGACCGCCCACGCCGTCGGGTTTCTCGCCCGAGCCACGGCGAGTCCGTTCTTCACCCTCTCCCTACGCCGCTCGTAGGGAACGGCCAGGCCGATGCGCTTCCTACTCACGGGGTAATTAACTATTACTGTCGGCAAAAAGTGATGTGTATGACGCTAGAGGACCGTCTCCGCGACTACGTCGAACACGTCGGAGAGGGCGGCGATCCCTACATGCCGGGTCACCCGCTGGGAGACGGCGAGCACGAGATTTGGGTTAGCTGGCGAACCGACGACGGGACGACGCACCTCGAAATCCGCGTCGACGAGGAACTCTACGGCCCGTTCGTGAACGGCAAGCGTATCGAGCCCTCCTGGGAGGGTGGCATCAACGGGCCCGACGTCGCCGAGTGGGAAGCCGTTCGCCGGCTCTGAGACTGGCTCGTCGGGACCTGATCAGTCACCGAACAGCCCGACATGGACCGGCGCGAACTCCTTGTCGTCGTCCTCGTCGGCGTCGGTATCGGTGTCGGTCACTGCCTGTCCCGCCACGCCATCGGCCAGGAAATCGGCGAGCGGCGGGCCGACCTTTTCCGGTTCGACGAGGAAGGCGTCGTGACCGTGATCGGATTCGATCACGTGATGGGCCGTTTGCGAGCCGGCCTCGCGGAAGGCCGCCGCGAGGGCCTCGGCTTGTGCGACGGTGAAGTGCCAGTCACCGGTAAAGGAAAGAATCAGTGCCTCGCCGTCGAAGGCCGCGAGCGCCGCGGCGTCTCCCTCGTAGCCCGCGGCCAGATCGTAGTTGTCCATCGCCCGCGTGAGATAGAGGTAGCTGTTCGCGTCGAACCCCCTGACGAAGGTATCGGCCTGGTAGTCGAGATAGGACTCGACGTCCCGGTAGGGGAAAAAGCCCGCCGCGGGATCGGTTGGAAAGATCTCCCCGGCCGCGTCCCGGCCCGCCGACCGCCGGCCGAACTTCCGGGCCATCGAGTCCTTCGAGAGGTACATCAGGTGGCCGAGCTGGCGGGCCAGTGCGAGCCCCCGTTCGGGAGGGTCGCCGTCGTAGTAGTTCCCGCCGTTCCAGTTCGGGTCCGAGCGGATCGCCCGCCTGGCGATCGCGTCGATCGCGAGACACTGAGGGTCGAGCCGGGCCGCGGCGGCCACCGGGATCACCCGATCGACGTGATCGGGGTGGCGTTTGGCCCACTCGAGAACGTTCATCCCGCCGACCGACCCGCCGACCACGGCGTGCAATCCGGGAACGCCGATCGCATCGAGCAGCCGGCGCTGGGCGCGGGTCCAGTCGCCGACCGTGACCGCCGGGAACTCGACGCCATAAGGTTCACCGTCGGGTTTCTCGCTTGCCGGACCCGTGGAGCCGAAACAGGAGCCCGGGACGTTGACACAGATCACGTAGAACTCGGTGGTGTCGATCGCCTTCCCCGGGCCGACGATGTCCTCCCACCAGGCGCGGGCCTGGCCGTGTGTCCGTGCTCCGTCTCCGTCCTCGCCGCCGGTTCGACGCCGTCGGCCGGCGACGTGGGCGCTGCCGGTCAGTGCGTGACAGACCAGTACCGCGTTCTCGCCGGTGAACTCGCCGTAGGTCTCGTAGGCGAGTTTCAGATCGGGAATCGACTCGCCGTTCTCGAACTCGAACTCCCCGATCGAGAGCACGTCCCCCTCGTAGGCCGGCATCAGGCCCCCTCCGCTTCCAGTACGCCTTGCAGGTCCTCGATAATGTCCTCGGGATCCTCGATGCCGATCGAGAGGCGCAGGAGGTCGGGCGTCACGCCCGAAGCGCGCTGCTCTTCCTCGTTCAACTGGGCGTGGGTCGTGCTCGCCGGGTGGATTACGAGTGTCTTCGCGTCCCCGACGTTCGCGAGGAAACTCGCCAGTTCGACCTCTTCACAGAGGCGCTTGCCGGCCTCGTAGCCACCCTCCAAGCCGACGGCGATCATCCCGCCGAACCCGCTCTCCAGGTAGCGCTTCGCGTTCGCGTGGGTTTCGTGGCTCTCTAGACCCGGATAGACTACCCACGCCACTGCGGGGTGATCCTCCAGGAACCGCGCGACCGCCAGTGCGTTCTCCGAGTGGCGTTCCATCCGCAGATGCAGGGTCTCTAACCCCTGGAGGGTCTGCCAGGCGTCGAAGGGCGACTGGGCACCCCCCAGGCTTCTGGTCCCGCGCTGGCGGGCGGCCTCGACGAAGGCCCGATCGCCGAAGCGCTCGGTGAAATCCAGCCCGTCGAACGCGGGATTGTCGCATATCTCGGGGAACTTCTCGCCGTACTCCGCCCACGGGAAGGTCCCGCCATCGATTAGTGCGCCGCCGACGGTCGTGCCCGATCCGTGCAACCATTTGGTCGTCGACTCCCAGACGAGGTCCGCACCCTCCTCGAGGGGCCGACAGAGCTGTGGCGTCGCAAAGGTGTTGTCGACGAACAGCGGAACCCCTCGTGCATGAGCGATCTCCCCGACCCGCTCGATGTCGGCGGTCACGAGCGAGGGGTTCCCGATCGTCTCCAGGTGGACGTAGGCCGTGTCCTCGTCGATCGCCGCCTCGTAGGCGTCGTAATCGAGCGTGTCGACGAAGCGAGCCTCGATGCCCCGCCGCGAAGCGGTCTGTGCGAGATAGGCATGCGTCCCGCCGTAGATCGAAGCTGCCGAGACCACGTTCTCGCCGGCTTCGGCGAGCACGAGCGTCGCGCTATCGAGCGCGGCCATTCCTGATGCTGTGGCGAGCGCGCCGGTTCCACCTTCGAGATCGGCCAGCCGGCGCTCGAGCGCGGCGACCGTGGGATTCGAGATCCGCGAGTAGACGTCGCCCTCGCCTTCCAGCGCATAGAGCCCCGCGGCGTGTTCGGCGTCGTCGAACTCGTAGGAGGTGGTCTGGTGGATAGGGGTGCGCGCACCGGTCGCCGGATCGACGCGCGCGCCGGCATGCACACACTGCGTCCCGAACCCTTGTGCGCCACTGTCCGCTCCCGCACCGCCCTCACCGGAGCCGCTGCCGTCGGCCACTCGTCTACGTGCCTCTCGTCGCTTAGCGCCTCTCCCGTCGCTACCCTCACCATCGCTCGCGGTCATGTACGTGACTCATATATCTCGATATATCTATAACCGAGAGTCACGGCAATCCTCGCCGGACGATCGAGACTCGAGAGCTCTCCTCACCGATATCGACTCAGTTCGCTCTAACCCGGAGCGAGCCCGAGAGGTAGTCCCGGGCGGCACAGGCAGGGGCGATCTCGACCGGGGGGCTTTCTTGCCGACCTCTCTGACGGTAAGCGACGACGGCCTGCTCGCGGAGTACCTCGACGTGACGCCGCGCCGCCGGGTGCGATCAGCAGGACGATCGACGAATCGATCGAACGCCACATCCGATTCACACGGATCGTGTGGCGCCACGACCCGCGGACGACGTTGCTTACGACCGTCCGGACGTTCCTGTTTACCCTCCTCTGTCCACTCTTTCCGGTCCTCGGGTTGCTCGTCACGGTGGCGATCCTCTCGGTCGTCTACGCGGCCTTCGGTATCCGCCGGTGGACCGTCCTGCTCGCCTATCCGGCGATGATAGTTCAGTTACCGCTGTTGGGCTACGCTCTGGCTCGCCGGACGTTCGTCCGGGGTGGTCGTCGCTACTGCTGGCACGGGACGTTCGACGTCCGCGTCGACCAGCGCTCTTACTCGCGTGTACTCCTCGTCGATCCGGTCGCCAACCGCCGGTTCTCCGTCGAGAAGCGCTATGTTAGAAATCGATAACGTCTTACCGTGACAGTCCGTTTCGTGGTAGCACGGCTGCGAAAAGATTCAAGAACGAAACCCTATTAGAACTGTTCTTGATGACAACGACGCGGAGGCAGTTATGTAATGTGGTCGAATAGGTTACGAAACGGTATCTTTTTCGCGCTGCTGGCGCTGTTCTGGGGGACGTCCTATCCGGCGATCGAGGTCGGGCTTCAGTCGCTCCCGCCCTTACTGTTCGCGGCGCTCAGGTTCGATCTCGCGAGCGTCGCCCTGTTCGGCTACGTGTTCGCTACCGGCCGGCGACGGTGGCCGGAGACGCGCGCGGAGTGGCGGGTAATCGCGATCGGCGGCGTGTTCCTGATCGGCCTGTATTTCGCGCTCCAGTTCGTCGGTCAGTCCTACGTGTCGAGTGCGATCAGTGCGGTCATGATGAGCTTCGTGCCCGTCGTGACGCCGGCGTTTGCGGTACCGCTGCTCAGAGAACGGCTCTCGCCCCCGGCGATCGGCGGGATCGTCATCGGGCTCCTCGGCGTCGTGATCGTCGCGGACCCTGGCGGCGCGCTCGACGGCCGGCTGATCGGCGTTTTCCTCCTGTTCGGTTCGGCGGTGTCCTTCGCCTTCGGGTCGGTGCTCACCGCCCGCTTCGACACCGCTTTGCCGCTCTCGACGACCCAGGCGTGGGTGACGCTCGTCGGCGCTGGCGTGTTGCACCTTTCGAGCGGTGTTCTCGAACCCTCGGCTGCGGCCGTCCTCGCCGCGGGGCCCCCGATCGACGCGCTCGTGGCGCTCGGGTATCTGGCGGTCGCCGCGAGCGCCGGGGGCTTCCTGCTGTACTTCGAGTTGCTGCGCGAACTCGGGCCTTCGGAGCTGAGCCTCGTGAGCTATCTCACGCCCGTCGTCGCCGCGGTGAGTGGTTGGCTGGCTCTCGGCGAGGCGATCACGGCGAGCACCATGCTGGGCTTTTGTGTGATCGCCGCCGGCTTCGCGCTGATCGAACTCCGCCCGCTCCACCGCCTCCTCACCCGCCACCGCCGGCACGCAACGGCCCGCCGGTACGCCGAACCGGGGACGATAGCCGTCGCCGGCAATCGCTACTACGAGTAGTCCTTCTCGTCCGGGCACGAACGTATAGTGGTCGAACCTCGGTATTGTTCATCCCGAAACGACCCGATCGGTAGATCGTGTGTCGAACGGCCCACTCTTCTGTGGCAGGCTCCCTCGAACTTTTACTATCCGGGTTGCTAATTCGATCATAATGTCCGCTCCTGATTCGAAACGCCGGGACCTCCTCCGAGTATTCGCCGGTTCCGGTTTCTTTTCGATAGCGGGCTGCGCTGCAATAGATGCTGATCGGTCGGGTTCGTCGATCGCCGTTCCGGAGGGATCGTTGACCGACGAGTCGATGGGCATCGAGATCGATGGGATCGAGCCACAGACGACGCTAGCGGTTCGTGCTAGTGCCCGCTCGCGGAACGGAACCGACTGGGAAGCCCGTGGCAGCTTCGATATCGGCGACGATGGGAAGTTGTCGCTCCCAGAGCAGACCCCGATCGACGGGACCTACGAGAGCGCCGATCCGATGGGATTGTTCTGGTCGAAGCGACCCGTCGGCGCGAAACCGGACCAACCGCTTCCCCCGGAGGCACTGTTCCTCCCGAACGACGAGGGCTACGAGGTGACCCTTACTGCGGAGACCGGAGGCGAGGTAGTAGCGGAAACGACGACGACGCGACGGCTGTTCGATCCCGCGGTCGAGCAACGAGCGGTTCCCGAGAAGGGGATCGTCGGGGAGTTCTTCACACCGCCAGGGAATGACCCCGCGCCAGCGGTCCTCGTGCTCCACGGCGCGGGCGGAAAGCCTTTCTACGGGACGGCAGGGTTGCTAGCTTCCCACGGTATCGCAGCGCTGGCGCTGCAGTACTTCGGTGACCCCGAACCGATACCGGACACGCTCTTCGAGGTGCCGGTCGAATACGCCGAGCGGGCAGCGGCGTGGCTCCGCGATCAGAAAGCGGTCGCCGGCTCGGAGATCGGCGTCTTCGGTTTCTCTAGGGGCGGCTCGTTGGCGCTGCTGCTCGGAAGCCGAAGCGATGCGATCGGCGCGATAGCCGGGTGGGTTCCGAGCGGTGTCGTGTGGGAAGGTCTCTACGCCGACCGAACGCCGGCGGACACCTCCGCGTGGTCGATCGACGGCGAACCGCTTCCGTACTTGGAGACCGCCGACGCGAACACAGGATCGTCCCCGGCACCGCCGCTTCCGTACTACGAACCCGCGCTCGCGGCCGCCAGTGACGATGTGCTCGCCGCGGCGACGATCCCTGTCGAGAAGGCTAGTGCGCCGATATTTCTTGCGTCCGCGACCGACGACATGGTATGGCCCTCGACGGCACTATCGGAGCGAGTTATCGAGCGCCTCGACGCGAAGGACTACTCATACGAGTACGGCCACGACGTCCACACCGGCGCGGGCCACTACATCAGGCTCCCCTACATCCCAACCGCGGGGACCGTCGAAAGCGAGTACATCGTGTACGGCGGGAGTCAGGAAGCGAACGCTCGCGCCAGTTCCGGAGCCTGGTTCGAGACGCTATCGTTCTTCCAAGAGGCGCTCAGCGAGTAATCGATCACATCGATCGGCCTGTCCTCGTCGGTCTCCTTTCCTACCGCTTGGCTCGACGGTCGAGACGGACGACGTTTTACTTCCGCCGCGCCTCCGGTCGGTATGGCCACGGTGACGGGCGACGACCACGCGCGCGATCGCGCCGTCCTCGCGGCGACGGTCTTCGCCGTGCTCTTCGCCCAGGTACTGCTCTACCCCGGCGTGCCGACGCTCATCGAGGCGCTGGGGGCCACTAGTTCAGTTCTCGACGCCGGCACCTGGTTTTTGGGCGTGGAGTTCCTCGGCTTCGTCCTCTTCGCCGCCGTCTGGGGGGCGCTCTCGGATGCGCTGGGCACTCGTCGCCCGCTCATCGCGCTCGGTGCGCTCGGCGGTGCGGTGGGGTACGGCCTGCTCGCCACCCTCGGGGTCTCCGGACGGGTAGGGTTCGCGACCGTGCTCCTCTTTCGCTTCCTCCAGGGAGCGTTTACCATCGGGGCCTTCTCGCTCGCGATCACGATGCTCACCGACTTGGAGGGCGGGACCGGTCGGAACATGGGCGCTGCGGGCATCGCTATCGGGGGCGGCACGGCACTCGGCGCGCCGATCGGCGGGCGACTCTACGCGATCGATACGCTGGCACCGCTGTGGGTCGCGAGCGCCTGTCTCGCCCTCGTCGCCGGCCTCGCCTTCGCCGTGACCGACCGCGTTCCCGACTTCAACTCCGACGCCGACTCGGAGTCGGAAGGCCCGCTCGCCGCGCTCGCCGCGCTGCGGCGAACGCCGGTGCTCGCCCTCCCCTATGCCTTTGGCCTGATCGACCGGCTCGCGGCGGGCTTTTTCGCGTTCGTCGGCACGATATACTTCCAGACCCGCTTCGGCGTCGACGCCGCGACGACGGGCCTGCTGCTGGGAGCCTTCTTCGCGCCCTTCGCCCTCCTACAGTACCCCTCGGGGATCCTCTCCGATCGCATCGGACGCGTAGGCCCGATCGCCGCCGGCTCCGGCTCATTCGGCTTCGCGGTGATCGCCGTCGGCTTCGCGCCCTCGATCTTACTTGCGGGCGCGACGATGGCCCTCGTCGGTGTCTTCGGCGCGCTCTGTGCGCCGGCGACCCTCGCGCTGGTGAGCGATCTCGCCGCCGAGGACGAACGGGGCACCGCCATCGGCGGGTTCAATATCGTCGGCAGCCTCGGCTTCTTGGGAGGGATCACCGGCGGGGCACTCCTCACCGACGCGGCGGGCTTCGGCGCCGCGTTCCTCGCCGTCGGCCTCGCGGAGGTCGCGATCGCGCTGGGAGCTCTGCCCTTCCTGCTGCGCCTCGACGTCTCGCGGGTACGGACCTTCGACCGCGGGTGAGAGCCCGTTCCCTCTCGTTCGCTCCGTCCGACCGGGAAGCTCGCCGTCGTCGGTTTCGGCTGCCGGCCCCAGGCTTATGGGCTCCCGTCCCGAGAACCGGACACATGGCTGGAGACGATTCCAATGGCACGAGCGGTCTCGTAGGACTCGCCTTGCGCGGTGGCCAGGCCTATCTCACCGGTAATAGCGCACGCGAAGTCTTCGAGGCGATCGATATCGGGACGCTGCTCGACGGCGGGTCGGTCGGGGAGGCCGTCGAACGCGAACAGGCCGGCAAGGTCCTCGGCCGCCTGCTCGGTCGCCGTCTCGCCGACGAACTCGCCGAGGGGTCTCGCATAGAGGAGTTCGCGATCAAGGTCGCCGGCCAGCGCATCGGTGCCCAGGTCGGCCAGGCGGCGATCGTCGCCCTGCTCGAATACGGCGTGCTCGCCGCGCTGATCGACCGCACTAGGGGTCTGACGACCGACGACGCGCTGTTAGGACTGCTCGACGAATTCGAGGCCGTCGCGACCCCCGATGAGGAGGACGCGACCGCCGGAACCTCGGAGACGACCGATAGCTCCTCGCCCGACGTCGAGGGCAACGGGGCGAGCACGACCGATTTTGACGCGGGGGAGGACTCTACCGATATCGGCTCGCCGCCCGGCGACCGTCGTTAACCGACCGGAGGTTTCCCTGAATGGCGTGGCTCTCAGTTCTCCGTCGCCGTACCGACTGCGTTGATCCCCCCGTTCGGTTCGACGATCCGCTGGCCGACGGGCTCCCGAGACCGTGGTGACACCGCTTTCCACCTGCGGTTTCGGCCGCGACGCCGAGTCCGACTGGTTCCTCGATGTGTCGCCGAACGCTCTGGGTACTGATGCCCGCGAACTCCGCGAGTTCCGTCCCCATGAACTGCTCTTCCGGGTCGACGCGGAGCAGAGCGTCGACGATGAAGTGTACGCTCCCGCGTCGACAGAGGTATAACTAGCCGGTTGGTGTTCGAGACGCTGCTGCTTTCGATCGGGCCCCGCCGTCTTCTCCGTCATGCTTTCCGTTTCACTCGCTTACCCCTCAGTGGCTCCGACGCTCGCTTCCTTGCGGTCTTCCTCGCCGTCGTCGCTCGCGAGCACCGCCCGGGCGGCCTCATAGCCCGCCTCACCGTCGATCTCGGCACCGGCCTCACCCATTGCTTCGCCGACGACGCGGACCCCCCGCAGGACGTCCCTGTCGGTGAGGGTACCCATGTTGCTCACCCGGAAGATCTCGCCCCCGAGGTGGGCCTGTCCGCCGCTGAGCGAGACGTCCCGGGTCTCGACCGCTTCGAAGAAGTCCGTAGGCTCGATTCCCGCCGGGAGTTCGGTCGCGGTCACGGTGTTCGAACGCACGGTGAGGCCCTCGGTCTCCGGGAACCCCTCCAGGCCCATCGCCCCGAAGCCCCGACGGAAAGCCGCGGCCTGGCGGCGGTGGCGGCGGATACGGTCGGCTAATCCCTCCTCTTCGATTTCCTCGACGGCGACCGCGAGCGCCCGGACGAGCGGCACGGCGCTCGTAAAGGGCGTCTGGTGGGACCCGGCCTTCCGGAGGTGTTTCTCCAGGTCCGAATAGAAGGGCGCGCGCTCGCCGTCAGCGCGTTCCGCGGCCCGCTCGGTGACGTACATCGCGCTGATCCCAGGGGGTGCGGCGAGCGCCTTTTGAGCATCGGTGATCGCGACGTCGATTCCCCAGTCGTCGATACAGAAGACGTCACCTCCCAGACTCGTCACCCCGTCGACGGCGAACAGCGTGTCCTCTTCCGCCGCGATCTCGCCGACCGCCGAGACGGGATTGAGGATCCCTGTACTCGTCTCGTTGTGGATCATCGTCACCAGGTCGGTCCCCTCGGCGATCGCGTCCCCCACGTCGTCGAGATCGAAGGCCTCCCCCCACTCGACCTCGACGCGCCTCACGTCCGCGTACCGGTCCGCGATCCGGGCGAACCGGCGGCCAAACTTCCCGTTGACCAGCGCCACCACCTCGTCGTCCGGTCCGACGAAATTCGCCACGGCAGCTTCCATCCCCATCGTCGCCGTCCCGTTGAGGATCAAACTCGTCCCCGTTTCTTCCTCGGCGGTGTGGCGGCCATCGAGCGTCGATTCGGCGAAGACGTAATCGAGGCCGCGCTGGGCGCGCTCGTAGGTCGCCTCGAACTCGGCCGAGCGATGGGAGACCATCGGTGCGTCCATCGCCTCACGAGCGTCGTCGGTCAGGGGTACCGGTCCCGGGTTGAGCAGGAGAAAGTCCTCTTCGGGGGTTCGCTGGGTCATACCTCCACTATCCTCCTGACTCACATTAAGCCCCGTCGTTCGAGGGCCTCACCCCCCGATGAACCCAACGCCCTCGGCCCCCGACGAGATCGCTCCAATCGGAAAATCCCACACTTCGTCGACCGCGAAGGGGTCATCGTTGCCCGGCGGGACGCACGCTGGGAGACCGTCCAGTCGCCCCTCGGCGAAGCCGATCCGCTCCTCGATGCGGGCGTTCATCCCGCTGCGGGAGATCCCGTCCTGGCACTCGCTCGAGTCGCCCTCCCGGAGGGCCTTGTACTCCGTGCGATCGAGCACGTAGGGTAGTAGCCGACGTCCGCGTCCCGAAAGTCGGCGCTATTGACGAACTTGCGTTAACGGGCCGTCGAACCGTGGCTGTCCGTTGTAAAGAGGACCCGGGTGACGCCCGGTTGCTTGTCCCTCTCGGCGCTCGCCGGTCCGGCGCACTCCTGGTCGAGTCCCTGCAGGAGGTTCGATAGGATAACCCACAATCGACGCCGAAGCTATCGATCGATACTGATGAAACACCAGAGGGTGCAGCCGGCGGTTTTCGGGGTCGTCGAACTGCTGGGGCCGGTTCCCCGGTCGTCCGTCGCCGGTTCGAACACCTTTTGCGAGTCGGTCCCCGAGAAGACGTGTAATGGCTATCAACTCGGAGCGACTCGACGATCGGGTAGCGCTCGTAACCGGTGCGTCCTCGGGGATCGGCGAAGCGACCGCCGAAGCCCTCGCCGCCGAAGGGGCCTCGCTCGCGCTCGCGGCCCGTCGCGAGGACGAACTAACCGATCTCGCCGACCGGCTCGCATCGGAGGGTGTCGAGACCCTCGTCGTGCCAACCGACGTCACCGACGAGGGGCAAGTCGAGAGCATGATCGAGACCACCACCGAGGAACTCGGCCGGCTCGATATCATCATCAACAACGCCGGCGTCATGCTCCTGGAGCCGGTCATCGAGGCCGACCGGGCGAACTTCCGGCAGATGGTAGAGGTCAACCTCTTGGGGCTCATGAACGCGACGCATGCCGCCCTGCCGATCATGGAAGACCAGGGCACCGGCCACATCGTCAATATCTCCTCGGTCGCCGGCCGACAGGCCAGTGCGAGCGGGAGCGGGTATAATGCCACGAAGTTCGGCGTTAACGGCTTCACCGAGGCGCTGCGCCAGGAAGTCAACAACGACGGGATCCGGACGACGCTGATCGAACCCGGCATCGTCGATACCGAGCTTCAGGACCACATCCCCGACGACGACGCCCAGCAGTCCGTCGAGGAGTGGGTCGAGGAAATGGCCCCGCTCACCGGGGAGGACATCGCCCGCTCGATCCGCTATGCGGTGACCCAACCCCAGCACGTCAGCGTCAACGAACTCCTGATCCGCCCGACCCAACAAGGCTGAGTTCTTGGAGAGCCGAACCGCTGCTGCCGAACCGAACGCCCGTCCCGCGACCGACCCTTTCACAGCGCGGGCTCGTCGAGATTGACGTAGACGGTCTTGGTTTGCCGATAGTGCTCCAGTGCTGCCGCGCCGAGATCGTGCCCGATGCCCGATCGCTTGAACCCGCCGTAGGGGCCTTCCGGCCGGATCGGGCCGTAGGCGTTGACGTAGACGACCCCACAGTCGAGGTCGGCGGCCGCGGTGTGGGCGATGTCGGTCGATTCGGTTCCGATGCCGGCCGCCAGCCCGAACTCGGTGTCGTTCGCGATCGAAATCGCCTCCTCGTAGCTCCCGAAGGACTGGATCGTCTGGACGGGGCCGAAGATCTCCTCGCTTGCGACTCGCATGTCGTTCTCGACGCCGGTGAACACCGTTGGCTCGACGTAGAAGCCCTCGGCCAGTGCGGGGTCGTCCGGTCGGCCACCGCCCGTTTGGAGGGTGGCTCCTTCCTGCCGGCCGACCGCGACGTACTCGGTCACCGTCTCGACCCGTTCGGCGCTGGTCAGCGGGCCCATCGTCGTCCCCTCCTCCAGCGGGTCGCCGAGCGCGTAGGACGCCGATCGCTCGACGAAGCGATCGACGAACTCGTCGTAGACGTCCTCGTGGACGAGCGCCCGCGAGAAGGCATCACAGATCTCGCCGGCGCTGTAATAGATGCCGTCGGCAACGGCTTCGATAGCCTCGTCGAGATCGGCATCGGGGAAGACGATAAAGGGTGATTTCCCGCCGAGTTCGAGCGTCACCGGCGCGACGCGCTCGGCGGCTGCTTTCATGGCTTCGGTGCCGACCTCGCCGCTCCCCGTGAATGAGACCTTCCGGACGTCCTCGTGTTCGACGAGCGCGCTGCCCGTCACCGATCCCGGGCCGGTCACGACATTTAAAACGCCGTCGGGCAGGACGTCGGCGGCGAGTTGGGCGATCCGCACCGTCGTCAGCGGCGTTGCCTGGGAGGGTTTGATCACGGCACAGTTGCCAGCGGCGAGCGCCGGCCCGAGCTTCCAGGCTGCGGCCCACAGCGGGAAGTTCCATGGCGTGACCCCACCGACCACGCCGTAGGGCTCCGTCCGCGTGTACATGTGCAAGTCCTCGCCCGCCGGTATCCGGTCGTCCGTCCCCGCACGGACGATCGAGGCGTAGTATTCGAGCGTGTCGATAGCGCCCTCGGCCTCGCCGCGGGCGTCCGCGAGCGGTTTGCCCGTATCCAGCGATTCGAGCAGGGCGAGGCGCTCGATCTCGCCTTCGAGTTCGTCGATCCACTCGAACAGGTGCCGCGAGCGCTCGGCGGGCGCGGTCCCGGCCCACGAGCGATCGAAGGCTTCCCAAGCGTCCTCGACCGCCCGATCGACCGTTTCCCTATTGCAGACGGGCACCTCGGTGATCGGCTCGTCGATCGCCGGATCGCGGGTCGCGACCGTCCTCGTAGCGCCGCCGCCGTCGCCGGCGTCGCCGATCGCGATGGATCCGCCGCCGACCTGCGGGGCGATCTCGATCCCATCGAGCGCGCGGTCGCGTGCTCGCTTATGCCGGCGTCGGATCGGTGTTGCTCTCCCGCTTTCTCCCGCCATCCTCTCAGGCGAACTCGCTGACAACGGGGATGCCGACGGTCCCGTAGTTCGTCATCGCTTCGAGTTCGTCGCTAACGTCCTCGAGACCGATCCGATCGGTGACGACGGCACCGGGATCGATCTGATCGTGTTCGATCATCCGGAACATCTCCTCGTATTTCGCGGGCGGCAAGCCACTGGACCCGTGGATCTGGATCTCGTTCATGACGATCGCGTCGGTCGGCAACGAGTTGAAGCCGTACTGCTCCTTCGAGGTCAGGCCGATCTGGACGTGTCGCCCGCGGGTGCGAAGCGAGCGGATGGCGCTCCGGCAGGTCTCCTCGATGCCGAGCGCGTCGAGCGAGACGTGTGCGCCCCCGTCGGTGATCGACCTGACCGCCGCGGCGGGATCGGTAACCGCGCTCGCATCGACCGTCTCGATCGCGCCGAGCTCTTCGGCCATCGAGAGCTTCTCGTCCATCAGGTCCACACCGATCACGTTGCCGCCGAGCGCGTCGGCGACGTGCACCGCCGACAGGCCGATCCCCCCGAGCCCGAAGACGACGACGTACTCCCCGCGGCTGACGTCGGCCTTGTGGGCCATCCCCCGATAGGCGGTCATGAACCGACAGCCCATGCCGGCGACCTCGACCGGATCGACGCCCTCGGGCAGCCGCACCGCGTTGGTGTCGGCGTTCGGGACCGGGACCTCCTCGGCAAAGGCCCCCGGTGCGCCCTCCTGGAAGCCGAGCCCGAGTTGGTTCGCACAGAGGTTCTCGTAGCCGTTCCGACACTGCCCACAGTGGCCACAGGCGAAGTTGAAGGGAATCGCGATGTGATCGCCCTCGACGACGGTCTCGACGTTCTCGCCGACGTCGATCACGGTTCCGGAGGGTTCGTGACCCAGCACGTGGCCCAGTGGCGGTTTGAAATCGAACCACTCCCAGCTGCCGACCCAGCCGTGCCAGTCGCTCCGACAGACCCCACAGGCGTCGATCCGGGCGACGACGCCATCCGGATCCGCCTCGTAGGAGTCGAACCCTCTGATCGCCAGCGGTGCTTCGTACGCTTCGAGTACTGCAGCTTTCATGATGTATACTAACATACCCCGAGGCGAGTTAGGTAAGGGCTCGGGCGGCGAGAACCGAGTCATGCCAACCCCGGACGCTGCGGACGGCGGTAGCGGTCCCGACAATCCCTATCTCCGCGACCCGCCAACGGACTTCGAGTCGGTCGAAGAACTCCCCGAGGAGCGCGCTCGCGAGCAGGCCGAGCGGCTGCGCGAGGCGATCTACGCATACGACTACCGCTACTACGTCGAAAACGACCCCGTGATCGCCGATCGGACCTACGACGCGCTATTCACGCGGTTGGTCGACCTGGAGGAGGCCTTCGACCTCGCGACCGAGAACAGCCCGACCCAGCGAATCGGCGGCGAGCCGATCGACGAACTCGATAGCAGAGAGCACGCCGCGCCGATGCTCTCGATCGATTCCAGCGGCGACCCCGAGGAGGTGCGGGCGTTCGACGAGCGGGTGCGGGACGCGGTCGGTGACGTGGACTATCTCTGTGAGCCGAAGTTCGACGGCCTCTCGATCGAAGTGGTGTACCGGAACGGGACATACGAACGCGCGGTCACCCGGGGGGACGGCGAGACCGGCGACGACGTGACGGCTACCGTCGGAACGATCGGGAGCGTCCCCGGCCGGCTCCGCGGGGCTCCTGAGGACGTCCCTGATCTCCTCGCAGTGCGTGGCGAGATCTACATCCCCCGTCCCGCCTTCCAGGAGATGAACAGAGAGCGGGTCGAACGCGGCGAGGACCCCTTCGCGAACCCTCGAAATGCCGCCGCGGGCACCCTCCGGCAGCTCGATCCGTCGATCGCCGCCGAGCGCCCGCTCGCGTGTTTCTTCTTCGACATCCTTGCGAGTGCAGCGAGCGAGAGCAACGCGGGAGCGGACGACTCCACGAACCGGGGGGAGAACGACCCGGAGCCGTCGGATCGTCCCACCAACGAGGACGACACAGAGCTCCAAGGGAGCCTCGCGGACTACTCGGTGGAGTCCGACTCCGAGTCCCGCGAGGGCGGCGAGCGAGCGCCGGGCACAGGTAGCCAGCGGGAGCGACCGAACCCGCGAGCGGACGAGGAGAAGACCGGTTCCGACGGTCCGGCAGGAAGTATGGAGCTCGATACGCACGCCGAACAGCGACGGCTCCTCCACGAATGGGGGCTCCGTACGGACCGGGAGACGGAACTCCGCTCGACTATCGAGGAGGCGATTTCCTATCGTGACGATCTCCTGGAACGCCGGGAGGAACTGGACTACGAGATCGACGGCGTCGTCTTCAAGCTGAACGATCGGGAGAAGTGCAAGGCATTGGGCACCACCTCCCGGGCACCCCGCTGGGCGTATGCCTACAAGTTCCCCGCACGCACCGAGATCACGACGATCGCGGAGATCGCCGTCCAGGTCGGCCGCACCGGACGACTGACGCCGGTAGCGCTGCTCGATCCCGTCGAGGTCGGAGGCGTGACGGTCTCGCGGGCGAGCCTGCACAACCCCGAGGAGATCGCCCGCCTGGGAGTCGCGGTCGGCGATCGGGTCCGGATCGAACGCGCCGGCGACGTCATCCCACAGGTCGTCGACGTGGTCAAGGATCGCTCGGACGCCGACTTCGAGTTCCCCGAGGCCTGTCCGGTCTGTGCGAGTCCCGTCGAGCACGAGGGCCCGCTCGCGTACTGCTCGGGCGGGCTGGCCTGTCCCGCCCAACTCCAGGGGGCGATAGAACATTACGCCAGCCGCACAGGACTCGACATCGAGGGCTTAGGTGAAGAACGCATCGAACAGCTGATCGACGCGGGATTGGTCGAGTCCCTCGCGGATCTCTACGCGCTTGACCACGAGGATCTAACCGATCTGGAGGGCTGGGGTGAACGGAGCGCTTCGAATCTCCTCGCCGAACTCGACGCGGCGAAAGACCCACCCTTAGACGAGTTCCTCGCCGCCCTCGGTGTCCCCGAGGTGGGGCCGACGACCGCGGCGGCCCTCGCCCGGGAGTTCGGCTCGCTCGATGCGGTGATCGCCGCCGACGCCGACGATCTTCGGGAAGTACCGGACGTCGGTCCCCGCGTCGCCGAGGAGATCAGGGCGTTTTTCGACAGCGGGCGCAATCGCGAGGCGATCGCGGCGCTTCGCGGCCAGGGCGTCGCGCCGGTCGCGGACACCACGGCTAAGGAGACGTCCGACCGCTTGGAGGGTCTGGTATTCGTGTTTACCGGCGCGCTCGACGACCGTACCCGCGAGGAAGCCGAGAGCCTCGTCGAGCGCTACGGGGCCGATAGCACCGGCAGCGTCTCGGGTAATACCGATTACCTCGTCTGTGGCGAGTCGCCCGGCGCGCGCAAGCGCGAGGCCGCCAGCGAGCACGGTGTTCCCGAGCTGGACGAGGAGGACTTCGAGGCGCTGTTAGCCGAATACGGAGCGTCGTAGGACGGTTCGCGCGCTTCGTTGCGAGGGCTCGGCGGCCGCGCGGCACGAAACGCCGGCCGCTACGTTCTCCGCCTGCCGGATGGGAAGAGGGCTCCCCGATCAGGCCGGCCCGCCGACCGGTTCGGTGAAACCGCTCAACTCCTCGGCCGTGATCCGGACCGGCCCGGTCGACTCCGAGGCCTTCCCGGTCGACTTCGACCCCGGATCGAACGAGAGATCGAACTCGTGCCAGTCGCCGATCCGAGCCGTCGGGTCGAGGATTTCGCTCTCGCTGAAGCCCGCGGACCCTTCAGTGACGACTACCTTGCTCGGGCCCGGCGAGGGCGAATCGAGTTCTAGTTCCATGTCGTTCACGTGCCAGGGGCCGTATCGTGCGGTGACGTTGAGTACGTCGCCCTCGGTAAACCCAGCAGCCGATTCGGTTACTTGGTACTTTTTGGACCTCATGCTCTATTCAATCGTTGGCTCTACGCGCTGAAAAGTGTTTTTAGAGACAAAAATAAGGATGGATAACAAACGTTCAGGTGTACGATATCGGACGACGATCGGGGTTCGAGTAGCGATCACGCCCGACTCGCGTGCCGTGCCCGACGTTGCCCGGCGACCCGGGGTTCACGATCGTATTCGGAAATCGCAACCTATAGGTTCGACGAGTCTAACAACCGATCGATGACCTTCCGAGGGAGCGACGCCGCGGCCGGGGTGAGCGCGCCCTGACCGACGCGAGCTGGCTTGCGGTTCTGGTCGTCGCCTTCAGCGCGCAGTTGGCCGTACTGCCCGGCGAGAAGGTCCAGTTCATCATCGCGGGGCTCGCAACGCGCTATCATCCACTACTGGTAGTTTCTGCGGCCGGGGCGGCCTTCGCGGGCTGGACGGCTCTGGAAGTAATCTTCGGCGCGCTCATCCAGCAGGTGCTCTCGGGGACGGTCTTGAATCTGCTGACGGCGGCGATGTTCGGGCTGTTCGCCGTGCTCCTCTTTCGCTCGGCACCCGACAGTGGGCAGAAAGGGACGCGTACCGACGGCGGTGCCTTCGGCACTGGAGGCAATCTAAACGTCCAGATCCCGTTCGTTGATCGAGAAGTACCGGACGTACTGGGGGGATTCCTCCCGATCTTCGTCATGATGGCCGTCGGCGAGTTCGGCGATAAGACCCAGCTCATCACGATCACGCTCGCGGGCAACTACCCTGCCCACCCGAGTGCCATCTGGCTCGGCGAGATGCTCGCGATCATCCCCGTGAGCCTCGCGAACGCCTGCTTCTTCGATCGCTTCTCCGGCCGGTTCGACGCCCGAAAGGCCCACCTCCTCGGCGCGGCACTCTTCGCTTTCTTCGCGCTCGATACGGTGCTCGGGTTGGTGACCGGTTTCTCGGTCTGGGAGACCGGCGTCGGGGTCCTAACGGAGTTTGTCACCGTCATGATGAACTAAGAGCTTAAGGGTTAGACCGATCTAACGGTAATATGTCGAGCGCGAAGGCCGAGGACTACATCAAGGCGCTCTACCAGCTTCGAGGGGGCGAGGAGGGCGGGGAGGAAAAAGAGGCGATAGCGCCCTCGGCGATCGCCGACGTGTTGGGGGTCACGACGCCGACGGTGACCGCGACGATGAAACGCCTCGCCGAGCGCGACCTCGTCGAGCGCGAGGAGTACAAGGGGGCCCGTTTGACCGACGAGGGCGAACTGATGGCCATAGAGACGATTCGCCACCACCGGCTGCTCGAACTATTCCTCGCCGAAGAGCTGAACTACGACTGGACGGAGGTCCACGAGGAGGCCGACCGACTCGAACACCACATCAGCGAGCGACTCGAAACCGAGATCGACGCGGTACTGGGCGAACCGACCGCTGACCCACACGGCGCGCCGATCCCCTCCGCCGATCTCGAAGTGCTCGACGAGGACCTCGCGCCCCTCTCGGCCCATGAAGAAGGCGATCTCGTCACGATCGAGCGGGTGCGCGACGACGACCCCGAGGTACTGGCGTATCTCGATCGGGTCGGCGTGACCCCCGGCGCTCGCTTCCGGGTCGTCGAGATCGCCCCCTTCGAGATGGTTACCCTCGCGCCCCTCGAGGCCGAGAACCGAACCGACGATGCCCCCTCTACTGAGGCCTCGGGCGAGACCGTCTCGCTGCCGAAAGCGGTCGCGGTCACCGTCTCGGTGCGCGAAGCGAACCCGGAGGTTGAGGACGGTCCGGCGCTCGCGAACTGATCCATCGCTGCCGAAACGTATATGTTCGCATGCACTATTATCCGTATTAGATGAATCTAATAGCTATACCGCACTCGGAGACGATGGCCACTGCGAGCGCGCTGCAACCTCGTCGACGGCGCTGTATCAGGTTGGCTCCGGGCGGTGTATCGTGGCGATAGCGGATCTGTTCGTCCGACTCGTCGGCGAGAATCCCGTGCTCCAGGGACTGGTCGGCGGGGTCGTGATCGCCGCGTTCAATCTGCTGGGGGCCTCGATCGTGCTCTTCTGGCGGGACCCGACCGAAAAATGGCTCGACGCGGCGCTCGGCTTCGCCGCGGGCGTGATGCTCTCGGCGAGTTTCACCAGCCTCCTGCTCCCGGGTATCGACTTCGCCTCCGAGCCTTCCTACGATGGCCTCGCAATCGGCGGCTTCGAGATCGCTGGCATCCTCCCGGTACTGGTCGGTTTCTTATTGGGGACGGCAGTGCTGGATCGCGGCGAGCGGTGGGTACGGTACGTCGGCCCACTGATCAGCAATCGCCTCGTCGCCGAGTCGGACGTCGAGGGGACTCACAGACCCGAAACTGACGGCGGAAGCGGGAGCGAGGTCGTGGACGAGACTGGGCGCGCCGACGGTCCCCACGGTCACAGCCACGCACACCTCGCTGGGCCGACGACGGGCGAGTCGACGGATTCGAACGCGCGGCTCATGTCGGTGCTTCTCTTCACGGTCGCGATCACCCTGCACAACATGCCCGAGGGCCTCGCAGTGGGCGTCGGGTTCGGCTCGGGCGACATCGCGAACGGGATCGCGCTCATGCTCGCGATCGGAATCCAGAACATCCCCGAAGGACTCGCCGTCTCGGTCGCGGCGATCAACGCCGGCCTGAGCCGGTCGACGTATGCCGCCTTCGCCGGCATCCGAGCGGGCGTCGTCGAGATTCCCCTCGCACTCCTGGGCGCGTGGGCCGTCGCGGTGGCCGCGCCGCTGCTGCCCTACGCGATGGGTTTCGCCGCGGGCGGAATGCTCTACGTGATCGGCGACGAGATCCTGCCCGAGACCCACTCTCGAGGCTACGAGCGGATCGCGACGTGGGGCTTCATGATCGGCGCGGCGCTGATGTTGACTCTCGACGTGGTGTTGGCCGCTTGAACCGCGGGCTCCGATGGTTCCTGTCGGAGCACGCTCGGCCGAACGCGGCGAGGCAGGAAACCCTTTGACTAACTGGCACAAACGATTCGATGATGGAACTCCAGTGGTCCGAGTACGCCGATGATATCGCCCCGGCGACGGTCGTCGTCGTCGGGTTCGTGCTATTCGTCTTCCCGGAGCCCGCGACGACGGCGCTCGGCTCCGGATTGCTATTGTTTGGGGCCGCCTGGTGGTTCTACGAGTGGCGGCGACCTTAACGAGCAACGGGATCCCTCGGAGTCAACCCCTGCCGATAAATGAACGTTGAGCGTCGGCGTCACCGAACGTATAGTTTCTCCCCGTCAGTCAGAGGTCAGCCCGCTCGAACGCCAGGTACCCGAGTCCTGCCGGGACGAGCACCCATGCGAGAAGAACGGCGAGTGCGAACCACGGCGAGAAGAACAGCGGTGGATCGCCGCCGAAGACCTGCTGGTAGAGCGCTTCTCGAAGCGGGCTCTGAACTACCCACTCGTTTACTGCCAACTGGTAGGCGTTCTGTGGATCGAGCTGTTCGAAGAGATACGACCAGTTCGGTTGTCGACCGCTGAACCCGTACGATCCGTTGGCGATGTAGTTGATGAGCTTCGGGATTTCCCCCCAGAGGAACTGAAAGAGCAGGAAAACCCCGAACCCGCCGGCGATCGCCTTCGTCGTCGAACCCGTCGCCGCGGAGATACCGACGCCGATACCGACAAAGGCCAGCGCGAACAGGACTGTGAGCGCGCCGAAGGCCACGAAATCGACGGCAGGGAAGGAACTGTAGAGAACCGCCGCGACGACCGCCGCGACGAGAAAGCCCACGAACGTCGAGACCGTCACCACGCTCGATCGGCCGACGATCTTGCCGATAACGACGTCCTGGCGGGTATGGGGCAGCCCCAAAAGCAGCTTGATCGAACCGGTCTCGCGCTCGCCGGCGATCGCTCGGTAGCCGGCGAACACCCCTACGATCGGGACGAGGATCGTCGCCGGGAGGAGCAAGAAGCTGATGAGACTGAGTACCGAGGCCGCCTGTGGACTGCTCGACCCGATGAACGTATACACGTAGGCCGCACCGGCGTACAACAGCGTGAACAGGATCGTCATCGCGATCAGCCCCCGCGAGCGGATCGCGTCCTGGAAGTCCTTCCGGGCGACGACGCTCCAGCTCACGCCCGGACCTCCTCGCTCTCGCTTTCGCTCTCCGTGCGCTCATCGTCCTCACCCTCGCTGTTCTTCCCGTCGCTCGTTCGACCGCGCTGTTCGCTTGCTGCCTGCTCGTCGGTCGTGTAGGAGACGAACAGCTCCTCGAGCGAGGCCTCCTCGGTACTGAAGTCCTCGACCGTCACGCCCTCGCTCTCGATTCGCTCTAAGACCCGGGTCTTCGCGTCCGGATCACAGGCCACCGAGAGCCGATCGCCACTCGCCGTTACGTTCGAGACGCCCTCTACCGTCCGTACGCTCGCGACTAGTTCCTCGTCGGCACGCGAGACCGTGACTTCGAGCGTCTGGGCGGTGCCCGCGGCCTCCCGGAGCCCGCTCACCGAGTCCTCGGCGACGAGTTCGCCCCCCCGGAGGATGCCGATCCGATCACAGACCGCCTCGACCTGCTCGAGGATGTGACTGGAGAAAAAAATCGTCGCCCCGCGATCCCGCTCCTCCCGTACCAGCTCGCGCATCTCCCGGGCACCGTTCGGATCGAGCCCGGTCGAGGGCTCGTCTAAGATCAGCAGTTCGGGCTCGCCGGTGATCGCCATCCCGAGTGCGAGCCGTTGGGTCATCCCTTTCGAGTAGCCGCCCACTTTGCGGTCGGCGGCCTCGGCTATGCCTACGCGTTCGAGGACGTCCATCGGGTCGTTGTTCGCCTCCTTCGAGTCGATAGCGAACTCGACGTGCTGGCGGCCGGTGAGCCGGTCGTAGGTCCGAAATCCCTCGGGGAGCACACCCGTCCGTCGGCGCACCTCCTGGCTCCGGCGCTGGGCGTCCATCCCTAGTACTTCCGCGCGGCCCTCGGTCGGCCGGGCGAAATCGAGTAGTAGGTTGATCGTCGTGGACTTGCCCGCGCCGTTCGGCCCCAAGAAGCCGAAGACCTCGCCGTCCTCGACAGCGAGGTCGAGATCGCGAAGCGCCACGACGTCGCCGAAGCGCTTCGTGACGCCCGTCAGTTCGATCGCGGTCATGGCCGCACTATTGTCGGTGTTATTATAGGCCTTTGTTTCCGCTGTGGCTCGTCGCTCCGTTACTCGCCGGCTACCGCCCTACCGGTGTCAGCTCGCGATCGTCCTCGTCGCTTCTCTCCTCCAGCTATCGAAGTTTTCGCCGATCGGGTCGGTCGCTAACCCTCCTCGATCGTCCTCGAAGCACTTCCTACCCCTTGGCTGGTCAGGGCCTTTGCGTTTAGAAGAGTATATACGACTGGGCTCGGAAGCGGGCCTGTTAAGCGGACCATACAACCGGGAGAACCGCGTTCATGAATCGACTCGAACTCGCTGCCGTCTGTCTGCTTTGCCTGCTGGTTAGCGTTGCCGCCCTGCCCGCGCTCGCGGCCGGCGTCCCACCCCGGCCGACGGCCGAGGGCGGGCTCAGCGACCTCAGCCTCGCCGGGCCGGGCGTTCTCGAAACCGACGCCGGGATCGAAGCTAACGCGACGTCGAATTCCGAGGCGGCGGCGCTGTCGGGCGAGTCCTCGGGGGCTGTTCTCTGGCAGTCCGAACCCTTCCGGGCGAGTCTCTCGCTGTCGCCCCAGGCGGGGACCTCGGAGTACCGGATCTGTGCGTTCGCTCTCGCGAACGGTACGCGCTCGACGGCCGGCTGTGAGCGAACGACGATCCTTGAGGGGTCGGTCGCGAGCGTCAACGTCACCGGGCTCACTTGGCCGGCGAACGCGAGCGGCAGTCAGCGGCTGGCCTTCGAGCTCCACCCGGCCGGCGAGCCGAACGAAACGCTCGATAACCGGACCCTCCCGGTGACGGTACTCACGAGAGGCGGGGATAGCGACGGCGACGGACTCACCAACGAGGAGGAACTGAAACTCGATCTCGACCCGCTCGACGCCGACATGGATGCCGACGGCCTCACCGACGGGACCGAGATCGACGACTACGGTACCTCCCCGATGAGCGCCGACACCGACGGCGACGGCGTTCGGGACGGCGAGGAGGTCGAGGTCGGCTCCGATCCGACCGAAGCCGACAGCGACGGCGATGGTCTGACCGACGACACCGAGCTCTCGATCGGCACCGACCCGACGAGCCCGCGAAGCACCGAGCGCCTCGCGATCGGCGCGGCGGCGCTGTTGTACGCCGGCCTCGGGACCGTCGTTCTCCGCCGCCGGGACGACGCGGAGGGGAACGAGGAGGGGACGCCGTTGGCCACGAGCGCGCCGCGAGCGACGCTCAACGACGCCGTCACGACCGACGGAGACGGGGACCGGCCAGCCGATCCTCCGGAAACCCCTGATCTCCTGACCGACGAGGACCGGGTCCTCCACCTGCTCGACCGCCACGGCGGTCGTATGAAACAATCGGCGATCGTCGAGGCGACCGACTGGTCGAAGGCGAAGGTGAGCCGACTGCTCTCCTCGATGCACGAGGACGAGATGATCGAAAAGCTCTCGCTCGGCCGCGAGAACGTCATCTCGCTCGATCGCGAGTGGATCGAGGCCTCGACGTCGAGTACCGCCGACGGCGACGACCCCGATAGCGACGCCCCCGAAGCCGCTGCCGACGGCGCGGGACGAACGCGAGCGGCCCGAAGCGATCCGTAGACCCCCTCCAGGCCCGCTTTCCCTGCTTCGAGTTTCCCGTTGGGTTCCCAGTGTTTCGATCGCCAGCCTCGGAACCGCCGGGAGCGAGCGTGGGGTTCAAACCGATCTCGCTCCTCCGTTCTCCCATGGAGGGGGCCGCCGTCCGCGAGCGTGCCGCCGAGCTACCGCGCGAGCCGGGCGTCTATCAGTTCCTCGAACACGCGCCGGGCACCGCCGAGAACGACGTCGTGATCTACGTCGGGAAGGCGGTCGATCTCCGGGACCGGGTTCGTTCCTACGCCGATCCCCGCAGCGACCGGATCTCCCGCATGACCGATCGCGCCTCGGCGATCGATTTCGCGGTCACCGATACCGAGACCCAGGCCCTGTTGCTCGAGGCAAACCTGATAAAACGCCACCAGCCCCGCTATAACGTCCGGCTCAAGGACGACAAGTCCTACCCGATGGTCGAACTCACCGACCACGAGTTCCCCCGCATCGAGATCACCCGCGACCCCGATGCGGGAGCGACGGTCTTCGGTCCCTTCACCGACAAGGGCCACCTGGAGGCGGTGGTACACGCCGTTCGATCGGTCTACGGCATCCGGCAGTGTCCCGACGGCCGCTTTTACGGCCGGGATCGGCCCTGTCTGGACTACCAGATCGGGCTCTGTTCGGGTTCGTGTGGCGGAAAGATAAGCAGAGAGGAATACGCTAAGGACGTCGCCCGAGTAGGAAACTTCTTCGAGGGCGAGACGGGCGTGCTCGCCGACCCGCTCCGCGAGGGAATGGAGGAAGCCGCGGCCGAGGCGGACTTCGAGCGCGCCGCGAACCTCCGGGACCGCCTCGAAGCCGTCGAAGCCCTCCACGGCTCCGGGGGCGCGGCGGTCGACGCCCGCGAGGACCCCGAGGACGCCCGGACGATCGACGTCTTGGGCGCGAGCCTCGAAGGCGACCGGGCGACCGTTGCCCGCCTGCATGCCGAGGACGGCAAACTAATCGATCGCGACCAGCACACGCTCTCGATCCCCGATGTCGATGCCGGGGACGATACCGAAACCGCCGCCGCAGCCGGAAGCGTCGCCGACGGCGGGACGCCGGCCGCCGCCGAGAACCAGCCGGAAGACCGACTCGCCCGCGTGCTCGGGTCGTTCGTCCAACAGTACTACGCCGACCGCACCCTTCCCGACCGACTCTTGCTCTCCGAGCGCCTCGCCGACCCCGACGTCGAGGCCTGGCTCGGGAACGAGGGCGTCTCGGTCTCGGTGCCCGGCGCGGGACGGGAGGCGACCCTCGTCGACCTCGCGTTGAAGAACGCTCGTCGGACCCACGACACCGACGAGGCCGGTGCGTTGCGCGATGGTCTCTCGCTGTCGAGCCGACCCACCCGCATCGAGGGCTTCGACGTGAGCCACGGCGGGGGCAAAGATGTCGTCGGCAGTAACGTCGTCTTCGTGGATAGCTCCCCGGAGAAAAGCGAGTATCGTCGCAAGAAACTCGACGAGACGAACGACGACTACGCTAACATGCGCAATCTGCTTCGCTGGCGGGCGAAGCGGGCTGTCGAGAACCGCGACGACCGGCCCGATCCCGATTTGGTTTTGATCGACGGCGGCGAGGGCCAGTTGGACGCCGCTCGCGACGCGCTAAAGGAGTGTGGCTGGGAGATCCCAGCCATCGCGCTCGCGAAAGCCGAGGAGATCGTTCTCACACCCACCGCTACCCACGACTGGCCGAGCGACGCCCCCCAGTTACACCTCTGTCAGCGCGTGCGCGACGAGGCCCATCGCTTCGCCGTCCGGTATCACGAGACGCTCCGGGACGACGTCTCGACCGTCTTAGAGGAAGTTCCCGGGGTGGGGCCCGAACTCCGGACCCGCTTGCTTCGGCGTTTCGGCAGCGTCGATGGGGTCCGGGAGGCCTCGACCGAGGAGCTTCGAGGGGTGTCGGGCGTCGGGGGACGAACGGCCGAGACCCTCGGCTCACGGCTGTGAACCGCGTCACCAACCGTCCGTCGACCGGACTCGACGTTCGGCGGATTGGATGAGCGTTTCGGTCGCTCTTCGGGACGGATCCGGCATTCGTATACAAGTACTACTGGTTTGTAATCGAACCGCGGATACCGACCGATGGGTGGGAGGGCGTCGTCGAGACCGATGGAACTACCAACCGAGCGAGTAGCATGGAGGGAGACGGCACTCACGAGTACGCCGAGCGCGGGGTACACTCAAAGGCACTTCGCTGGGTGTTGTTGTGCGGCGATCGCCTGGTCCTTTCCGGCGTGGTCTCGATTCTCGTCTCCGCGATCACGTACGGGCTCGCGTAGGCGAACCTGCTCGGAGTCGGGGGGCAGCAGTACGACGTCCTCGCTGCTCGGCGGCGCGATCGCCGGACTACTGACGGTCATCACCGTGACCCTCTCGATCAATCAGTTGGTGCTCTCGCGGATGTTCGGCTCGCCGGACGAACTGCGCGATCGGCTCGCCGGGGCCTCCGAGTTCCGGCGCACGGTCGAACGCGCGGCCGGCGAGCCGACGAGCTCGATCGACCCGCTCGACTTCTTCGCGATGATCGCCGATACACTGCGAACTCATTCCGTTCGATTGAGCGAGAGCGCATCCGAGGCCGATGGCGAGCTCGCAAGCGCTCTCGGCGATCGCTCGGCGGCTCTCCTCGCGTACGCCGACCGGATCGACGCCACGCTCGAAGCGAGCGATCCGCGCATGACGAACGTGATTTCGGATCTCTCGACCAACGACTACGCCCGGAACTTGGCGGCGACGGGCCGATTGCGGAACGCCCGCGCCGATCGACTGCCCGAGGATACGCGAACGGAACTCGATGCGATCGAGGAGGTGCTCGAAGCTCTCGCGATCGCCCGCCAGGAGTTACATGCTCCGGATCGCGACGATCGCCGAATACACCGTCCCCGTCGGCCCGTTCCTCCCGCCCGAGAGTAACCCCTCTCGGTTGGACCCTGCTCCCTGCCGTGCTCGTCGCGGACCGCACAAACGGTAAGTCACTGGCTCGTCTACACATGCCATGGCACGCGATAGCGTCTTCTACCGGCTCGGGCGGCTCTCCGCCGACGCACAGTCCCTCCGATCGAGCCCCGGTTCCGGCGGGTCGCGCGACGGGATCGCCTCCTTTCTGATTCTCGGGTTGGTGGCGCTCGCGGTTCTCGTGGTGCTCGATACGGTCTCGCTTCCGGTCTTTGCGGGCATCCTCGCGCTCGCGCTTGCCGCGATCACCGTGAGCGGCGCCATAGAGATCGTCGACGCCTACGAGAAACGGGCACTGACGGTCTTCGGGGAGTACCGCACGCTACTGGAGCCGGGCATTCACGTCGTCCCACCCTTTGTCTCCCGCACTTACCCCTTCGACCTGCGCACCCGGACGATCGACGTCCCTCGCCAGGAGGCGATCACGCGGGACAACTCGCCTGTAATTGCCGATGCGGTAGTCTACATCCGCGTGATGGATGCGAGAAAGGCTTTCCTGGAGGTCGAGGACTATATCGAGGCCACCTCCAATCTCGCCCAGACTACCCTCCGGGCCGCCCTCGGGGACATGGATCTCGACGACACCTTGAGCAAGCGCGAGCGCATCAACGCCCGCATTCGTCGGGAACTCGACGAGCCGACCGACGAGTGGGGCGTCCGTGTCGAGAGCGTCGAAGTCAGGGAAGTGAGTCCGAGTCGCGACGTCCAGAGCGCAATGGAACAACAGACCGGCGCGGAGCGCCGCCGCCGGGCGATGATACTCGAAGCCCAGGGTGAACGCCGCTCGGCCGTCGAGAGCGCGGA
>PXRA01000053.1 GCA_003021725.1 Halobacteriales archaeon QH_8_64_26
CGGCTCGCGATCGGCGACGATCGCTATCGGAACCTCCGGCATTACCTGCCGGACCTGTCGAGCGGACAGCGTAGCTTCCCCGACGAAGGGCTCTCCCTTCGCGAAATACAGTAGTCCTTCGTTCATTCGATCGACCCTGGTCGCACTGAAACTCCTGACCGACTATAATCCAGGGTATTCCCACTGGGAGAGGACTCCGTTGCTACCGACCGAGGTAATAATCTAGCGACCACCATCGATGCGTGTTAATCGTCTATTTAAATTTTCTTTGTAGAGCATAATTAAACCCGATGCCGACGAGGTACGGGCATGGCATTCGGTGCAATCGGGACCGGCGAGGAAGGAGAAGGGACTGTCGAGACACGCTCCGAATCGATCGATGCCCTTCGGGCGTACGAGGAGGGCGATGCGATCGCGGTCCGCACCGACGCGGGACCGATCGACGGCCGGGTCGGGACGATCGACGACCGGGGCGAGGAGTACCTCCTGTTCGTCCAACCGTCCGACCTACAGCAGGTACGCCAGTACACTGACGTCGTCTCGCTCGAAGAAGTCCTATTGGCTATTTTCGCGAAGAGTGAAGGCGAGGAGGGCTGGTCCGTGTCGACCTCGCTCGTCGTGAAAACTGCCACCGGCTCGCAGTGGCAGACGGATCTCGGACAGGTTCGTGGAACCGGCGACGGCCACGATCCCGCCGCGCCGGAGCGATAAGCGATCTCGATCTCGCGGTTCGCATCGATCACCGTTCGACGCTATCTTGCTCCGGTAGAATCCGAGCGGATCGATTTGACTGTCGATCCTGGACTGAGTTTGCCTGAGTTGAACTGTATAGAGGTGATACCTAAGAGACGAGCTTTATTCGCTTGATTGTCAGCAGCTGAGGGCCTCAATTCGACAGAGAAATCACTTGGTTTGCACCATTTTGAAGAGGGACCGTTGTGGATACCCTCGTAATGGAAAGGGATGAGATCGACGAGTACGTCCAGCGGTGTCAGCAACTCATTGAATCGTCACCGCAAATGGACGAAGAAAACACGAAGGTCAAACTCGTTCAGCCGTTTCTCGAACTTCTCGGATGGGATCTCTACTCTACTGAAGTCGCTCTGGAATACACTATCCCAATGGCTTCGGGGAGCACCCACGTCGATTACTCCCTTCTCGTCGGAGATTCTCCCGTGGTGTTTGTCGAAGCGAAGCCAGTCCGATCCGTACTTACCGAGGACGAAGTCCAACAGTTGCGGAGCTACATGAGACAGGAACTCGACGTTGATTGGGGAATTCTTACTAACGGGAGATCGTTCGAGGTCTTGACTAAGAACCGCCACCGGAACGGCGGCGAGGAGGTGTCGGTCATTCAGTTCGATCTCGATGATCTCGCCGAGAATCCGGGCGTACTGGAGCTACTTGCAAAGGAATCAATACGCTCGGGGAAGTCCGACGAAGTAGCCGAGCAGGTCGCGCAAACAAACCGGGCAATCCGGAACCTGCAAGAAAACGAGGACAGCGTCACTGAATCTGTAGCAGAAGCAGTGGAGAATGAGATCAGCGAAGTCACAATTGACCTCGAAGGACAAGCCCGCGAGTTCGTGCAGAGCCTCGTCTCGGTACTTCGCGAACAGCGGCAGTTCGTTAGTGAGGAGCCACCACACGAACCGGTGGAAGACGAAGAAGAAAATCCGGACGATACTCCTGACAAGATCGAACCGCTGGAAGATCGTATAGCAGGGACGGTCACCCGGCAGGAAATCAGAGGCGACCCCGGTGCTCGGGTGGCAGTGTTCCCCACGAAGGAGTCTGGACTCCCGTTTCTCAAGGAAAACGAGGCATGGGGGTTCGTTCGAATCGGGAACGAGTTCGACTATGTGGCAATGTACGTTACCGGGGATGTTAGAGAGGTGAAATATTTCGCTAAGGTGAACGACGTGGTCGAACCCAATGAGGCCGAGTTGATGCGAGATCCACTGGACTACAGAGATCGGGCAAAGATCGCGGAAGGCAAGAAGGTAATCGAGTTTGAACCGGGGTCGCTTTGCGAATTTGAAGATCCGGTTCCCTATGAGTCGAGATATCCGCAGTCGCTTCAATACACGACGTTAGGTGACTTGCGAAACGCGGAGACGACCGACGATATGCTCTGAGTTAGGCGGTATAGCACCCTCATACCCGAACCGCTCCTCGTCATCAGGTCTAAACGGATGCGATCGAAACAGCATGGAGTGGGTTATGTAAGTTCGCCCTAATCACGCTACACAGAGACGGGACTGCATCATTTGAGTATGTTCAGTCATAACTGAGTTGGAGCGGATTTGAACCACGGTCGTTCCGTTCGCTCTCTGTAGTCACTCACCTCTCTCGCTGATTCAAATCCTTCCTCCCCAGTGCGGGTCTTCGCGCCGCTGCGCCCCGCGAAAGTCCTCATGGGTCGGGGCGGATTTGAACCGCCGGCTTCCTCCGTGTGAAGGAGGTATCATAACCGGACTAGATCACCAACCCGGTGGTCAAGCTTTCCGGTGACCGAACTTAACGGTTTCCGTCGCGTGGATCGTCTTCATCTCTTAGTACGTCGGGTTCTCCTCGTCGATGCCCTCGCGTTGGTTGACCACCCGGGCCAAAACGAACAGTGCATCGGAGAGCCGGTTGAGGTAGGTGATGACGTGCTCGTTGATCGCTTCCTCCTCGCCGAGAGCGACCGCCCGCCGCTCGGCGCGCCGACAGACCGTCCGGGCGTGATGTAAGCGTGCGCCCGCATCGCCGCCCCCAGGCAGAACGAAGGCCTGGAGGGGCTCTAGCTCCTCGTCGTGGTCGTCCATCCACTCCTCTAACTGCTCGGCGTATTCCTCGCGCGTTTGCGGGTCGTCGGCGGCGGGCTCGGGGTTCGCGAGGTCGGCTTGGATCACGTGCAGGTGGTTCTGGATCTCGCGTAGCTGGTCGTCGACGTCGTCTTCGCCGGTCGGCCGGACCCGTCCAACCAGGGCGTTTACCTCATCGGCGGTGCCATAGGCCTCGATCCGCGGACTGGCCTTCGAGACCCGGTCGGAGCTTCTGAGATCCGTTTTGCCCGCGTCGCCCCGCTTGGTGTAGATCTTCATAACTACATCACGCCAGCCACTGTCTTATAGCTGGGTCTCCCGGTCACCGTATCGCCAGCCACGGCCCCTGATCGTGGCTCGTCACCGGCCGTCTATACTCGCTTTCAAGCCCCAAGCACATCGATGCTGGCTATGGACATCGACAAGCAGTCGCTGCGGGAACGAGTCTGGGGCGAGTTGGAGGACTCCGGCGAGGCACGATTTCCCTACCCACCACACGGCCGGATCCCGAACTTCGCCGGCGCGGGACGTGGGGCCGACCGGCTGACCGAGACCGACGACTGGCAGCGGGCCGAGACGATCAAGGCAAACCCCGACGCCCCACAGCTCCCGGTCCGGCGGGCAGCCCTCCGCGCCGGCAAGACGATCTATGTGGCGGTGCCCAGACTGCGCGAGGAAAAGCCGTTCTTGCGGCTCGATCCAGCTGAAATCGAGGATTACGACCGCGCGACGACCGTCGGCGGCTCGGCGGAACTCGGCGTTCCGGTCGCCCCCGAGGAGATGGAAAGGATCGATCTGATCGTGAGCGGCAGCGTCGCGGTCTCGGAAGCCGGTGTTCGGATCGGCAAGGGCGAGGGTTACAGCGACTTGGAGTTCGCCGTGCTCCGGGAGTTCGACCTCATCGATAACGGGACGCCGGTCGTGACGACGATCCACGAGCGCCAGATCCTCGGCGAGGACCTCGCGCCCGACGCTCACGACGTACCGATTGCCCTGCTCGTGACGCCCGAGCGCGTGATTCGAACCGGAACGCGCTTCGACTACCCGGCCGGTATCGACTGGGAGGCACTACCCGAGGAGCGCCTCGCCGAGATCCCGGTTCTCGATCGACTGCGACCCTGATCGACTGACCGCCGGTCGCCGGCCGCGGGAGGGCGAGGCCTATCGCCCCGTCCCCTCGATTTATGTCTCCCGTCGCCGAGGACCCTCTATGGACGGTATCCACGATGTGGGTGGGATGGACGGGTTCGGTTCGCTCGCCGTCGATGGGCACGACGCCGACATCGATACCGGGACCGACGACGGCGAGTCCACAGACCCCCTGTCGGGTGGGGCGTACGAACCCTTTCACGAGCGATGGGAAGGCGTCACCTACAGCCTGTTCGTGGCGACGCTCGGCAACGGCGTCGCGAACATCGACGAGTTCCGCCACAGCATCGAGCGGATGGATCCCGATCGGTACCTGACCGCGAGGTACTACGACCGGTGGGTGACGGGCCTCTCGCGACTCCTGCTCGAAACCGACACTATCGACGCCGAGGACTTCTGGGTGCGGACCGCGGCCTTCGCAGCCGGCGAGGGAAGCGTTCCCGAACGCGAGGAACCGGGGCTTGTCGGCGACCTCGCGGCGGGGGTCGCGGACGCCTACGGCTCCGAAGGCGAGCCCCGGGAACCGCGCTTCGAAGCCGGCGAGGCGGTCCGCATCGAGAACGTCCATCCAGAGGGCCACACGCGCTGTCCGGGGTACGTCCGCCGTACTCAGGGTACTATCGAGGCTCACCGTGGAATGTTTACTCTCCCGGACGCGAGCGCCCACGGCGAGCCGGCCGTCGAACCCCTATACGAGGTCGCTTTCGGAGCCCAGGAGCTCTGGGGGGAAGAGGCCGACCCGAACGTGGCGGTGACGCTCGATCTCTGGGAGTCGTATCTCGTCCCTGTAGCGCCCGAAGGCGACGCCGAGCCGAACGAGGAGGCCGGTACCGACGATGGTGACGAGGGCAACGACACCGACAGCCCCGAGGGGACCGGGTAGTGCCGACAGGAATAGGTAACTGGCCCCGGAGTATCGACCCATGAGCGAAGGATCGGCTACCATCGATGTCGAGGACCATGCCCGCGAGTACGACCCCGAAGCACGGGCACGAGCGCTCCAATCGCTGTTGATCGAGAAGGGCTTGCTCTCGACCGACGCCGTCGATCGGATCATCGCCACTTACGAGGAGGACGTCGGCCCGCTCAACGGTGCCCGCGTCGTCGCTCGGGCCTGGAGCGACCCCGAGTACAGGGACCGACTGCTCGATGACGCACTGGGGGCGATCACCGAACTCGACATCGACGTCGACGAGGACACGATGGAAATCGAGGTCGTCGAAAATACTCCGACCGACCACCACCTCGTCGTCTGTACGCTGTGCTCGTGTTACCCCTGGGCGGTACTCGGGCTCCCGCCGACGTGGTACAAGACGCCCGCCTACCGCTCGCGGGCCGTCAAGGATCCGCGAGGACTGCTCCGCGGGGAGTTCGACCTGGAGCTCGACGAGGAGATCGAGATCCACGTCCACGACAGCACCTCCGAACTCCGGTACATGGTCCTTCCACAGCGCCCGCCCGGAACCGAGGACCTGAGCGAAGCGGAGCTCGTCGACCGGGTGACCCGAAACGCGATGATCGGCGTCGACCGGCTCGGTGAGTGAGATGGGCTCGGAGAACTCGCCGGCCGACCGCGACGTCTCGGGAAACGCCACGGCGAAGGGAGGAATCGAGGGGACCACGGCGGAGGGACGCGACGACCGAGAGCTCGAACGGGTCTTCGACGCGCCCTGGCAGGCCCGGGCCTTCGCGGTCGCTCTTGCGACGACCAAGGAGGGCGACCACTCCTGGGCGGAGTTCCAGAGCCGACTGGCCGCCGAAGTCGAGCGGACCGATACCGAAGCCGAGGCCGACCAGTACGACGCCGATAGCCGGGAGCGAACCGACGCCGAATACCAGGAAGCAGCCTACTACGAGCAGTGGCTCGCGGCGTTGGCCGAACTACTGGTCGACGCCGAGACCCTCACCCCCGAGGGGATCGATGCCCGCACGCGAGCGTTCGCCGAGGGCGATCGCACCGCCGAGGAGTGGGTCGAAGGCGAGCGCGATCACGACCACGGCGAGGGACACTCCCACTAGACCCTCTCGACGACGATCACTTCGCCAGGAACTCCTCGAGTCACACGGGCTAGACTCCCTTTCCTACGCCGAAGCGCCTCAGGTTCCTCGAAGGTCATAGGACCACGAGTACGATCGATCTCTCTATTGGTCTCGCTTGTCATTGCCGATCGGTTAGACGACGCTGCGGCCTGCTTTCAATTCTTGCTACCGGTCCGGTGGTTACGAATCATACCTCGGTAGTTATTGATTTAGCTGCAAGTAGATAGATTAAAGTAGGTAGCAACTGGATCGCATATCGTCATGAGCGAGCGACGATCATCGCGACGAGACGAGTCGGGACCGGAGTTCTCGCGGCGGCGGGTGCTCGGAGCGACGGCACTGGGCGTCGCGGGAGCGGGCGGTCTCTTAGCGAGCGTCGCTCCAGTACGGGCGGCGACGACGAACTTCGGTGCCGTGGCAATCGGGACGTCCCGAACGCGGGAGATCACGACCGATAACCCGGTGAGCCGGCCACTGGAGGTGACCGATATCACGATCACCGGTGCGGACGCCGCGGCGTTCAGTATCGTCGGCGGCGACGCGCCCCTCACGGTCGGCCCGGACGAATCCCACACCGTTCGCGTCGCGTTCGAACCGACCTCGACCGGCGAGAAGTCAGCCCAGGTACGCGTCGAGACGACGATTCGCTCGGCGGTCGCCGGTCAGCTCGCCGGCCGCGGCGTCGAGGAGGGAGCCGCGAGCAATTCCGGCGAGGAAGAGTCGGGTCAATCAAGCGATAGGGAGACGTCTACCGAGGAACCGAGCGAGGTCGATCCCGATGAGGAGTCCTCCAACGGGGAGTCTTCTACCGATGACTCCTCCTCGGGTGGCACCGAAGCCGACGGATCGGACGAGGGCTCCTCGTCCGATGACGAATCGTCCCCGGGGGATACGACCGCGAGCGACGCGGACGAATCCGACGAAGGGACTGCGTCTACGGACGGCTCCTCTACCTCGGTGTCGACGAACGAACCGTCTTCGGGGTCCTCGGAGCCATCGGCGACCGACGACACCGATACCGAATCCGTGTCGGGGACCACCGAAACCGACGGCGCCTCGGCTACCCGCACGGGTACCGACGCCGACTCGGATACCGACAGTAGATCCGAGGTCGAGGACGATCCCGGGGCGCTGCTTACTGAGTTGCTCGACGTGAACGACGACGGCGTCGTTAACCTTCGGGACCTCCTGCGGATCGCTCGGCGATTCGGCTAACGAAGGTGTTCGGTAGCGCTATGGATATCGATAGGGGAAGACGAACAGAGCCGGTGGAGGGATTTGAACCCTCGGCCTAATCCTTACGAAGGATTCGCTCTAGCCAGTCTGAGCTACACCGGCACCTCCGGTCTACCGGCCCGACCACCGACGGCCGGAACCGGAAGACGCGCGCCGACGGTGCGTCCTCCGGTCGGTGAACAAGCGGAATAAGCGTTGCGAACCGCCGTCAGTTCGGATTCCGATCCTCCTCGGAGCCATGCGGTCGCCGGAGTCGTACGTCGAGACGGACGTTCAGTTCGTGGGGTGCATAGGACCGAACTCGACGTCGCTTCTCGATCGTTGTCCGGTAGCCCGCCCGCTTTGCGGCCGCCGCGATGGCCTCCTCGCCCGGTTCGAAGGGAGCCGATTCGTGCTGGATATCGTAGTAGTGGATTACACACTCCTTACTGGCGAGTTCTACCGCCGTATCGAGGAACTCGGCGGCGCTGTGGGGCAGGTTCATCACCAGCCGGTCGGCCCAGTTCTCGAACTCGGGCGCTACCTCGCGAACGTCGCCCTCGATGGCTCGCACGCGATCGGCGACGCCGTTCCGGTAGGCGTTTTCCCCGAGGTAGGCTATCGCGGCGGGGTTGAGATCGACTCCCACTACTTGCGCGCCGCGTTTCGCGAAGGGGACGACGAAGGGTCCCACCCCGGCGAACATGTCGATCGCCCGTTCACCCGCGCTCACCCTCTCGGCGACGAGGTGGCGGTCGGTCGCGAGCCGCGGCGAGAAGTAAACCTCCCGCACGTCGAGGCGGTACTCACAGCCGTACTCGCGGTAGGTCGTCTCGGTGGACTCGCCGGCCAACAGCTCCCACTCGCGGGTGCGGTGCTCGCCCGCTACCTTCGATTCCCGCCGAAGGACCGTCTCTACCGGCAGATCGGAGGCGATCACCGCCTCGGCGATCGCCGCCGCGCGCTCGGGATCCTCTTCGGTCAGCAATACAACGTCGCCCAGGCGCTCGTAGGTGGGCGAGAACCCGAGGATATCGGCGGGCGTTCGCCGGGTTCGGCGCGTTTCGACCTCCCGCCCGACGACCTCGTAGCTCTCGCAGTCCTCGGTCACCGCTTCGGGGTCGGTGATCGGGATGTATAACCAGCCGTCCTCGACGGTGATCTCGTGGCCGTGATCGAGCAGGTCGCGCTCGGCGATCGCTGCCCGCACCTCCTCGCCGCGCTCGCGGGCGGTACGGACACACGGCACGACGGGCATAGTGAATAGGATCGTCGGGGCGACCTAAGGCTGACGTACCCTCGCTCTTTCGCCCCGCTGCTCTCGCGATCTTCCCGAACTCCTGATTCGGTCGGGATGAACCCTAAGACGGGCGAGTTATGGCTCGTGACGTCTCATCTCCACCTATGCTCACCTTCGTCGGTCTCGGTCTGTACGACGAGCGATCGATCACCATTGAGGGTCGCGAAGCGATCGACAGCGCCGATCGCGTCTTCGCTGAGTTCTACACCAGCACCCTCGCCGGCACCACCGTTGCCGATCTGGAGGCCTTCCACGACGCCGCGATCGAGGTTCGGGACCGGGCAGGCACCGAAAGCGACCCCGAGCCGGTTCTCAGCGCCGCACGCGAGAGAAGTACTGCGTTCCTCGTCGGGGGTGACCCCATGATCTCGACGACACACGTCGACCTCCGGCTTCGAGCCACGGAAGAAGGTATCGACACTCACGTCGTCCACGGAACGACCGCACAGGCTGCCGCGAGTTCGCTTACCGGCCTGCAGAACTACCGCTTCGGGAAAGCGACGACCCTACCCTTCGCCTATGGGAGCGGTGGCGTTCCCGAGAGCGTCCTCCGGGTGATCGCCGAAAACCGCGAGCGCGGCCTGCACACGCTCTGTTATCTCGACATCGAAGCCGAGCGCGAGGCGTATATGAGCGCCGACGACGCCGCCAGTCGTCTCGCCGACGCCATCGAAAGTACGAATCAAAGCGACACCGGCGACACCGGAAGCGAACCCCTCGCCGTCGGGATCGCCCGTGCCGGTAGTTCCGAGTCCCTCGTGCGCGCCGATCGGCTCTCGGCGCTCGCTTCGACGGACTTCGGCGATCCGCTGCACTTGCTTGTGATCCCCGGTGATCTCCATCACCTCGAAGCCGAGGCCCTCGAAACGCTGGCGGGCGCACCCGAGGGGTTAGTGTAAGGTCGATCGACCTCCTGGGGGACCTGTGAGCCAAACGCCGGCCCCTCCACCCCGCCGTCGGTCCCCGTCGGCTCAGTCAGCTTTCGTACCGGGATCGCCGGCTTCGGGCTTCGATGTCTCGGCGTCGAAAGCGTCCCACAGGTCGTACTCGTTGCGCGTCACGACATAGAGCACGTCCTCGACGATCGTGAGCACCTCGGGGAGTCGCCGGACGACGAGCCAGGTGATCCCGATCAGCGCGAGCACCGAGAGGCTCTGGCTGAGGATCCGATCGGCGACTAGATAGGAGACCAGATAGGGGTCCTCGCTCGAAAACAGCGCGAGAACGACCTCGGGAAACACCTGTAGGCGCTGGGTACCGAAGGCGACCGCGATGAAGACGTTCCGGAGGAGATTGAGTCCGTAGATCACCGGCACCGAGATCGCGAGTGCCCGGAGCTTCCGTGCTGCCGGCGCGCGGACGGCGGCGATCAGGCCGGCGACGATAGCGATCGAGCCGATACCGGTACACGCGAGTCGGATCGTGTACGTAAGGGTATGGCCCGACGTGGTGGTGAAGACGAAGGTGTTGCGGTAGGGCGCCTTGTCGTAGTTCGCTCCCGAGACTACCTCGTAGACGCCTCCCGAAGGGTAGTCGACCACGGCCAGCAAGGCTTCGGTCTGTCTGGTGACGACCTCGATGAGGACTCGCTGGAGCGGGACGATCACCTCGAAGGGGAGGAAGAGCAGTCCCATCGCGGCGACCGCCCGCGAGAGTGTTAGCAACGAGTCCCGGCCGCGCACGAGTAAGACGGCGACGTAGACCGAAGCCGGAACGGCAAGTAGGCTCAAGATCCCCTCGATGATACTCTTTCCCTCGATACCGTAGTAATGTACCAGCGAGAGCCAGAAGACCCCGAATGCCACCCACGCCCCGGCGCTCACGCACCGGGCTATCCGCCGGTCGAAGCGTTCGAGGCGATCCAGCACCACGCCGAGGACAAAGGCCGTGACCACTACCCACGCGAGCGCGTCCGAGTACGCCTGCAAGCCGGCGAGCGCGCGCAGAAACCCCTCTAACATTCGATTCAGGATACGGCGATCGGCAGCATATGTTTTTCGACCTGATCGTGACGAACAGAACTGACTCGATCTCCCCTTCGCCTCCTTCTGACCCTTCTTCGTTCCAGTTAGTCCGCGCTCTCGGGCGTGTTACTCCTTTCCGTCACGCTTTTACGGCCGTTCGAGCGCGCTTTCGGACCCTTTGTTCCGTTCACCGATTCGTTCCCGGGCGGCGATACCCCGCCGTTCGTTGGTGCCCGCGGTCGTGTGATCGAACACGAGCGCAACGAACCCGTCGACGGCCATCCCGGTCCCGCCGGGTGGCCCCAACGGTAGTGACACGCCGTGCTGTTCTCGGCTCGTAAGGACGCATTCGGAGGAAAAACGCGTTGCACTCTCCACGAGGTGCTTCGACGGAGGGCGGACCCACCGCTACAGGCGTACTCGCTGCTCGTCGAACGGTACGCCAGTGGCTAAGTGGGTCCGCGACGCGGCAAGAAGGTGTGGATCTACCGGTCAGCTCAGGCGCCGCGACCTTCCTGGGCGCGGTCGTACTGCTCGGCAACGTTGTCCCAGTCGACGACTTCCCACCAGTTGTCGATGTACTCGCCCTTGTTGTTCTCGTACTGGAGATAGAAGGCGTGCTCCCAGACGTCACAGACGAGCAGCGGGCGTGAACCCTGTACGGCGCGGTTGTTGTGATTTTCGGCCTGAATCGTCATCAGCTTGTCCGCGACGTTCTCGTAGACCAACATTCCCCAACCCGAGCCCTCGACGCTCGAGGCGGCCGCGGAGAACTGGTCTTTGAGGTTCTCGACCGAGCCGAAGTCCTCTTCTATCTTGTCGGCGAGTTCCCCGCCGGGTTCCCCGCCACCGTCCGGGGACATGTTCCCCCAGAAGATCGAGTGGTTGACGTGGCCCGAGAGGTTGAACGAGAGGCTCCGCTCGACGGCCTTGGCGTCGCCGAAGTCCCCGCTTTCGCGCATGCTCTGGAGTTCCTCCAGCGCGGCGTTCGCGCCGTCAACGTACCCCTGGTGGTGTGCGTCGTGGTGCAGCTCCATGATCCGCGAGTCGATGTGCGGCTCTAGAGCGTCGTAGTCGTACGGTAGGTCCGGTAGTTCGTATGTAGCCATTAGTTCTCCCTCCAACTGCTCCAATCGCCAGGAACCGTGTTAAAGCTTGAGGAACCGGCGGTGCCGTGCCGTGAGGGAACACCGAACCGCAACCATCGATCGGGGCGTCGCCACCGACTCCGATCGATCACGTGATGAGTTCGATCGGGACGGGCGTAAAGCAAAGCACCCCGAGGACGAAGGTTCCGATACCGATGAGTGTTCGTTTGGTATCGAGCGCACCGTCGTCGATCGGCGTCGCCGGCCCGGCGTACGCGATTCCCATCGCGAACAGGCCCCAGAACGCCCAGAGGAACACGGCGTTGAAAGAACTCTCGGCGGCGTAGTAGAGATAGGCCGCGAGCCCGAACAGGAGTACGGGCACCGCGGCCGCGATCGTCTCCTGGCGCTGGCCGACCATTGCCCGCAGGAGATGGCCTCCATCGAGTTGACCCACCGGTAGCAGGTTTAGGAAGGTGACGAACATCCCGACCCAGCCGGCGAACACGACGGGATTGGTAAAGGTCTCCGAGCCGCCGATCGTCAACGACTGGCCGACGAGCGTCGCGAGGATCCACACCAATGGCGGGTAGTTGAGGTCGAAGCCGCTGAGACCGAGCGAGGGTGGTGCTACCGGCTGGAGGGTGAGTCCGACGACGGTTACGGCCATCGTCGCTGCCAAGCCGGCGAGTGGCCCGGCAACACCGATGTCGAACAGTGCTTCCCGGTCGGGCATCCGGCCGCGCATTTTGATGACCGCGCCCATCGTCCCGATGAGCGAGGGTAGCGGGATGAAGTAAGGGAGACTCGCCTCGACCCCGTGATAGCGGCTCATGACGTAGTGGCCGAGTTCGTGAACCCCGAGGACGGTCAGCACCGAGAGGGTGAAGGGCCAGCCGCTGAGCAGGGCTACCGGATCGCTGAAGAGAAGGGCTACTGGGCTACTGAACCCATCGCGGTACCACACCGCGCCGGCACCTAGGGTCGTGAGTACCGTCAGAACGGCGAAGATCACGTTCGTCCAGGGGATACCGTCGATCCCGACCGATCGTGGTTCGGCGACGAGAGCGTGTTTCGGTATCTTCACCCCGGTATACGGGTCCTGTTCGGGAACGGTTGTGAGCCGAACCTCATAGCCCGCCTCGCGAAAGACCGGCCAGACCTCCCGTTCGATCGCCTCGGCGGACGCGAGCGGGTCGCCGTAGTACAACAATCGGCCGTCGTCGGTCTGGGTTCGTTCGACGGCAAAGACCCCATCGAACGCCTCCACCGGCGGGCCATTACCCGGCGGGCTGTCGCCCGACGGTTCGACGTCTGCCATCGCTATCGAATACGGTGTCCGGCCGTATAAACACGAGGCTGTCGAAGTCACTCGTCGTCCGACCGAAACCCACGACCGGGGCAATTCCTCGCTCGGAGCTAATGGGGACGCGACTCGCGGCGGTTGGAGTGGTCCTTCGGGTACTTCGAACGCCCACCCACGTTGCTTGGAATCGAAGGAAAACCGGAGAGATGTGCTGGAGCGTCAGCGGGGACCGTTCGCCGAGTCAGGGTACGGATGGCCAGCGAGTTGTTCTACGCGCGCCTGACGCGCCAGGTCGTCGCGCTCGTGTAGGACCACTTTTCGATGACGAGGTCAGTCGCTGACTCGCGGAGCTTGATCATCAGTGCGCCGATCTCCTTCGGTGAGAGACCGACCTCCTCGGCGATGAACTTGCTTTTGAAGTATACCTCACCGTCGTCTGCCTTTCGGCGCAGGAACGCTCGCAGCCGCTCTCGTTTGTCCGCGGGATCGGTCGTGGTCGGGGAGGGGGATGCCGTGTTCATCGGTCGTGTCTCGATCACCTCTGGTTGCTATCGGAATATATAACCGAACGAACGTTGTCGTTAATTCGTGCTCGAACCGTTCGAACTCAACCGAAACGTGAACGACGAGACGTTTTATAATCTCCTCAAATCTTTTATGCGGGCCTCTGAATCCGTCGCTTCGAGAGGCTTATCGACCGGTTCGTTCGAACCGTTCGTCGCCGGAAACCGGTCGTTTCCATGCGTCGATCGCGATTACTTGCCGTGGGATTAAATCGATCGTTAACCCTCTCGTCGAGCAGCCGTTCGTTCAACCCCCGCTCGATGGCCTGGGTCGCGGATCTCAGGGACGGTCGTGAACCCAGAATTCCTCATCGACCGTGGCTTCCTTCTTGAAGATCGGTACCTCGGCTTTCAAACGGTCGATGCCGTCCTCGACGGTCTCGAAGGCCTCCCCGCGGTGGCCGGCAAGCACGACGACGAAAACGATGTCCTCGCCGTACTCGATGCGACCGCTCCGGTGGTGCATGCGGACCTCCTTGACGCCCGCTCGCTCTTCGAGGTCGGTGCTGATCCGCCCCATACGCTTCTCGGCGATGCCCTCGTACTTCTCGAATTCGAGGAACTCGGTCGTGGTGTCCTCGCTGTCCTCGCGCGCGCGCACCCGACCGGTGAACGTGGCGATCGCGCCGGACTCGGGTGCCTGGGAAGAACGCTTCACTTTCTCGACGAGCGATTCGAGCGTCTCGATCGGTTCCGTATCCGGAAGAGTTGCCCGTAGCTCGTCGAGATCGACCGCCTCGGCATCGGGCGCTCTCGTGAGTATCGACCCGCTGGTCGCGGCCGAGCCCCCGCTTATCTCAGCGTTCGCATCGGGCTCTGGCGTGGGTGCGGCGTCTTCCAGGCCGGCGTCACCGAGAACGACCTGCGGAAGCGTCGTTCCGGAGCTCTCGATGGTTCCGTTGACGACACAGAACTCACAGGTCGGTGCCATCGCGTACAGCGCCTCGCGTACATCCATCCCCTCACCGAGAGCACTCCAGCCCCGTTCGTCGAGGCCATAGACCGTTTTCACCCCGCCCCTTCGGTAGCGGTCGAGTTCGCTCGTGGAGTTCGCGGTCACGGCCGCCCCGCCGTCGGTCGAGGGGTCGTCTATCGCGGGCTCGTCGTTCGCGGAGCCGGCCCCCTCTCGCTCGTTCGCGATCACGCCGACGGAACCGTGATGGGCGAGATGCTCGGCCAGGCGTTCGACGAGGCGTTCGGAGCCGGGGCCGACGACGCCGATCGGGTACATACCACGGGGGAGGGTATCGCGGCGCTTGTAGCCTTCGCTCGGCGGTTGATAACGCTTATACGGGTCTCCAGGTTAGCTCGCTTCAATGAGAGCAGTCGTTTCGATCGGCGGCAGCGTCCTCGTGCCCGATCTCAACGCCGACCGGGTCGCCGACTACGCCACCGTCATCGAGCGCCTCGCGGTCGAGGGCATCTCGCTGGGCCTCGTCGTCGGCGGCGGGGCCATCGCGCGCGAGTACATCAACGTGGCCCGTTCGTTACGCGCAAACGAGATCGAACTCGACGGAATGGGGATCGCCGCGACGCGGCTCAATGCGCGCTTGCTGATCGCTGCGCTGGGCGAGCGGGCGAGTCCCTCACCCGCGACCGAGTACGAGGACGCCGGCGCGGCGCTCCGTCGGGGGGACGCCGCGGTCATGGGCGGGGTGACGCCGGGTCAGACCACCGACGCGGTGAGCGCGGCGCTCGCGGAGTACGTCGGGGCCGACCTCCTGATCTACGCGACGAGCGTTGCCGGCGTCTTTAGCGCCGACCCGGCAGCGAGCGCCGATGCTCGGAAGTTCGAGGCACTCTCGGCGAGCGATCTCGTGGACGTAATCGCCGACATCGAGATGAACGCCGGGGCCTCCGCGCCGGTCGATCTGCTCGCGGCCAAGCTCATCGAGCGCTCGGGGATGCGCACGATCGTACTGGACGGCACCGACCCCGAGCGAATCGAGCGCGCGATCCACACCGGCGAGCACGAGGGCACCGACGTTGTTCCCGAGGGGAGTACCGACGAACCGACCTACTGGACGAGCGATGACTGAGGACGATCCCTATACCCTCAGCGGTCCGCAGCCACACGATTTCTGGGCGAAATCGATGGCCGAACTCGTTCTCGAACGCGGTCCCGAGGACCCGATCGTTGTTAAAGGCGGCATCTCGCCATCGGGGGTGCCACACCTCGGAAACATGAACGAGATCGCCCGCGGCTACTTCGTTGCGAGGGCCCTTCGGAACCAGGGGCGGGCGGTCAGGCAGATATTCACCGCCGACGACCGCGACCCGCTTCGCAAACTGCCCCGAAGACTCGCCGACCTCGACGGTTCTATCGTCGGCCTCGGTGACGTTGACGCCGGTGTGCTCGGTCGCAATCTCGGGAAGCCCTACACCGCGATCCCCGATCCCTTCGGCTGCTGTGATTCGTATGGCACACACTTCTCGACGCTCATCGAGCGCAGCGCCGGCGCACTCGACATCCCCGTCGAGACGGTGTCGAACACTGCCCTGTATGAGTCCGGAGCGTTCGAGGACGTCACTCGCTACTTGCTGGCCCACCGTGAGCAGGCCCGCGAGGTTCTCGGCGAGCACCAGAAGAAAGTCGACGAGGAGTACGTCCCCTTCCGTCCGATCTGTTCGGAGTGTGGCCACGTCACCGAGACGAACTCGGTTCGAAGCATCGATCTCGACGCTGGCACCGTCGAGTACGTCTGTACCGACGTTGAGGCAGGCGATCGAATCATCGAAGGCTGTGGTCACGAGGGAACGGCCACCCTCCGGGAGGGGAAGCTCCCGTGGCGCTTCGAGTGGCCCGCCCAGTGGCACGTCTTAGGCGTGGATTTCGAGCCCTTCGGCAAGGACCACGCCGAAGGCTCGTGGCCGAGCGGTGCCGATATAACCCGGAACGTACTCGGCGAAATTCCGCCGGTACCGATGGCCTACGAGTGGTTCACGCTCGATGGCGCAGCCTTTTCGTCCTCGGCGGGCCATGTCACAATGGTCCAAGACGTACTGGAGTTCCTCGAACCCGAAGTGCTCCGGTATTTCTTCACGAAGGACCCGAGCAAGGCCCGGGATTTCTCGATCGAGCGCGCCGACCAACTGGTCGATGAGTTCGACGAGTTCGAGCGGGTGTACTTCGACGAGTTCGTCGCGAGCCACGAAACAACGCGTGAAACGAATGCGGTCTACCCCGCGATCGTCGACTCGGTTTCCGAGCGGCCGATCCGGCTCCCCTACACCTTCGCCGCCGTGCTCGGCATGACCGACGACGCCGACCTCCGCGAGGCGATGGCACGCCGTGAGGGCCACCTCCCTTCCGATGCCTCCGACCGGACGATCGAAGCGGCTCTCGAACGCGTCGAATACGCCCGAACGTGGGCCGAGCGAACCGACAACGCCTACAACTACCGCCTCGCGGCCGACCTCCCAGAGACCGATTTCGGTACCGACATCGAGGCCGCGCTCGACGACCTCGCCGACCGGGTCGCGGCGATCGACGTCTCCGGTGCTGACGTCGAGACCCATACCGCTACCGGCGCTGACACGAGTTCCGAGACCGACTTCGACACCGGCGAGCCGATCCAGAGTGCCATCTTCGAAACCGCCCGCGCACACGATCTCTCGCCCGGCGACCTCTTTACCGCGGGCTACCGGCTGTTCTTCGACGAGACTCAAGGTCCGAAGCTGGGACCATTCCTCGCGGAACTCGACCGGGAGTTCGTTCTCCGCCGCCTCCGCCGCGAGGGCTGAGCGGCGGTCGATGCACATTGGTCGGCTGTCTCCCAACCGTCGAACCGAACCCTCTTATTCGCCACTACCCCAGTGAACGCAATGGTCCGTGCGCTGACGTGGGTGCTGATCGGCGTCGTGGTCTACATGCTCGTCGCGACGGCGCTTAGCTCCCGTGGATTGCTTCCCAGTTACGTCAGGGTGAGCGGCCCGATCACGACGCTGCATACCCAGCGTGGGAAGGTCGTTCTCGATCGGCTCGCTCGCCCGAAGCGGTTCTGGCGCGCCTGGGGGAACTTCGGGATCGGAATCGCACTGGTCGTGATGGTCGGTGCCTTCCTGTTTTTCATCGTCGCGGCCTACGGCGTGATCACGAACCCACCGACGGCGTCGGCGGTCAATCAGCCTCGGAACGTACTGGTGATCCCGGGCGTCAACGATTTCTTACCTCTCTCGGTGGCCCCCGAGATCGTCTTCGGCCTGTTAGTCGGGCTCGTCGTCCACGAGGGCGGTCATGGACTTCTCTGTCGGGTTGAGGACATCGAGATCGACTCGATGGGACTCGCACTCCTCACGCTCCTCCCGGTCGGCGCGTTCGTCGAACCGGACGAGGAAAACAGGGAACGAGCGGATCGCGGCGGTCAGACCCGGATGTTCGCCGCCGGCGTCACCAATAACTTCGCGGTGTCGATCGTTACTTTCCTGTTGCTCTTCGGACCGATCACCGGTGCGATCGCCCCTGCGGCCGGCGTCCCCGTCGGGAATACCGTCCCAGGGTCGGCCGCGGCGGACGCCGGCATCGAGCGCGGCGACGTGATCACTGCGGTCGAGGGGCAACCGGTCGCGAACGAGAGCGACCTCGATCGCGCGCTCGCGAACGCCGACCGCCGAGTATCACTCACGGTCACGGCCGACGGGCAGGAGCGACAGGTGACGGTGCAGCGATCGCTATTGGTCACCGGCGCGATACCGGGTGTGGTTCCCGGGATCGAAGTAAGTTCGACCGACGCGCCCGGGATCGTCGCCGTCAACGGCACCGAAGTCCACACCGAGAGCGCCTTCGAGGCCGCCCTCCGAAACCGGACGGTCGCAACGATACGGACGAACGAGGGAACGACCGCGACCGCGCCGATGGGCGTGTACGTCTCGCGACTCGCGGAGAACGGCCCGCTTGCCCGGGCGGACGCGCCCCCTAATACCTCGATGATCGTGACACGGGTCGGCGGGGAGCGGATCGTCGACGCGACCGACCTACAGGGGGTTCTCGACGCCCGCCAGCCCGGCGAGGAGGTATCGGTCGAAGCCTACGTGAACGGGGATCGTCGAACCTACGACGTGACGCTCGATGCCGGCCCGCAGGACGACGGTGCCCGCCTCGGGGTGTTCCTCGCCGAGGGGACGAGCGGGCTCACTACCACGGACCTCGGAATCGATCCCTATCCCGCCGAGCAGTTGCTCTCGATCCTCGGCGGGGACGCTGCGAGAGGCGGGGGCATCGGAGGGTTCCTGCTCGGTATCGTCCAGACCCTCGTCCTGCCGCTGGCGAGCGTGGTCCCCGGCGGCGGGGCCTATAATTTCGCGGGCTTCGTCGGCCCGGTGACGAACTTCTACACCCTCCAGGGCTCGCTCTCGGCGCTCGGCGGGTGGGTCTTCGCGCTCGCGAACGTCCTGTTCTGGACTGGGTGGGTCAACATCCAACTGGCCTTCTTCAACTGCATCCCGAGCTTCCCGCTCGACGGCGGACATATCCTCCGTACGACCACCGAGGCGGTCGTCTCGCGCCTGCCGGTGAGCGAGGGCCACAACCTCACTGGAGCCGTGACGACGGCGGTGAGCCTGACGATGCTCGCGAGCCTCCTGCTCGCGATCTTCGGCCCACAACTGCTGGGCTAACCCTTGGTCTCGGCGTATTCGCGTTGTTCCTCATGGGGACGCTCACCACGGGGGCCTTCGGCGCGCCTATCCCGCGCTTCTTCGAGTCGATCGGCTACACGGTCGGGTTCGTCCTCGTCATTATGAGCCGAACGGAACTGTTTACCGAACACACCGCCCTCGCCGTTCTCCCCGTATTGGACCGCTCGGCGTCGGTCTCACAGCTCGCCCAACTCTGGACGCTGGTTTACCTCGGTAACCAAATCGGAGTCTCGCTGTTCGCCGGCTTCCTCGTCGTCCTCGGTCCCGCACTCGATATCATCAACCCACAACTGTTCGTCGACGTCGCGATGGTCTCGTGGTGAGCGTCCCCATGAGGAACAACGCGAACTCATCGGTCCCTCCCCGCTCGGGATGTTCGTCGGCGCGATCCTCGCCGGCTGGCTGATGGCGTTGCTCGCCTGGATCCTCACCTCTGTCGGCGACACGATCAGCCGCATCGTCGTGATCTTCGTCATAACGTTTCTCATCGGAGTGGGGCATCTCCCACACATCATCGCGACCAACGGCGAGATCGTCGCGGGCATGCTGGCCGGTGCGGACATCTCGGTCGTCGAGTGGCTCCGGTTCGTCGTCCTCACGACGGCCGGGAACGTAATCGGCGGGGTGGTCTTCGTCGCGCTGTTGAACTACAGCCACGTCGTCCGCGGGGCCGAGGACCTCGACTCCGGAGCGGACGTCTGATACCCGGTATCCGGCCCCCCGAGTGGCCCTTCGTGCTCGTGAGTGCGAGGAAAAAGAGAACAGGAGTGGTGTGCGCGACAGACCACGGGCCGAGGCAATCGACCGACGGACGGCATCTATCAGGACCGCTCGCCGCCACGTCTCGCAACGCCCTTGTCGCTGGCACACTAACCGAACGTATGGAACAGGAGGGTACGGAACGACGCGAGCCACCCGAGACCGAAGAGGGCTGGTACGCACTCCACGACTTCCGAACGATCGACTGGGACGCCTGGCGCGAGGCCCCCACAGCGGTCCGCGAGCGCGCGATCGAAGACGGTAGCGAATACCTCGCGAGCCACGAGGCCCTGGAGGACATCGACGGTGAGGCGGGCGCGAGTGCGGTCTTTTCGGTACTCGGCCACGAGGCCGACCTTCTGATCGTGCACCTCCGGCCCGAGATGGCCGACGTCGAACTCGCCGAACGGCGCTTCGAGCACACGAGTTTCGCCGACTTTACCGACCACACCGACTCGTTCGTCTCGGTCACCGAGGCGAGTGGTTACACGACCGATCTCGACGACGAGGAGATGGACCCGGGCTTGCGTCGCTACATCGACATGCGCCTTCGGCCGACGCTGCCCGACGCCGAATACGTCTGTTTCTACCCGATGGACAAGCGCCGGGGCGAGCAGGACAACTGGTATGACCTGCCCTTCGCCGAGCGCGCCGAGCACATGAGTGCCCACGGCGACATCGGCCGGAAGTACGCCGGGGAGGTCACCCAGATCGTCACCGGTAGCGTGGGCTTCGACGACTGGGAGTGGGGCGTGACCCTCTTTTCGAACGACCCGACCGAGATCAAACACCTACTGTACGAGATGCGCTTCGATCCCTCGACCTCCCGGTACGCCGAGTTCGGCTCGTTTTATTTCGGTCGGCGATTCCCGCCATCGGATCTCGGGGCCTTCCTCGCCGGCGAACCCGTGCCCAGCGACGGAGCGGACACGGAAGCCACACCGGAGTCCGACGCGGGCAGCGACGACAGCGGGGCCCAGCCGTTAGGTCCCGCGTTCGACGCACTCGACCTCCCCGAGTCCGTCGAGGTCCCCGAGGGTGCCTACGGCGTGCTCGCCGACAGCGACGCCGACCGGGAGACGATCGAGGGCGATCTCGACGGACTGCGGGGCAACTTCGAGCACTACGACAGCCACGTCGGGACGGTCCTCGGCAGTGGTGACGACGGTGAGGTGAGGACGATCGCGAGCGTCTGGACGACCGAGCGGGCCGCCGACACCGCAGCGGGCTTTCTCGCCGACCTTCCGGGGGTTTTCGATCACCGCGTCGGGCCGATCGACGCCGACGGGACCGACGCCCGAGACGCCACGAGCGAGGAGTCGGCTTCCACGACCCCGGTCGACCCCCAGCCGCCTGCCGGTAGCGACGGCGACGACATCCGGGGCGAGCTCGCCGATCTCGACATCTACGCCGGCCAACCTCATGGCGAGGACGTCTACGCGCTGGTGCTCTACTCCGAGGCCGATAGCGAGGCCCTCGCCGAGCAGGTCGCGGACCTCCGGGAGGGTTTCGAGCGTTACGACACCCACACCAAGACTGCGGTCTACGAGAACCCCGATGGGAAACGGTCGGCGATCGTGAGCCTCTGGGAGACCGAACAAGCGGCCGACACCGCAGCGGGCTTTCTCGCCGACCTGCCCAGGATCGTCGCGCGCGCCGGCGAACATGCCGGGGGAAACGGGGGCGAGGAATCCGGTTTCGGCACGATGGGAATGTTCTACACGACGAAATCCGAGCATCGCGAGGAGTTCGTCGAGCGCTTCGAGAGCGTCGGCGATCTGCTTGCGGATATGGACGGCCACGAGGAAACCGATCTGCTGGTGAACCGTAAAGCGGAGAACGACATGTTCATCGCGAGCCAGTGGCGCTCGCGCGAGGACGCGATGGACTTCTTCCGAAGCGACGCCTTCCGCGAGACGGTCGACTGGGGCCGGGAAGTCCTGGCCGACCGGCCACGACACGTCTTTTTGGCCTGAGACGGTCCCCGTCGATAGCGATCATTAGTGGCCATCGCCGACCGCGATGCCGATAACGGAAATCCCTATGAGCGAGAATCGGATACGACCGGCATGACGAAGCGACACGTCTCGCTGCCCGACGACGCCGAGGCCGGTCTCGAGGAGTTCCTGGGGACGGTCGACGATCGCCTCTCCGGACCGGAGGAGACCTGCGACGTCGTCGCGGACGTACTGGTCGATTTGTATGGCGATCGGGGGGCCTACGAGCGCTGGCAGTCCGGCGGGGACGTCTCGCCCGCCGAACGGGTTCGCCTCCAGGGCTACGATCCCTGCAATTCGACGCTCGAATCGGAGTACTACGCCGAGAAAGACGAGGAGAAGTTCGAGGAGTCGAAACACCTCCAGTGGCTCTGGCGGCAGTTCGACGCCACCCCGATGGCCGACAACGTCGAGTTCGCGCTTCGGTTCCGGGCAATGTTAGCGAATCACCTCTTCGAGGAGGCCGGGGAGAACCTCCGGCTGTTCAAAGGAATCTCGATGACGTATGGCCACAACGTCTCCGTCGGCGACAACACGGTGATCCACGACGACGTCCACCTCGACGATCGCGGTCGGCTGACGATCGGGAATCGAGTGAGCCTAGCGGATGGCACCCACGTATACAGCCACGATCACGCCCTCGCCGATCAGACCGAGATCACGAACTTTCATACCACGCTCGCGGACGACGTTCGGTGTGGCTACGACTCGATGATCCGTGCGGGGGTGCGGGTCGAGGAGAACGCAATGGTCGGCGCGAAATCCATCCTCCAGCGCGACGTTCCTGCCCATCACGTCGCCGTCGGCACGCCCGCGGAATCGATTACTGTCAAACCCGGCTGGGAGTCGGTCGCCGAACCGATCGAGGACGCGAACGCGGACAACAGGGAGCAGCGCCGCATCGAATACGACCTGCCCGAGAACCTCGATGTCTTCGACGAGTTCGGGCGCGACCGGCGTTCGCCACAGTAACTCCCCGCCGATGGGTTCGTTGATGGACCTCTCGCCCGGACGGTTCGTTCGAGTCTACCGTGGGCTTCAGCGAGGCGTGTATCGGGTTCTCGATCGGAAGCGGCGATAATGGCCCCGAGCGAGGCAACGAGAAGGAGTCGGTGTGTGAACAAAACACATCGATTACGGCGTCGGATAGCAGGCATAAAGGCTTTTAGCGAGGCACGGTTTCTCTACCAGTAACCATTGGCTGCTATGCGCTCGAATATCTGCATCGTTGGAATGGGGTACGTCGGCCTGCCACTGGCGGTAGCGTTCGACGGGGCTGGCTACGACGTGACCGGTTTCGACGTCTCCCGGGAGGTCGTCGACGCGCTCGATAGCGGCGTCGATACGATCGGTGAGATCAGCGACGCTCGCGTCGAGGACAGTCAGATCGCCTTCACCGACGACCCAGCCGCGATGGGCGAGGCGGAGTACGTGGTGATCGCGGTTCCGACGCCGGTCGATCCCTCCCACCGGCCGGATCTGAGCTACGTCGAAAGCGCCAGCGAGACTGCCGGCGAACACATCCAGCAGGGGACGACGGTCGTGCTCGAATCGACGGTCTACCCTGGAGCGACCGAGGAGGTGCTCTTGCCGGCCATCGAGCGGACCTCGGGGTGGACGGCCGGTGAGGACTTCTACGTCGGGTACTCGCCCGAACGGGCGGTCCCCGGTGATCGCGAGCACGGGCTCGATAACGTCGTAAAGATCGTCAGCGGACAGAGCGAGGGGGTTCGGGACGACCTGGCGGATCTCTATAGTTCGATCGTCAGTGCAGGGATCTACCGCGCGCCGGCCATCGAGGTCGCCGAGGCCGCCAAATGCATCGAGAACGTTCAACGCGACGTTAACATCGCCTTAGTGAACGAGCTCGCCGGGCTCTTCTCGAACTGGAACATCGACACCCACGCCGTGCTCGAAGCCGCAGGGACCAAGTGGAACTTTCACAAGTACCAACCCGGCCTCGTCGGCGGTCACTGTATTCCGGTCGATCCCTACTACCTCATCCACAAAGCGAATCGCGACGGACACACTGCCGACCTGATCGAGACCGCCCGAGAGGTGAACAACGAGGTGCCGGTACGCTTGGCCGAGATGACGCTCGCCGCACTGGCCGAGCGCGCCGGCTTGCTTTGCCGGACGCTCGAAGCCTCAGCGACCGAAGAGGGCGCGAGCATGAGTACAAACGGCGGTACGGCAGCGGGTTCGGAGTACGAACGAGCGGCCGCCGAGGGTTCGCTTCTGGTCTTCGGATTGGCCTACAAACCGAACACCGACGACGTTCGCTCGACGGCGATCGAGGCGTACGTCTCGACGCTCGAATCCACGGGCGCGAGCCTCGTCGGCTACGACCCACACGTCGACAACGCTACGATCGAGGACCAGTTCGGTATCGAGACCCAAGAGGAACTGTCCTTCGCGGGGTTCGACGGCGCGGTGATACTGACGCCCCACCAGGAAATCGTCGAGCACAGTTTGGGCGAGATCCGCGATGCCCTCGGGGAGCGGCCGATCGTCGTCGACCCACACGCCGTCTTCCGACACGAAGGGAAACGTTCTCGACACGAGCACGAGTACGTGACCCTATAGATGTACCGCGAGCACGCCGTCGGGGTCGTCGTTCCGGCGTACAACGAGGAGGGTTTTGCCGGAGACGTTCTCACTGGAATACCGTCGTTCGTCGATCGGATCTACGCGGTCGACGACCGATCGACGGATGGAACCTGGACCGAGATCCTCGCGGCCGCCGAGGCGGACGCAGCAGTCCGTGCGCCCGACGGCGGAACGGTCGACACCGGGACCGACTCCGACCTCGACGTCGAGACCAGCAGCGGGAACGCAACCGCTACGACCGCCGCGACCGCGCAGCACCCGGCTGGCGACGACCGCCGAGACGGCCTCCTGTTCGAGCGCGCGAGCGTCCAGGATCCGGTCGGCCGGGTGCTCCCGATCCGCCACGAGCGCAATCGGGGAGCGGGCGGCGCGATCAAGACCGGCTACCTCGCCGCCCTGCAGGACGACCTCGCGGTCGACGTCGTGGCGACGATCGACGCCGACGGGCAGATGGACTCGCGGCTGCTCCCGCGCTTCCTCGATCCGATCGTCGAGGGCGACGCGGAGTACACGAAGGGCAATCGCTTGCTCGACCCCGAGGCTCGCGAAGAGATGCCCGCCTTCCGTCTGTTCGGCAACGCGATGCTCACCTTTCTGACGAAGATCGCGAGCGGCTACTGGAAGACGATGGACCCCCAAAACGGCTACACCGCGATCGCCACCCCGACGCTGGCGGCCGTTGACGTCGAGGACCTCTACGAGTACTACGGGTACTGTACGGACCTGCTGATCAAACTCAACGTCGAGCGCGCCCGCGTCGCCGACGTCGCGATGCCGGCCCGATACGGCGAGGAGACCTCCAGCATCAAGTACGAGGAGTACATCAGGAAAGTATCACTTCTACTGCTCCGGGGTTTCCTCTGGCGGCTGAAAACGCGCTATCTGTTGTTCGATTTCCACCCGCTCGCATTGCTGTACGGACTCGGGGCGCTTACGACCGGCACTGGAGTGCTCGAAGGCGTCTCGACGCTTAGAAAGCGCCTCGCGGCCAGGGGCCGATCCGTCGACGCTCTGGCTACCGACGCCAACGGGGGCTCCGGTTCGTGGGCACGCAGTGCGCTCACCGTCGCCGCCGGCTGCACGATGCTGGTCCTCTCGATGATCTTCGATCTGGAAGCCAACGAGGAACTCGAAACGCAGGTCAAGGAGTAGAACTCCTCCCTCCCCGCCGGCCCGGGCGCTCGTCTCTCGGCCCATCGGAACCGACTTCGCCGGTTCAGTTCGGTATTGTTTCCGTCGAATTACATCTATGAATCGCTTACGAAAGAAATTTTCACGCAGTAGCGTTAGGTATATAACCGCGCTGTAGGAACACCCTTCCATGAGCCGATCGGTACTGAGGACGCGGCCGTCGGCGGCCGCCGGGCCAGGACGAGCGGATCGGTGGGGGAATCGAGATCTGTTGGTTGTCTGTCACAATTACGATACGTTCGTCAAGAGCCAGGTCGATCCGCTGGCGGCGGCCTTCGATAGCGTCACGGTTCTGGTCCGCTACAACCCGCTCGCGGAGGTCTCGGAGTACCTGCCGATCCAGTGGCTTCGCCCCTACCGGAAGACGGCGAAGACCGATCTCGCTGCGGTTCCCAGTAATGTCACCGTCGAGTTGACGCCGCTCGTCTATCTCCCGACCGATCGGGGCTACGAGAAGTTAGGTGCTCACCACGCCCGCGCCGTCCGCGATCAGATCGATCGCTTGGAGGTCGATCCCGACGTGATCCACGCGCATTTCACCTGGACCGCCGGCTACGCCGCGACCCGCATCGGTGCGGAGCGCGGCGTGCCGACGTTCGTCACCGCCCATGCCAACCGCGAGCGCTTCCTTGAGGAGTACACTTCCGGTACTCCGGGGGTGTACGAGACCTGGCGCACCGCCGACGCCGTGATCCGGGTAAACGAACGCGACGTGCCGCTCTTGGAACGCTACAGCGACCGTGTTCGGGCGATTCCGAACGGCTTCTCGCGCGATCGCTACCGGTTGCTCGATCGGCGGGACGCGCGAGCGGAGTTAAACGTCGACTCCGATCGAAAGGTGATCTTCACCCTCGGGACGCTGAAACGCCGGAAGGGCCATCGCTACCTGATCGAGGCGATGGAAGAGGTAATCGAGACCCACCCCGACGCGCTGTGTGTCATCGGCGGCCAGGGAACCGCGAGACGCGAACTCGAACGCCAGGCCCGGGATCGAGGACTCGAGGAGCACGTCGAGATACTGGGGTATGTCCCGGAGGAGCGGGTCGATATCTGGATGAACGCCTGTGACCTCTTCTGTCTGCCCAGTCTCTCGGAGGGCAACCCGACGGTGATGTTCGAGGCACTGGGCTGTGAGAAACCCTACGTCGGTACGGACGTCGGGGGCGTCGGGGAGATCATCACGAGCGAGGAGTACGGACTGCTCTGTGAGCCGGCCGACCCCGCGGCGCTGGCGGCGATCCTCACTGAGGGCTTAGAACGGGAGTGGGACGCGGGGCACATCGGTGCTTACGCGGAGGCGTTCACCTGGGAAAGCGTTATCCAGGAGATCGAAGCCCTCTATGCCGAGGTGCTCGACGCGTGATCGATAGCTCACAGGCCGTCGGCAGCGGCATCGGGGGCTCCGACGGCTTTTTAAAATTCAGCGATGCATAGAAATGCAACGAACGACGGGAAGGGGAGAGGTACGAAGCGTCACTTGCCAGCGAGTTCGGTCGCTTCGAGAACGGATCTCCGAGGTAGCTATCATCGATGACACGACCCAGCGACGAACGGCGATACGACAGGCGGGACGTCCTCCGGGCGGCGCTCGCCGGCGCGACGCTCTCGCTTGCGGGCTGTAGCGAGAGCACCCCGGAAGGAGGGTCGGCGACGAGCACCGGGACGCCGACGGCAACCGCGACGTCCCCCTCGACGACCACTCGAACGACGGAAGAGCCCACTGAAGAACCGACCGAACAAGCCGAGGAGTTGCCCCCGGTCGGCGAGTTGCGCTACGCGAGCCCGCGTGACCTGGGAGCGTACGGCGATCTCGTCGAGAACCGGAAGCTCGTCGCGCTCAAACGGATCCTGAGCGTTCCCGAGGCGGCGCGTACAGTGCGCGGGGCGGTCTCGTCGAGTGCGTACCACCGGATTTTCGAAGAGCGGGATTTCGTCGAGATCCTCGCGCCCCACGAGATGACCGTCGAGAACGGCGGTTCACTCGAGGAACGCTACACGATTACCTACGACGACATTAGACGAGTTCGAGGGGTGATCGATCGGGAGAGCGATCGATTGCTCAAACTCGACTTCGGACGCTGGCGGGACGGGGAGTCCCACACCATCGAGGAGGAACACGACACGACGAACCTAAAGGCGGCGAAGGTCTCCTTGGAGCACCCACGGGTAAAGGAAGTCCTGGCGGACAAGGAGTGGTATCTCGATTACTCCGCCCGGGACCTGGTGGCAGCGTACTCCGAGGAGTACCCGCTGTACTCGCTGTCCTCCGCGGGGTTCAACTGGAACGATCGGGAGGGGAAGATCGTTAGCCTGGTGACGATCGTCGATACCGACGCGGGGGAGGTCATGGAAGTGTTTACTCCTACCCGGAACTCCCCCGACCCGCTCACGGAGGTCCTGGACAGCGTCGAGGGCCAGGCACCCGACTACGAGGTGCCCCGCGGGTCGATCCCGGTCCCCGGTTCGTTCGACCCGCCCGAGACGGTGAGCGGACACGACTGGGAGGTTCGCTGGGAGGACACCTTGCATGACGGCTACCGGATCGACGCCAGCTACAAGGGCAAACCCGTCTTCGGCCGGGCGACGAAGATCCCCTGGATGCTCTCGGATTACGAGCCCTTCGGGATGCAGGCACCGGGCGTCCCCGCGAGCGAGGTACTCAATTTCCACTTCTGGGACCCGCTCGGTGTCACCGGCCCGGGCGTCCTCGAAACTCACGACCTGGGTAACGGGTTCCGGATCCGAGGGACCTTCCACACCGGTTCGGAGGACCGCTGGGAGTGGCGCTTCGGGCAGAACTACGGTCCCTATCGGTATATCGTCGACTGGTCCTTCTTCGCTGACGGCACCTGTGTACTCACCTCTCGACATCCGACGACGGGCTATCGGGTGACCAATGGCTATCCCCGCTATACCTTCCACGTCGGGATCGAGCCGGGCTTCGATCGTGCGGGCATCAGCGCCTACCGGGACGGCTCCTGGGAGAACGTCCCCGAGGAGGCGGGCTTCGAGCGGACCGCGACGCCGAAGCTCCGAATCGAGAACAGCGACGGGCCCGAACGGATCGTCTTCGAGTATCCCGGCGAGCGGACCTACGCACTGGAGTACGACGAGGAGTTCATCGAATACGAACAGTCCGCCGCGGGCCTCGAAAACGAGATGATAAACGGCCAACAGTACCTCGATCCCGAGAACCACCTCCAGGGAGCCTCGATCGAGGACGAGAAACTCTACCTCCGGACGCTATCGAGCAAGGACACCGGCGAGGGGCTGCACGCGACGACCGAGCCGTTCGTTTTCGGATTCGAGCTGCGCGCGGAGAACTACTGAAACGGGCCACCGACCTCGAGATCGATGGGGTGATGGCTCGCCCCCGCGATCCGCACGGCGGCCCTTTTGAGTTCGCGCGTCCTACCGATAGCATCGACCGATGAACCGACGTACGTACCTCGGCACGGTGACGGCCGCCGTCTCGGGGCTCGCCGGCTGTTCGGGTTCGGGAACGGAAACGGGGTCGACCGCCGGCGCGCTCGGTAGCGTCGACGCGCGCGTCGAGACCGTCGCCACGAGCCTCGAAATTCCCTGGGGAGTGGCGTTCCGGGATGACACCCTCTATCTCACCGAACGACCGGGCCGGCTCGTTCGGATTCCGGGCGCAGCGGGCGACGGCGATAGCGGCGAACGCGAACTGGTCGCCGATCTCACTGGTGAGACGCGACCGGCCGGCGAAGGGGGGCTGTTGGGCCTCGTCTTCCATCCCGAGAACCGGGAGGTCCTCTACTGCTACCAGACCTACCGGGGGTCGGACGGGCCGCGCAATCGCGTTCTTCGAGGTCGGCTCACCGGACAGTCGCTCGCGGGGCTCGAACCGATCGTCGAGGGGATCCCAGCCTCCAGTATTCACAACGGCGGCCGCCTCGCGATCGAGGACCGAGCGCTCTACGCCACGACTGGTGACGCGAGCAACGCCGACCTCGCTCAGGATCGCTCCTCGCTCGCGGGTAAGGTTCTCCGACTCACGCTCGATGGGGAGCCCCACCCCGAGAACCCCTTCGACAGTCCGGTCTTTTCCTACGGTCATCGCAACCCCCAGGGGCTGGCGTTCGAGGGGACGACGCTCTACAACACCGAACACGGTCCGGATCACGACGACGAGATCAACTTTTTAGAGCCCGGCGGGAACTACGGTTGGCCGATCGTGATGGGACGGGGCGAACGCGGGCGCTTCGTCGATCCGCTTACGACCTACACGCCGACGGTCGCACCCGCAAGCGCCGCGATATACGACGGGCCGATCGCCGACTGGCAGAACGATCTCTTCTTCGGCGCGCTCGCCGGGGATTTCCTCGGGCGCGCGGAACTCGACGAGACTGAGGTCACCGGTCGGGGTCGACTTCTCGAAGGCGAGTTCGGCCGGCTCCGGACCGCCTTCAGCGGGCCCGACGAGCACCTCTACGTAACGACGAGTAATCGCGACGGCCGAGGGTCACCCACCGAGTCCGACGACAGGGTGCTTCGGGTTCGACCAGAGTAGCGCGGTGCGGGCAACGACCCGGGAAGCGCTGAGAAGCAAGGGCGTCCGGCCGGGCGATCGAAGCGTAGGCACCTGACTACCGCCGTCGCCACCAGCCGACGCCGAGATCGACCACTCCGGCGAGTCCGGCGAGCACGGCCCCGAGGAAACTCGCCATCTCGGGGAGGCGCATCCAGATCGGAAACACCCACGCGCCCCACCCCTCTAGCTGTCGGACGACGCCGACGGCCGCCCCGACGTTCTCGGTCCGACCCTCCAGACGCCAACCGGGGACGGTCCGGCCGTCTTCCTCGGGCACCGAGAGCCGATCGGCGCTGTAGGGGATGCGGATCCCCTTGTACTCCCAGACGATCTCGCCCTCGGGGTTGATCTCGATCACCCGGTTGTTCAGCGTATCGGTAATCAGGGTATTGCCATTGGGAAGGCGATCAGCGTCCCGCGGGTAGCGAAGCAGGTCCTTGCCGCCATAGGTCCAGACGATCTCCCCGCTCTCCCGGTCGATCTCGACGATCCGATCGTTCTCCGAGTCCGCGACCAGCATCGTGCCCCACTCCGTGAGTCGGTAGGGGTTGTGCTGGTGATACATCAGCGAGCGCTTCCCCGGCCGGCCGAGTACACTGACGATCTCCTTCGACTCGCGATCGACCTCGACGACCACGTCGAAGTTACGGATCGACAGCTGGAAGTTGCCATCGGAGAGGCGATCGATGTCGTTCATGTGGGTCCAATCGCGCTCGCGGCCGGGATTCTCCGGGCCTCCATACTGCTCGCGAAAGGAGGTATTCTGCCCGAGGTGGTTCTCGGCTTGCCACTCCCACGTAATGTTGCCCTGCTGGTCGACGACGAAGGCCCGATCGTTGCCCATGTCGGCGATCGCGGTCCCACCCCCGGGGAGGCGGTCGGCGTCGTGGACCTCGTGGCCGAAGAGCTTCTCGTCGAGCCAGGCATACCGCCAGACCACTTCTTGGGAGTCCGTGAGGGTATCGCCGTCGAGTTCGATTGCCTGATTACGGATGCAGTGGTCCTCCTGATACTGCAGGAATCGCTCGGGACAGTCCTCGGGCGGGAGTTTCGTCGTGTAGGCCACTAATATATTGCCGTTTTCGAGTTCCTCGCCGTCGAAGACCCGCGAGTTCGGCGGATCGAACTCCCAGACGGTCTCGCCGTCGGGCGTGACCTCGATGAGCCGTCCCTCGTTCGATTTGTAGGTCTGGACGCTGATGAGCGTGTTTCCGGGGTAAGGGCCGTCGGCGGCGGCGCGCGCGCTCGTCCCCGCGTCGGCCGTGATCCCCTGGACGCCGAGCGCGGAGAGACACATAAAGAAGACGAGACCCCAGACGAGCAGACGCCGACGCCGATCCATACCCTCTCGATCAAGCCACCGGTAATAACCGTGACGGCGTCTCGGAGCAGACACCCCCCGGCAGTCGGTTCTCCCGCCGCCCCTTTCTCGTCGGCCCCCTCCCGTTCGGTCGCGATTGGGAGAGGGTTTTTTCCTATCGTTTCGAGTGCTGTATAGACCAAAGATACAAAGTATCGTGGGATCCTATACCACGACGGATGAACCTCTGGGGATGGGTCCTCGTATACGTCGTCGGCTTCAGCCTGCTGCAGGTCCTCATTTACCGGTATCTCAGCGATCGGGAAGAAAGAGGGACGAACGCTCAGTCCGGCGAGTGTGCCACAGCGCGGACGACGCCGAGGGGCGAGCAATGGGCCGGTGAAGGGCACCCGACCGGCGGCGAACCCTCCCCGGAAACCGACCCGTACGCCTCGAAGGAGACCGAGGAAACGGACGCTCGCTCGACGCCACGGAGCCGCCACTGTCCACGCTGTGGGACGCTCAACGGAGCCGACGGTACCTACACGTACTGTAAGAACTGTATCAGACCGCTCGGATGAGGGCGGGACGAACACCGACGTTTCTGCCGTTCGAAACCGCCGGGAGCCAGCGAGACCCACGATCTCCTGAACGCCGGAGCAAACACCTCTCTCCGCTGAACGACGGTTCGGGTGTCGGTGTTCTTCTCGAAGGGGCCCCGATCAACAGAAATGCTGTGTCGCATAGACCCGGAGTCGGTCCTCCTCCTCCTCCTCGATCGCGTAGACTCCGATCCCTTCCCGTTCCCAGTACGGTCGGAGCAGGTTCTCCCGGTGGCCCGTCGAGTTCATCCAGCCATTGACGATCCCGCGGGCGAGTTCGCGTTCACTGTCGTAGACTTCCACGCCCGAGTCGGTTCGGACGGGTGCATCGTAGAAGGTATAGGCCAGGTTCTCACCGCCGGTCGCGACCCGCCCGTCGTCGATCGTGACCCGACAGTCGTACCCGAACCGGTCGTAGCGATCCGCCAACGTGTCGCCGTCGGGGGCGGTGTGGGCGAAGAAGCCCTCCCGGGCCATCCGGCCGCTGTAGTACCGGGCGACCTCGCGCAGTTCGGGATCGGACTGTAGGGGTTCGAGACCGCGTTCGGTCCGCTCCTCGTTGATGTACTGGTGGATGTAGCGCTCGACTTCCGCCCGGTCGATTGCCGGGTTCGAGTCACTCGTGTCCGCACTCGCCGCCGAGACCGCTCCCGCCGACTCGTTTCCTGCCGTGTCGGTACCGGCCGACGACGCCGGATCCAAGCCTCGGTCGGCGACGCTCGCGCTCAACTCTTCGAGTGCATCGTAGGCGTCGCCCGCAGTCTCGTCGAGCACTGGAACGCCCGTACCGCCCAACGGAACGGCGACGAGCGAGAGCACGGCGACGATCGCTGCGATCCGAACTAACGTCCCGGCCAGCGAGGAGAGCCCACGGGCGAGCGTACCGGTCACGCCCCCTGATCGACTCGGAGCCTCCGACCGCCGCGGTGCTGGCCGCGCGCCGTCCCAACCACAGTACTGACACTGGGGTGTGCACTCTTCGGGTTGGGCGAGCGGCCGGTCGCAGCGCGGGCACGTGGCACCTTCTGACATCGACGCGTTGTCCTATAGATTCCGGGAGGGGACACAGCGAGTAATGCTTGCCGATATGAACGCAGTCGTTCGTGGCGCGCGGCGTACTCGAAGCCGACTCGGCGTTCGAGTCCGCGTCCGGAACCCGACGGTCGGGAGCCGAATCGAAATTTTTAGGTAAGTCTAAATAATACGGACGAGTGGCCGTCAGCGGCGACGGTTCACGGTACGTTGTCCGGCATTCCCTGACCCGATGTCGGGCGGCGGTAGGCATCTCTCGGTGATCGCTTTTTGCCCTACTCGCCTCCGGTTGGCGCGGGTCGCTTTCGCGTTCGTCGCTCCGAGACCTGCTGCAATCGTTCAGAGGATGGCTAGCGGGAGACGACCCGGATACAGAGATCAGTTCGTGGAACACAGACTGCTCGCTGCGCCCGAAGCCGACGGACGGTCCGGATACCGACGCGACCTCCTGCGTACGCTCCACCGACGATCACTGCTACTCCCGTCGCGAGCAGCGGATCGCTGAGAGCCCACAGGAAAACGGGAACGAGCACTACTAGTGCGTACGCTGCGACTATCGATCGCATCCCGATAGGTCGGTCGAGATACGGTTGCCTCTCGGTTCGACCGTGCCGTGTCGCTGATCTTCGCATACAAGTAGAGACAGGCGTGCTACCAGCATAAGTGTAATCTGAAAACCATTTCTGTAGGGGAAACTACTGAAATCGACTTCAGTAGCACGAACGCGACCAGGCAATCGACGCGGGACAGCGGGGGCGAACGATCGGAGAAAGGGAAGCTACGTGCGGGTGCGCTCGGCGTCAACGAGACTCAGATCACCGTCGAGGGTCGCTTCGAGGGTTTCATCGCCGAGCGTAATAGTGACGTCGAGTTGCCAGGGCTCGGTCGACCGGACCTCCGTGTGATCGTCGCTCACGCACCATTCGAGTCGCCAGTAGGGCGTGGCACCGAGATCGATACCGTGGTCGCGGTAGAACGCGATCGTCTCGGATCGGTCGAGCAGGCTCAACCCGATGGCCGAACAGAGGCTGTGGTTGCACTGCTGGCAGACGTGATCCGCCCGGAGGCCGACGCCGAGACAGCACTCCCCGCCCCGGGAGATGGTCGTGTGCATCCGGCCGCTACACTCCGGGCAGACGCCGTCCTTCGCGAGGCAGTGGAGGTGACGCACCCGCTGGTCGAACGCAGTGAGAATTTCCTCGTCGGTGCGGTCGTGCAACCCGCCCGGCGGGAAGGGGTACTCGCCGTGCCCGCGCCCGCAGGCCGGGCAGTCGATCGCGAGCGTTTCCTCGGCGTAGCTCGCGAGCAGTTCCTCGCCACACCGAGTGCAGCCATCGCCGACCGCGAAGGGGTCGAGCTGGGGATGTTCGGTGAACGATCCGGCGAGGATCGCCTGGACGACCTTCGCGCCGGCGGTACGTAGCTCGTAGCCCTCGTCCGTTTTGCGGACGTACTGGTCGGTGAGCTTGCTCAGGTGGTAGTTGAACTGCGCGCTGTCGCGCATGCCGACCGCCTCGTTCAGCGCCGAGAACCGCACCGGCCCCTCCTTGGCTTCCCAAAGCGCTTCGAGAATGCTCAAGCGCGTCTCGTTGCCGATGAGCGCGAAGGCGTCGGCCGGCGGCAGACACTCCACACACTTCCGAACGTCCGTCTCCGCGTCCGCCCTGCTCATACGAGTACGGTTAGCACGGAGGAACTAAAACGTTCGCTGAAACGCGCTTCAGGAGGTAGCTGTGAGGACGCCGTAGCCGAACCAGTCCTGTCTTTCGAACTCTACCAGTCCGGGCGGAACGGAGTGGAGGAGTTATGCGTCGGCCGGGAATTGAACCCGGGCTATGAGCTTGGGAAGCTCATGTCCTACCACTAGACCACCGACGCCCGATGCGAACCGAAGTATCCACCCGCTGCACTTTAACGTAGCGATAGCGTGAACTTCCGCTCCTCGCGACCCGATCGGCAGGAGGACGAGCGTCCGACCGGAGGCGTGCTCTCCTCGTAGAGCCTGATATAGCGGCGACCGATATCCGCGAAGCGAGTGTACGAACGTCCACTTAATTGCGCGAAGAGGAGGGTATTAGTCGATCAGGACCCTACGGATCAGTGATGTCTAACAGCGAAGCGATCGATGAGGCCTTACCGATCGATCTCCGGCTCTCGGAGGACGAGCTCAAGCGCCACCACGAACACATCACGGAGTTCATCCGCGAGACGATCGCGGAAGCCGGAGCCGACGGCGCGGTACTCGGCCTCTCCGGTGGGATCGACAGCACGCTCACCGCCTACCTCGCGAGCGAGGCCCTCGGACCGGATCGGCTGCGTGGGCTGGTCATGCCAAGCGAGGTCAACGAAGACGAGAACATGAGCGACGCCGGGCGGGTGGCCCGGACCCTCGGAATCGAACACGACGTGATCGAGATCGAACCGATCGTCGAAGCGCTGGTTGGTGCGTTCCCCGAAGTGGAGGGGGACCGAACCGCCGTCGGGAACGCGCGGGTGCGCACGCGAGGGGTACTCAACTACCTCGTGGCGAACCACGAGAACCGACTCGTCCTGGGGACGGGCAATCGCAGCGAGGCCCTCGCGGGCTATTACACCAAATACGGCGACCAGGCCGTCGACTGCAACCCGATCGGCGACCTCTATAAGCTCCAGGTACGCCAGCTCGCTGAGTACGCAGGCGTTCCGGACGACCTCATCGTAAAGACCCCGAGCGCGGGGATGTGGGCCGGACAGACCGACGAGGAGGAGTTGGGCGTCGGGTACGACACGCTCGATCGGGTGCTCGCGCTGCACGTCGATGGCCCGCTCTCGAAAGCGGCGACGACCCACACGCTCGACATCGATCCCGCAATCGTCGAACGCGTCGCGGAACTCCACACTCGAAGCGAACACAAACGCCACATGCCTCCCGCGCCCGATCCGCTCGACTAGCGGACCCAAACCGGGCACAGGTGAGTGGAACCGCTCCCACCGACCGGTTCGCCGAGCGGACCGATTCGCTCCCGTCGTACGACCGCTGAAAGGCTCGAAGCGTCTCAGTTCTCCTCGACGACGATTCGGATCCGGTCGCCTTCCTGGAGAACGTACTCGCTCGGTTGTACCGACTCGCCATCGACCTGGACGGTCACGGTCGTATTCGGCCCCGCGTGGTAGGTCTCGCCGTCGTAGGTTACCGAGTCGTTCGTGACGCCGATCCCGAGCGTACTCATCGCGTATTCGAGGGTGACGCCCCGTGCGTGGACGTGCCAACGGTCGCCGTTCCCGTTCTCGAAGTGGAAGGGGTCGGCCTGGAGCTGGTACTGTGACCGACTGAAATCGACCGACTGGCCCAGCACGCGCGTCTCGATCGTCCCGTGGGTGTGGACGCTCCCGACGTCAGTGGGGGTTCGAGCGACGGCATCGACGGTGCCCGGACCGGCCGCAGCGCCCCCGCCGCTACCGCTCGCGCTGCTCGCGTTGCCCGCGCTCCCGCCGGTACCGGACCCGCCGCCGTCGAGCAGGACGTATCCCGCGCCGGCCATGACCCCGAGCGCGAGGACGAGGACGATCCCCGCGAGATAGAGCGGCGTCCGCGAGCGCTCGCTTCCCTCGGCGTCGAGACGCCGTCGGTCGATCGGGCCGAGTTCCTCGGCATGGGATTCCTGGAGGTGCTCGTGGTGGGCCGAATCGTCCTCGAACTCGCGTCCGCAGTACCGGCACTCGACCATTGCTACCCTGAGTTAGGTTCACCAGCGATTCAACTGTTACGATCCGTCTCGGAGCCCGATTGTGGGACTATCGATCAGGGGTCGGCCGGCGGTTTCCAAAGGTCTTTGCCGGTAGCACCGCTAGTATCAAGGGATGGAAGAAGCCTCCCAGGTCCGTTGCGCCGCGCGGGAGGCCGTCGGGGGGACCGACCCCGAACGGCTCCGGGCCCGCATCTCCGAGGCGCTCGACGCTGGGTCGATGGTGCCGGGCGTGCTGGTGCTGCTGAGCGCGCGGGTCGCCACGAACGACGAAACGGACGGGGGAGGCAAAGAGCGAGGCCCGGCGCTCGAAGAAGCGGGCGCTGCCGACCGGGACGACGCGCTCGCAGAGCGGGCGGCGGGCGTCGAGCTCATCTACGAGGGACTGGCCCTCACACGCGTGCTCGCGAGCGAGGAACCCTGGAGCGATCCGAGCCGCGACCGTACGGCGGCCGATATCGAGATCCTTGCCGCGGACGTCCTGGTCGCGCGTGGCTTCTACCTGCTCGCCCGGACCGAGTGTGCCGGCCGTGCCGTCGAGACGGTTCGACAGTTCGGCCGCGACCAGACCCGACGACGTGACTTGGACGCCGATACTGGCATCGATCCCGGTTTCGATCGGGACCTCGACCACAGTCGGAGCCTCGAAGCCGATGCGCTCGACTTAGCGGTACGCTGTGGCGTGAGTGCCGTCGAAAGGGACGTACCTACAGGTCTCGATTCGTTCGCGGCCGACCTCGCGCGCTCGACACCTGAGGAAGAGGAGTTTCCGGCCGCCAGGGACTTCCTCTCTGCGTCGGTCGCCGACTCGCTGGCGGCGCTCTTCGACGAGCGCCCGCCCGATACCGCGCGTGCCGCCGGTGATGAGGACGCTCTGGTCGGTGAAGTCGTGGGTCATGCTTTCAGGGGCGGTGAGATCAGTCATTTCGGAGAGCGCTATGGGTCAACCCGTATGCGCGTAATGCGTATTGCGTGAGGGTGCCCGTTTTGTGCGCTCGGGTATTCGTGGATTGTAGGCATGCAAGCGGATTCGCAAAACGTCTGCGGCCCCGGACGATGGACCACGGACGGCTGACGAC
>PXRA01000054.1 GCA_003021725.1 Halobacteriales archaeon QH_8_64_26
TCCTTCTCGCTGCGTTCATGCTCTTCGCGCTCGGTTTTTTCCTCCGAGCGATCGATACGGGCTCGGCGCGATACCTCTATCCCGGGACGCTCTGTCTCGCGCTTGGGTTCACCACGAAGGAGAACGCGATCCTCTACGTGTTGTCCTGGGCCGGTGCCGTACTCGTCCTGTTCGATCACCGATTGCTGTTGGCCTCACGCCGGCCGACGCCTCGCTCGATACGAGCCGACGAATCGGGCGGCGAGGCCCGCTCGCCCGAATCGATCGCCGGCGACGGCGGGCGAGCCTCCCGTATCTCGCGCCGGGTGATCGCCGCCGACTACGCCCGGGCCACCCTCCGAGGCCTGCGGCGCTGGCTCGGCCCCCTTGCGCTCTCGGCGCTGCTCTTTCTCGCGGTGATCGTTCTCTTCTACGCCCCGCGGACCGCCGGGGAGGGGATCGGCTTCGGTGCGGCGCTCGCCGACCCGACGCTGTGGCCCGCACTGATCGAACGGACGCTTCTCGACACCGGCGAGTCGGTCTATGACCTCTGGGTCGCCGGCGGCCACCAGGACCACTCCTACCTCCCCTACCTCGGCGATTACCTCGAAACGATGCTCTACGGTGCAGCGACGCTTTCGGTGCTCGCCGTCGTCGGCTTCCTCGCAGATCGGTACTCCGGAAACGGCCCGCGCGATTTCGTCTCGCTGGCCTTCTACTGGGGCTTCGTGAGCGTGCTTGGCTATCCGATCGTCACCGACATCCAAGCCCCCTGGGCAACGGTACACGCGATCGTGCCCTTAGCCGTGCCCGCGGCGGTCGGCGCGGCGCTGTGCTATCGGTGGGGTCGCGACGCACTCCGGAGCGGCGACGTCGTCGGGGTCTCGCTTGCCGTCGTCGTCCTGGTGCTCGCTGCGGGCACGACGGCTGCGACGGCCGCCGACGTCACCTACATCGGGCCAACCGACCGGACAAGCGAGGAGGTCCTCCAGTGGGCACAACCGGACGACGACCTCCAGCCCTCACTGGAGAAAGTAGAGCGGGTCGCCGAGGACAATCGAGGCACTGACGTGCTCTTCTGGGGGACGACTCATCCATCCAGCGAGGAGGAACTGTTCTACATGCAAAACGAGTCCTCCGATCTCCAGCCCTCGCCCGGCGGCGGGTGGTACGACCGCCTGCCCCTGCCGTGGTACTTGGAACGCTATGACGCCACCACGGCGAGTACGCCCCCCGATGCCGATCCCGCAGCCACTTTACAGGACTCCCCACCGGTCGTGATCGCCTACGAGTGGGATCGCGAGGAGATCGCCCCCCACCTGGAGGGCTACGCTGCCTATCAGCACCAGTTCAAACTCTGGGACGAGGAGATCGTGATCTTCATCGACGAGGCGAGCGTCGATCGCTCGCGGGAGACCGGCGGGTCCTCAGCCCGGATCACCTCACACCCCACGGCAGCGGAGCCCCCGCTTGAGCGATCACCCCCTACCGGCGTCTTGGTCTCGTAGGGAGCGATTCGGTGTGTCGCTACCGTTTTCGACCATCAGTTAAACCCTTCTCGTCGCTCGGCGCTGACTGCCGGCGCTTCGCACGAGCGCGGTTGGCCAGGGTTATACCCTCGGCCCCGAGACCCCTTCCCGATGGTTACGCTCACGTCTCCCGGCCCGGTCGTCGGGGTGATCGGCGGCGGGCAGCTCGGCCGGATGCTCGGCGAGGCGGCGGGGCCGCTCGGCGTCGAGACCGTCGTTATCGACCCAACCGTCGATCCCCCCGCCGCGCCCGTCACCCGCGACCAGCTCCAGGGCGCGTTCGACGACCCCGAGGTGGTCGAAGCCCTCGCCGCCCGCGCGGACGTCCTCACCTACGAGATCGAACTCGCCAACCCGGACCTGCTCGAACACGCGAGCGAAAAGGCAGGTGTTCCGGTCCACCCTTCGCCGGCGACCCTCCGGTTCATCCAGGACAAACTCGTCCAGAAACGCCGCCTGAAGGACGCAGGGATACCGGTGCCGGCGTTCAGGGGGACCGGCTCGCCCGACGACCTCCGCGACGCTCTCGACGATCTCGGCGCGCCGGTGATGGTCAAGGCTCGCCGCGGGGGCTACGACGGTCGCGGGAACGCCCCCCTGGAAGATCCCGCGAACGCCGAGGCGTTGTTCGAGGAACTGGGCGGGAAGGTGATGGCCGAAGCAATGGTTCCCTTCGCGCGCGAACTCTCGGTGATCGGCGTCAAAGGGGCAGAGGAGATCAGGACCTTTCCGGTGACCGAGACGATCCACCGGAAAGAGATCCTCCGGGAGACCATCTCGCCGGCACGTATCGACCAGGAGACCCGCGAGCACGCCCAGGACGTGGCTCGCGACGTCTTAGAGGTGATGGACGGTCGTGGGGTCTATGGCATCGAGCTGTTCGAGGTCGGCGATCGGGAGGATGGCTCGGTCGAAACCGATCGGGAAGGTCCGAACGGTTCGATCCTCGTCAACGAGATCGCTCCACGCCCGCACAACTCGGGCCACTGGACGATCGAGGGGGCACTCACCTCACAGTTCGAACAGCACCTCCGCGCGGTGTTGGGCTGGCCGCTCGGTGCGACCGACCGCAGAGCCCCGACGGCTCTCGCGAACGTGCTCGGGGACGTCTCGGCGAGCAAGCCGGCCGAACTGCGAGGGGTCGAAGGCGTCCTCTCGCGCCCAGGGACGGGTCTACACTGGTACGGCAAGCGCGAGGTCCGCCCCCTGCGGAAGATGGGCCATCTCACGCGGACGACGACCGACTCCTCGATCGATCCCGAGGAGCTATTAGAAGGGGTTCGGAGCGCCCGGGACGCACTGAGCTTCGAGTCCTAACCGAATCAAACCCTCCTCGAACGCGACTGTAGCGGTTCTCACCAGCACTCGGCGAGGCGACGGCCGTTCGGGTTCGTTAGTACGACCGAGGGTTCGGGAGGGACCGATAGCTCCATATCGAGCGCCCGCGCGCTCCGAGGTATGGCTCGCTCCGAGGAACTCCAGGGACTCATCGACGAGCTAACGACCGAAGCCGGCCGGGATCGCCCTGCCGAAGCAACCCCTGAGATCGGGGTGACAATGGGCTCGGATTCGGATCTCGACGCCATGGCCGGCGCGTTCGAGGCGCTCACCGACCTCGGGTTCGCGGAGGTGACCGACAGCGAGAACCCGCCCGACGCTCGCTTTTCCTTCGAGAGCTACGTCGTCTCCGCGCACCGCACGCCCGATCTCATGTACGTTTACGGCGACACGGCCGCCGATCGCGGTCTCGACGTGCTCATCGCCGGTGCAGGCGGCAAGTCCGCTGACTTGCCGAACATGATCGCCTCCCTCGCCTTTCCACTCCCGACGATCGGCGTCCCGGTCCAGGAGAAGTCGGTCGATTCGGTGATCGGGATGCCGACCGGCGCGCCGATCGTCGCCGTCGATGCCGGCAAATCACACAACGCCGCGCTGTCGGCCGTCCAAATTCTCGCCCGCGAACACGACGAACTGGCCGATGACCTCCGGAACTACCATGAGGACCTCCAGGACGACGTCGCCCGCGCCTCCCGGGCGCTCCACGAGCAGGGGACACCTGCCTACCGGGACGCAATGGGAGGGTAACCGGGTTCCGAGGGCAGCACTCGTAACGGGGCGCTTACTCGGCGTCGTCCGGAACGTTCTTGCAGGCCTTCATGAGGACCTTGTTCAGCGCGGGATGGGCGTGGATGAGGGTGTTCGCGAGATCGTCGATCGTCCCTCCGTAGCGCATCGCGGGGGCGGCCTCGTGGATCAGCATCGAGGCCTCGTGGCCGACGATGTGACAGCCCAGTATCTCCCTGCTATCCGGATCCGCGAGTACCTTCGCGAACCCCCGATCGAGTTTCAGGGCTCTCGCCATCGCGGTGTCCGCGATCTCCGCGCGGCCAACGGCGTAGTCGATCCCCTCGTCGTCGAGTTCGGCTTCGGTCTTCCCGACGGCACCGATCTGTGGCTCGGTGAAGATCGCGTGGGGCAAGGCGGCGAAGTCCGCTTCCCGCGACTCGCCGCGGGCGACGTTGTCGATGGCTATCTCGCCTTCGTAGTCCCCCGAGTGTTTGAACATCCCGTTCTCGGCGATGTCGCCCATCGCCCAAACGTTCTCGACGTTCGTCCGGAGTTGTGCGTCGGTCTCGACGAAACCCGCATCGTTCGTTTCGACGCTTGTCGCGTCCAGGTCGATCCCCTCGGTGTTGGGCTGGCGACCGAGCGCGACTAACAGTTCCTCGCCCGCGACAGTGATTTCCTCGCCGCCCTCGCTCTCGGCGGTAACGGTGATCTCTCCCTCCGATTCCGCGACCGCAGACGCCCGGTAGCCAGTGTAGACGTCGTGGCGCTCCCCGGCGACGTCAGTGAGTTCCCTGGCAACGTCGTCGTCCTCGCGGGGGACGAGCGACTCTTCGGCCTCGATCAGTGCCACGTCGGTCCCGAAGGCGTCGAAGTAATAGCCCAGTTCCGCCGCGATGTAGCCCCCACCCAAGACTACGAGGCGCTCCGGCAGCGCTTCGAGCCCCAGGGCGTCGGCGCTGGTGAGATAGTCCGTGTCCTCCAGCCCGTCGATCGCGCCGGGGGCCACGGGTGTCGAGCCGGCCGCGAGGACGATCCGCTCGCCGCTGTGGGTCTCGCCGGAGTCGGCGAGTTCGATCGTGTGATCGTCGACGAAGCGCGCTTCCTCCTGGAAGAGAGTCAGATTCTCCTCGGCGAGCTTGGTTTCCCTCTTCTCCTCGGCGACCTCGGCGAGTTCGTCGTTCACCTCGCGGACGAGTGCCCCGAAGCGCACGTCCTCGATGCTCGCGTCGATGCCGAACCGATCGGCGTTTCGAACCTGCTCGAGCCTTCTCGCGTGCTCGATGAGCATCTTCGAGGGGTTACAGCCGCGATTGAGACAGAGGCCCCCGAGCGGTCCCTTCTCGATGAGCGCGGTTTCGAGTCCCTCGGCCGCCGCCGCGGAGGCGACCGTGTTGCCCGTGCCGCCGCCGAAAACGATACAATCGAAGTCGGTCATTAGCGTACGGCGCTAGTCGGAGCACTCGGATAAGTGGGTTCCCCGAGTGTTCGCCGTTCGCACA
>PXRA01000055.1 GCA_003021725.1 Halobacteriales archaeon QH_8_64_26
CGCAGCGAAGAGTCAGGAGCTGCCAGTATCAGCGAACTGGTTGGTTCGGACGACTAATCGAGAGAACGTAGAAAGAACGGACTTCTTGGACCCTCGCCACAGCAGCAATTGCACGCTGCTTACGGCGATTGTACAATGGCGCTTGGTACCAAAGGTATGGCCTCGGCACTCATAGGGCTCGTCACCGCTGGATGCCGAGTCCGGCTCGGAGCCCGCCCTCGTCATCGGCCATCGACTATCGGCCCGGTGGGGCAAAAACCCCTTTCGTCCGGTCGAGGGAAATCGGGGCGAGGAAACGGGACCGCACGGGAGATCACGCACCCATCTCGAACTCGTTGCCACACTCCTCACACGTGAATCGAAAGTCCCCGTCGTCGGTGAGTGCAAGCCCGTGGGGGGTTTCCTCGCCACACACTCGGCAAGGGACGATCGATTCGGATTTCCCCGAAGTCGTGGCTGGCCTTCGGCGCGCCGAGGGCAAACCCTGTTACCGATTCCTCCGAGTCATTGTAGCCCACCTGGAACTCGCCGGGCGAAAAGCGGATACACTCGCCTGGAGTGACCTCGCAGGTCTCGCGGTCGCGCCCGACCTCGAAGGTCGCGGTGCCCTCCTGTACGTAGAAGACCTCCTCCTGATCGTGATGGGTGTGCAGTCCACCTGAAAACGAGTCGCCGGGTTCGAGTTCGAAGTAGTTCATCGCGAAGTCGGAGGTGTCCAGTGCCCGCGAGACCGGCCGGCGGACGGAATGCACTCCGAGGGGACTCGTCTCGATGTCGACGTCGTCGATGGCTACCTTCTCCATAGGTGGCGCACTCCGAGCACGAACAAAAAGGATTGGCCGCGGGAACCGATCGGACCTATCGGGCAACGGAAAGGTCAGACGAGGCGATAGGCATCGGATGAGGGCCGAACCGGGACGGGAAGACGAGCCGCGGGGAGGTAAGAGGTCTTATACGCGGCGACACTGGAATCGACCGGCATGAGCGAACTCGAACGATCGGCGTGGGAACTGGTCGCGGAAGCCGACGCGGACATCGAGTCGATCTCCGTCGAGGCGCTACAGCGGGAACTGAGCGAGCGCGACGGGGAGGACGAAGGCTCCGAAGGAGGGCGCGAGACGATAGTGCTTGACATCCGTGACATCCGGGAGGTGTGGATCGAGGGGTCGATCCCCGAGGTGGAACACGCCCCGCGAGGGATGATCGAGTTCTGGGCGGATCCGGAGACCGAGTACTACAAGGACTTCTTCGATCCCGAGAACCGATACGTACTCTACTGCAACGAGGCCGGCCGATCGGCACTGGCCGCGAAGCGACTCGCCGAGATGGGCTATGAGTACGTTGCCCATCTGGAGGGTGGGTTCAGTGCCTGGCAGGAGGCGGGCGGTGCGGTCGTGGACGTCCCACAGAAGGGGTACAAGGACCGTTGAATCGGTTCTCACAGCTACCGGCACACGGACAGCGAGCCCCCGAAAGCGCCCACAGCCAAAACAAGGGGGATCGAAGAGCGAGTCGGAGGGATCGATGACCGATCGCGCGACGCCGAGGGAGAGCTTGCGCGAGGAGTTCACCGGACTGGTAGTCGCGAGCCTGGCGGTTGCGCCGGACGTCGATAGCGGGCGGGTACCCTGTCGAAGGTGTCGCGGCCTATCGGCGTCGGCCGGCGCGGGCGATCGGGACGTCGAACCCACGCTCGGGACGGGCGACCGGGTGAGCGCGACGCTCGCGTGCTACGACAACTACAGCTGGGAAGTACTCGGCGTCTTCTGTCCCGCCCACGCTGTTCGGTCGGTCGAAGCGGACATGGGCGTGAGCGCCGAGGACCAGGCGGTGATCGAAGCGACCCTCGAGACCACTGGCTATCGATCGCCGCTGGGCGAGTACTACCCGAACGCGCTTACCTTCGGCGCGGTCGAGATCCTGGATTTCAGTCCCGCCGCGGATGGCTACTGAGACTGCCGACCGACTCGGGTCGAAGCGGCCGCGCAGCGGATCGATCGGTCGCGAGCCGAGGGCGGTGGAACTAAGCCCCGAAGCGACCGACTTCCATCCATGCCGATCGGTACCGACGAGTGGATTCGGGGGACGACCGATCGTGCCGAGCAGAGCACGGACGGCTACACCAAAGAGAAGCTGCTCGAGTACCTAGAGTTGAACGCGGAGGAAGCCTACACCGCAGCGGAGTTGGCGACGGTTTACGCCCAACGCGTCGCCGGCGAGGGCGTCCCCGGCCGGAACCCCGGTGGCGTGCGTATCGCCGATTACCCCGGCGAACCCGGCGTGCTTGGCCACCTACTGGGGACGATCGGCGAAGTCGTCTTCGCTCGGAGCGGCCGCATCGAGGCGGCCTTGGAGGATCTCGCCGCGGAGGGTCGTATCGAGGCACGAACGATCGAAACAACCAATGGCGAACAGACCTACTACCGGGCAAGTACGGGTGAGACCAGCGATTCGACCTGAGAGGCCGACGAACTGTCTCGCCGACGGAGCGGTCGAAAAGCTACGGCGGATCGAACGGCTGACTCCACGATCGCATTTTACCGGTCGCCGTCGGGCGAACGGTCCTTTCTATTCCCCTCGATCCGCTCGCGTGTCGCCGCTACCAGCAGCGGATAGGTGATAGTCGCGTCCGCGTACACCGAGGCGTTTCGAGCTGCCTTCTCTAACTTGCCCCAGGACCGGGCCTCCTCTAGCGTCGCGCCCGACAGTCCACCAGTGTGCTCGGGCTCCATCGTGAGCTGCACCGCGTAATCGTAGGCGTCGGGTGCGACGAGCATCGTCTGGAGGGTGTAGTTCTTCGGTACGCCGCCACCGATCACCAGCGCGCCCGCCCTCTCGGCTTCGAAGGCTAGATCAGTAAGTGAACTCATATCCGCAAGAGCATCGAGCGAGAAGTCCGCGATCTGGGAATACATCCAGGCCTGTAGTCCCAGAACCGAATCTTGAATCGCTGGCGTGTAGACCGGCACGTCGCTCTCGTAAGCCGCGGCGGCGATGCCAGCGCTTTCCTCGATGTCCTCCTCGGCGTTGCGTTCGGCGTTCGCCCGGCCCAGCGCGGCGGTGAGCTCCTCGATGCCGACCGCACCGTCGCTCTCGACTGCTGGGAAGACCGCGGAGCGAACGTGATCCTCCAAGAGAGTGAAATGCTCCTGTGGGAGGTAGACGTTATAAATCCGATCGACCCCCTCGTCGCGCAGACGTTCGTCGTGCTCGCGAGGACTATCCTCACCGTGCTGGCGGCCGTGGTGGTGTTTGCCGCCGATCGCCTCGATCGTATCGTGGGTGAGCGTCGCCCCGGTGGTCACGAGCGCGTCGACATGGCCGTCGCGGATCGACTCGGCGACGACTTCTCGCATCCCGGCAGGGACCATCGCGCCGGCCAACCCAACGAAGTTCGTGACGTCTTCCCTACTGAGCATCTCGGCGTAGATGTCGATCGCCTCGGCGAGGTCATTGGCACCGATGCCGGCTTTGCCGTATTCGGTCGCGAGTTCGCCGACGGTCATGCCGGCCCGTACCCGGGCGTGGCCCACGGGATCGTGGCGGAACTCCTCGCGTAGCGGCCGATCCTCGGTGGCGTCGTCGCCAGTCATAATCGATAGTCGCTCGGCGCGCGTTTGAAGCCCCTGATCCTGCCCGTTCGGAAGGCCGATCGATCGAGACCGTCGAGTTCGATCGAGCTACTTACAGCCCCGTCGGGCGCTCGATGAACGTCGTCTCCAGCCCCCACTCCTCGGCGAGGTCCCGTAGGGAGCGAACGCCGAAGGTCTCGGTCGCGTAGTGGCCGGCCAGGAAAGCGTGTATTCCGGCCTCCTTCGCTTCGTGGTAGAGCTTGCCCTTCCCCTCGCCGGTCACGAACGCATCGGTCTCGCTTTCTACGGCCTCGTCGAGCCAGTCCGCGCCGCTACCGGTCAGGATCGCGATCTCCTCGATTTCCTCGGGACCGAAATCGAGCGTCTGTACGCCCCGGGCCCCGGTCGCGAGCTCCCGATCGAGCAGGGTAGCGAGATCGGCAGGGGAGAAGGGGTCGCGAGCGAGTCCCTGAGTCCCGAGATGCTCGGGACCGAGCGCACCGAAGGGTTCGCGGTCGTCGAGACCCAATAGATCGGCCAATCCGGCGGCGTTTCCCAAGGCGGGGTGGGCGTCGAGCGGGAGGTGGGAGACGTACAGCGCGAGATCGTTTCCGATCAGCGGTGCGATCCGTCGGTACTCGCGGCCGGCAACGCGATCGAGGCTGCCCCAGACCAGCCCGTGATGGGTCACGAGCAGGTCCGCACCGGCGTCCGCCGCACGCTCTATGGTCTCGACGGCGGCGTCGACGGCGAATGCGACGTGGGTTATCTCCCCCTCCTCGGGCCCGACCTGGAGACCGTTCGCGCTCGCGTCGAGGTCGGCGAACGCGGCGGTACGGAGCCGCTCGTCGAACCGAGTACGGAGATCGGCGAGGTCCATGCCGGCGCTATCGGGCCGTCGGACTTGTATCTCCCGTCGGATTTCGAGCCGGCCGTGAGACGAGGACCGTCCTCCGGGGACCGTACTACAGGCGAACGAAGAGGCCACCAGACTTATTTTTCCGTGTGGCCGAAAATAGGAAGCCGTTCGCTCCCCACGGACGAACGGAAAAGATCACCATGGGTAAATTCAGCAAGGCGATGCGCGTATGGCGTCGGCTGCCACGAGGTGTCAAGCGAAAGATCAAGCGGCGAGGAAAGAAGCTGGTCGGACGCGGCAAGCGCTGAGCACAGCGAACGGCTACTTTTTGAGGAGGAGATAGCAGACAGCGAAGCCTCCAGTATGACCGAAACGGGTAACAGGTCCCTCACACTCAGCACCGAGGCGTTCAACGGTCGCGTATGGTCCCCGACGGACTACCGATCCGCCGCGTGCGTGTAGACGAACTCCCGTAGGAGTTTCCCTGCGAGCGAAGCGGCCTGCCCGTCGTCCCGATCGTTGACCTCGACGACATCGAAACCGGATGTCAGGGGCGCGACCTGCCGGACGACCGTCCGCGTCTCCCGAGGAGTGAGGCCGAAGGGTTCTTTCGTGCCGGTGCCCGGCGCGAACCCGGGGTCGGCGGCGTCGATGTCGACACTCAGGTATATCGACTCCTCGCTCCCGAAGTCGGTTGTCCACTCGCTCACGTCCTCGGGCGGGACGACCATGACGTCGCTTTCGACGGCTCGCTCCCACTCCTCTTCGCTGCCGGTTCGAGCGCCGAGGATCACCGCTCGATCGGCGACGTCGAGCGCGTGGGCGGTCGTGGTGGCGTGGCTGTACTCGTTGCCCGCGTACTCGGCTCTGCAATCGAGGTGGGCATCCAGACAGACGAAGACGTCGGGATCGACCGCCCTGACTCCGGCGACGCTTACGGTGTGCTCGCCGCCGAGAACGAGCGGGATCGCACCCTCCCGAACTACGTCCGAGAGTTCGCCGCGGAGAAACGCGAGGTACTCTTCCACATCGTCCCAGGCGTCGATGTCGCCGTGATCACATACCCCGAGATCGGTGAACCGCGACTCGGTCCGGCGATCGTAATCGTCGAACGTTTCGGCGTAGTGGCGAATGCGGCGGGGGCCGAAACGCGATCCGGGCTCGAAGGTACTCGAGACGTCCAGTGGCGCGCCGAGGAGAACGTAGGATGCCTCCTCGCGATCGGCGCTCGCGCCGGGAAATACGGGCTTGGAAGACACGGTATATCGAAGAGGAAAGGATGGGAGTTGGGGCAGGGGGTTGTAGTGGAAACAGGATGGGTTTCGACGCTTCCCGCCGAGTGCGATCAGACGATCTTTCGCTGGTCGTCCATCTCGAGGTATTCGATCTCGTCTTCGGCCGACAGGGAGACGTCATCGGGCACGCTGATCGTCAGCGTCTGATAGGTGTCGAGATCCATTACCTGAGCGACGCTCTCGCTCTCGACGCTGACGACCTGGCCCTGCTTGCGCTCGATGATCGGGACCCAGATCTTCGCGTCGACGGGTTGGGTGAAGTTGCGCTTCTTCTCGTCGAAGACGCCCCGGCCCTCGACGCGGGCCTTCGCGCTGCCGTGCTTGCCCGGCTTCGCCGTGCTGTAACCGGTGATCTCACAGGCTGCGTCGTCGATCATCACGTAACTCCCCTCGTCGAGTTCCCGTACTTGGGACTGTTGTCTCGCCATGTAGGCGCGTTAGTCCACCGCGTTGTATAAACGGTTTGGAACCGCCGAGCGCCCGGTTCGGTCCCCGAGAGCTACTGACCCGAAGGCCAACTGGGATCGTTATTGCCGGTTGGAACGCCTCGAGCGATCGAAACGGGAGTCCCTAGCAGCGGAATCGATCGGCGAGCGAGTGGGGCTCGTTCGACTCGCTCTCAGCGGTGTCGTTCGAGGAAGTCCCCGAGGCGAGACAAGCCCTCCTCTAGCTCCGAGGACGGCAGACCGAAGCCGAACCGGAAGTACTCCGCTAGATTGGGGACGTCGCTCGGCGAGTTCGTCCCGGCCTCCTCGGAGCCGCCGGACAAACCGGCGAAACACTCTCCAGGAGCGAGGACGATCGATTCTTCCTCGACGACCCGCCGGCAGAACGATCGTCCGCTCTCGAAGCCATCGGGCACGGCCAGAAACCCGTTCACCCCCACGGGGTCGTGCCAGGTGAGGCCCTGGTGCTCGTGTTCGCTGATGAACTCTCGTACCCGTTCGCGATTGCGTGCGGCGAGGTCGCGATTCCGGGCGAGGATATCGGCTTCGTGTTCTTCCCCGAGTGCCTGACGGGCGACGTGCTGGCCAAAGATCGGCGGCGAGATAGTGGTGTAATCCTTCCACTGCCGGGCCCCCCCGAGCAGTTCGGTCGGGCCACAGAGCCAGCCGAAGCGCAGGCCCGCGAGCCCGTAGGCCTTTGTCAGGCTCGTCGTCGAGACGCCGTGCTCGCCCATGCTCGCGACCGGCGGTACCGTCTCCCCGGCGAGCAGGCGATAGACCTCGTCACAGAGCAGGTAGGCGTCGTTCGCGGCAGCGACGTCATATAGCGTCTCGACGATTTCCCGGGAGTGATAGCGGCCGGTCGGGTTGTTCGGGTTGTTGAGGACCACTAGCTCGGTCTCCGGTCGGATCGCTTCTCTCACTTCCTCTACGTCGAGATTCCAGTCCGGGGGCTCCAACCAGACGCGGGAGATCTCGCCGACGGCCTCGGGGACGGCCTGGAGCGATTGGTAAGTCGGGGTAACGACGACGGCGTGGCTGTCCTCGCCCATCGCGGCGAGAACGGCGAGGAAGTTCGCCTCCTGAGTGCCACAGGTAAACGCGATCTCCTCGGGCCCTCGGTCGTAACGCGCGGCGATCTCGGCTTTGAATTCGGGGTCGCCGTCGGTGGGGATCACGTAGCCCAGCTCGCCGGGGTCGGTGTCGAACTCGCTGCTATCGAGGCTCCGAATGCCGCTCTCGGCGAGCATGATGTCGGCATCGTGTTCGTACTGGTCGAACCAGCGTTCGAGCGAGAACGGTTCGATCTCCATAGGCCACCCCCGAACGGTCGGGACAAAAGCGAAGCGATCGGGCGGACGGCCGGAGGCGGTCGCAAGCATCCGCGAACGAGCGTCGTAGACGCGAGTGAGCGTTTTTAGTCCAGGTTTTTGCCGAGCCCGCAGCGACCGAAGGGAGCGAGGACCTCGGCAAAAAAGTGGGTGTTAGTCGTCGCCAGCGGCTTCCATCGTCCGATTTCCTACTTGTGGCCGCTCGACCTCTCGATCGGTTTCCTCGCCGTCGATGTCGTAGGGGTACTCGCCGGTCACACAGCCCAGACAGAGGTCCGCGCGCTCACGACCTACGGTTTCTGCGATCGCGTCGATCGAGAGATAGGCGAGACTGTCGGCTTCGAGCACATCTTGCACGTCCTCGGTTGTTTCGTCCGAGGCAATGAGTTCCTCGCGGCTCGCCATATCGATGCCCATATAACAGGGCGCGACGATCGGCGGCGCGCCGATCCGGACGTGAACCTCCTCCGCGCCGGCGTCTTGGAGCAGTTCGACGAGTTGGGTCGAGGTCGTCCCCCGGACGATCGAGTCGTCGATCAAGGTGACCGACCGGCCCTCGACGGTGCTCTTGATCGGGTTGAGCTTCAGGCGAACGGCGCGCTCGCGCTCGTTCTGGGAGGGCATAATGAAGGTCCGGCCGACGTAACGGTTTTTCATCAGTCCCTCGGCGAACTCGACGCTCGGCTCCCCCTCCTCCGCCGAGCCCTCGGCGTCCTCGTGGCTCTCGCGGCCCTCGTTCGCGGCTTCGGCGTAGCCGGTAGCAAAGGCTCGCCCGGAGTCGGGCACTGGCATCACGACGTCGGTCTCGACGGGACTCTCTTCCCAGAGCCGGCGGCCGAGTTCCCGGCGGACGTCGTAGACCAGCTCCTCGTCGATCACGCTGTCGGGCCGGGCGAAGTAGACGTACTCGAAGAAGCAGTTCGCCGACTGGGGCGGCGAGGCGAGCTGGTATGAGTCGAAGTCCGACCCGTCCTCCCCGAGCACGACGAGCTCGCCGGGCCTGACTTCCCGGAGGAGGTCGCCATCGAGCGTATCGATCGCCGCTGATTCGGAGGCTAAAACGTAGCCATCGCCCAGATCGCCGATACACAGCGGTCGGTTCCCCTGAGGGTCACGCAAGCCCATTACGGTGTCGTCGTGGGTGATCGTCAGCGAGTAGGAACCGTGGATCCGACTCATCGTCCGCTTGACCGCACGGACGAGATCGGATTCGAGCAGGTTGTGTGCGAGGTCGTGGGCGATGACCTCGGTGTCCCCGCGAGTCGTGAAGGCGTGGCCCCGCTCTTCGAGATCGCCCCGCACGTCGGCGGCGTTCACGAGGTTGCCGTTATGCGCGAGGCCGAGCGAGCCGCTCTTGAACGAGACCGAAAAAGGCTGGGCACAGCTGGCATCGGTCCCGCCGGAAGTGGGATAGCGGACGTGGCCGGCCCCGACCGACCCCCGGAGGTCGTCGAGATCGGCTGCGGAGAACGCATCGCCGACCAGCCCGGTCTCGACGTGGTCGTACTGCTGGAACCCGTCGTGAGTGACGATACCGGCCGATTCCTGCCCGCGATGCTGGAGGGCATACAGCGAGTAGTACAACGGACGCGCGGCGGCGCGACCGGCGAGTGAAACGCCGACGACGCCGCATTTCTCGTGCATCGGGTTAGTGGGTTCCCGTTTCCGTGACGTGGTAATTGGCGGTCACGTGGTATGAGCGGTCGTTGCGCAACGGCGGTTGTCTGTGGGGGCGGTAATCCGATCGGGCGAACTCCTCACAGTCCGGCGGTCGAGGTCTTACTCGCCGGCCTTTTCCTGCCAGGCGTAGTCGCGGCGCTTGGCCGACTCGCCGAACCCACAGGACGCACAGACGCCCTTTCGCTTGTGGTAGGACTTGTTTCCACACCGACGACACCGGACGTGGGTCGTCTTGTTCTTCTTCCCTTGGGCGGGCGTTCCGTCGGTCATGTCGTGATCGAAACGAGGTTATCGCCGCGTATAATGATTGTGTCTTCGACCGCCTCGCCTCCTGTACCCCCTGCTTCGATCGGTTCCCCGCTTCTACCCTCAGCTCCCTCCTCGCTTTCGGTCGGATCGAGCACGAGGTTCATGTGCTGGTCGTAGCCCGCCAGTTCCCCGCGGTGTGTCTCGCCGCCTTTCAGCCGGACGGCGACTTCTTCCCCGATAGACGCTTCGAGTACGTCGAGCGGTCGGCCACTCATACCGAGGGGCCTGCCCTGTGGCTATTAAGCGTACCGACTGAACCCGGAGAACGGGCCGGGATCGACGACGCGGAAGGACGAAAGGGAGAGGGAGAAGGGGAGCGGGAAGGAGGTCGTGTTCTACGGCGAATCCGAGGGTAGTTCGGGGGCGTTCGCCCCGCTCTCGGCGGCCAGTTCGTCGATCCGTTTCGCGACGTCTAACGCACACAACCCGTCGGCGACGCTCACCTCGGGTTCCCGGCCGCTTCGCACACACTCGACGAAGGAAGCGAGCTCGCGCTTGAGGGGTTCTGCGCTCTCGACCATCGGACGTTCGACGATTCCCTCGTGGCGGTAGCGTAGCTCCCCTTGCTGTTCGATGTATTCGGGCAGGGAATGACGGTGCATCTCGATCGATTGGTCGAGGTAATCGACGACGATCCAGGATTCGGCGGTCGTGATCGAGAGCTTCCGTACTTTCTCCTGAGTGAGCCGACTGGCGGTGAGGCTCGCGACGACGCCGCTCTCGAAGCCGAGCTGAGCGTCGATGTAGCGATTCTCACGAGTGCCCGAGGCGTTGAGCGCGGTGAGTTCACTGCCGGCGAGCGAGAACAGGACGTCTATATCGTGAATCATCAAATCGAAGGCGGCACTGTCCTCGATGTTCCGATCGAGCGGGGGGCTCAACCGCTTGGCGTCGACCGCGATGAGGTCGTGATCGTCGAGCACCTCGCGGACGGCCGCGACCGCGGGGTTGAACCGCTCGATGTGGCCGACCTGGATCCGAACGTCGCGTTCCTCGGCCAGGGAAGCGAGGCGTTCGCCTTCTTCGCGTTCGGCGACGAAGGGTTTCTCGACGAGGACGTGGACGCCGCGTTCGATACACTCGCGGGCGAGTTCGTAGTGGTACTCGGTCGGGACTGCGATCGAGACGAGATCGACCGCATCGAGCAGGCCATCCCGCGAGAGCGACCGGGTCGCGTTGTGCTCGGCGACGCTCGCCGCACGGTCGGCGTCGGCGTCACAGACCCCGAGGAGATCGACCTCCGCGAGTTCGGCGTAGACCCGTGCGTGGTGTTGACCCATCGTGCCGACGCCGATCACGCCGGCTTTCGGACGACCGTTTTCCATCATCGGTACTGACCCTTCGAGAGGCGTCCCGAAGCTCGAGGGGACCGTTCGGCCGGTCGAGCGGTCCGCGAACGAGTCACCGGCGTGACCGATCGGCCATCGGCGACCCTAAACTCTCCACCGCCTTGTGCCCCTGTCGCCCACTCGTCCATTGCTCTATATGAGTACATATCGCTCTCGGATAAAAGTCTGCTGGCTGGCGAACTCCCCGCGACCGCAGGCCGGTTTCGAGGCGGCGATCAGCGGCCCGACACCCACCGTCGATACCCCGGAACGCCGAAGCGCCGAGGCTGGAGGTTATAGCTCCACGTCGAAGCTCTCCCGGTCGCCCGCGAGAGCGGCGACCGAGCCGAGCAGTTCGGCGACGGCAGTCAAGTCCTCGCTATCGATCACCTCGACGGGCGTGTGCATATACCGGTTCGGGAGGCCAATCGACAGCGCCGGGATCGCGCCACGAGCCGTATAGAAGGCATCCGCGTCCGTGCCGGTGTAGCTACCCGACGCTTGCAGTTGGACGTCGAGTCCTTCCTCGGCGGCCGCCTCCCGTGCGAGATCGACGAGCGCCGGATGGTTCGTGCTCCCCCTGGCGATCACGGGTCCCTCGCCGAGGGCGATCGTGCCGGCCTTTTTCGATCCGCTATCGGGGTGATCGGTAGCGTGGGTGACGTCGATCGCGACGATGGCGTCGGGTGCCAGATCGAAGCCGACCATCCGTGCGCCCTTCAGCCCGACTTCCTCCTGGATCGTACTCACCGCATGCACCGTCGCTCCTACCTCCCGCTCGGCGGCGATCGCGAGCGCTTCGGCGGCCGCCCAGATCCCGATCCGGTTGTCCATCCCGCGGGCGACCAGGCGGGTGCCTGCGAGCTCCTCGGTCTCGCTTGTAAAGGTGATCGGGTCACCGACCTCGACGAGCCCCTCCGCTTCCTCGCGGTCCGCCGCGCCGATATCGACGTACTGCTCGTCGATATCGGTGAGCGAATCGTCCTCGCGCTCGCGGAGGTGGATCGCGGTCCGTCCGATCACGCCGGGAACCGGATCGTCCGAGTCCGTGGACCCGCCAGAAGGGTGAACGCGGACGCGCTGGCCCTGGGAGACCGAGCGATCGGCACCGCCGATCGAACCGAGTCGGAGGAACCCCTCCTCGTCGATATCCCGAACGATGAGCCCGATCTCGTCGGCGTGGCCGGCGAAGGCGACCTCGGAACCCTCCTCGGAGCCGCGATAGGTCGCGACGGCGTTGCCGTAGGCGTCGGTCGTTATCTCGTCGGCGAAGGCCTCTATGTGATCGATCCAGCGGCGTTGACAGCGCGTCTCGAACCCGGAGGGGCTGGGCGTGTCGAGCAAGCTATCGAGAAAATCCCGTTGGCGGTCGTTCACGGACCGGGTTACCAGCCGAGCGGTATCAACGCCTCGAAGACCGGCGGCATCGACGCCACAAAGCGAAACACCCGCCTCTGTGAGGACCCCGCTCTTCCGATCGAGGGCGGTACGCGGGGGCGGACGGTCGGCGAGGGCTGCTGGCTTGAAAGCCAAACGGATAAGTCACTCCTGACAGAACGGAGGGGCATGGCAGAGAAGATAACGCTGATCGAGATCCACGCACACACCGACGACAGCAGCCTCGATCTCGAACCCTCCCTGGGTTCGGGGGTCGGTAGCCTGGTGAGCAGTGCCCTCGGGGGCGAGGAGGACGAAGACGAGGAGGACAGCGTCGTCGAATCGCTCGCTTCGAGCGACGAGGACGAGGGCGAAGAGGGAGGGGAAGACGAGGAAAGCGAGGTCCTCGACCTCAGCGACGAGGACGAGGACGAAGACGACGAGGACGAGGAGGGTACCGGAGCGGGGACCGGCCTGGCCGGATTGCTCGCGCTTGTCGCGTTCGTGTTCCTCGCCCGGAACTTCCTCGGCGAGGACGAGGAAGAAGACCCCTTCGAGGAAGAGTTCGGCCAGTAGGCCATAGTCGGCGACGTTTTACCGGACACAACCCATTTGGGCAGGCGGTACGAACTAGTAGTCGTGAGTATTTATCATAGCGTCAGGGCCCTCACGGAGGCGTCGGGCGACGGCCCGATCGACTGGGCGGCCGTAGCGGCAGCGGCAAAGGCCTCGACTGAGCCCGGCACGCTCGACCTCATGGCGAGCGAGCAACAGGGCTACGCGGACGACGTCCGCGACGCCCGAGACCGGGTACGGGAGGTCGGGGGCGTCGAGTTCGACCTCCCCGAGCAGATCGAGGTCCAGGATCGCCACCACTGGATCGACGCGAACGTCGCGACCTTCGAGCGGGTCATGCGCCCGATCGAGGACTACGCCCAGGGCCTGTTCCCCGGGGTCGCCCGGGTGGCGAACACCGGTTCGATGGCACTGGCGCTTTCCTTTCTCGGCGGCAACGTCTTAGGGCAGTACGACCCCCTCTTGCTCGCCGATCCGGATGACGGAGACCAGGATCACGCGCTCTATTTCGTTCATCCCAATATCGGCCGGGTAGCCGAGGAGTTAGACGTCAACAAAGAACGATTCCGCCGCTGGATCGCCTTTCACGAGGTGACCCACGCCGCGGAGTTCGGGGCGGCGCCGTGGCTCTCGAAACATCTGGAGACGCGGATGCAACGGGGCATCGAGGCCTTAGCGGAAGGCGACCTCGATCGGGAGGCCTTCGAGGAACTCAACGTCGCGATGACCGCCGTCGAGGGCTATGCGGAACTGCTCATGGACGAGGCCTTCGACGAGGAGTACACCGATCTCCGGGAGAAGCTAGACGAGCGCCGGCAGGGTCGGGGCCCGCTCACGCGGCTCATCGGGCGGCTGCTCGGCCTCGGGATGAAACGTCGGCAGTACGTCCGCGGGAAGGCCTTCTTTACCGAGGTCGTCGCGGATCGGGGTATCGAGGGGGCAAGCGCGGTCTGGCGTTCACCCGAGCACCTGCCGACCGACGAGGAACTCGACGAGCCCCAGCGGTGGCTCGCGCGCGTGATCGGCTGAGACGAGAGCGGACGGAGATTGGGTCGGACGGCGATCGAGTATTCACCGGGAAAAGCGAGTAGCTCGCGGGTGGAACACACACGCACACCGACACGAGCACTGCGAGAAGAATCGACACCACGACTGATCGATCGATACTTCGGCCCGTTTCAATCAGAAACGATCACTACTCGAACCTAAACAGTTAACTCCGCGAGCCGTTCACACGGAACCGGGAACCACGGCATGTTACCGGATTCACGACGGCGCGAGATAATCGAGCAGGTGCGCGAGCACGACGGCTGTAGCGTGACCGATCTGGCCGATCGACTCGGGTTCTCGAAGGCGACGATCAGGCGCGACCTGCGCGATCTCGACGCGGAGGGACTGATCGAACGCTCACACGGCGGGGCGGTACCCACCAAGACGATCGGCCGCGAGCGATCCTACGATCAGCGCGAGATCAGGAACCTGGACGCGAAGACGGCGATCGGCGAGCGCGCCGCGGGCGAGATCGACGCAGGGGCGATCGTGTTCTTCGATGCGGGGACGACGACGATGGAGGCTGCGAGGGCAGCCCCGGAGGACGAGGACTTCCTCGCTGTAACGAACTCGCCGCTGTGTGCGTTGGAACTCGGCGAGGACGACCGGGAGGTGAAACTCACCGGCGGGACGCTCAGACCCCGAACCCAGGCACTCGTCGGGCCGAGCGCCGAGGAGTTCATGGAGCGGATTCACGTCGATCTCGCCTTTCTCGGGACAAACGCGATCGATGCCGAACAGGGACTCACGACGCCGAACGAGGACGAAGCGCGAGTGAAGCGACTCATGGTCGAGCACGCCGAGCGCGTAGTCCTGCTCGCCGATAGGTCGAAACTCGGCGAACGGAGTTTCGTCGGGTTCGCCGACCTCGCCGACCTCGATTGCTTTCTCACCGACGCGGCTCCCGACGAGGAGGACGGTAAGTACCGGGAGGCGTTCGCCGAAAGCGGGGTTGAGGTGGCGGTCGCCGGAGGGGAAACGTGATCGCGACCGTGACGCTCAACCCGGCGGTCGATCACACGATCCGCCTCGACGAACCGCTCGAAGGCGGGGCCGTCCAGCGGACGCGCGAGGCACGATTTGACGCCGGCGGCAAGGGCATCAACGTCTCGAAGTATCTCGGCGGCTTGGAGGTCGAGACGCTCGCGACCGGCGTTTCGGGGGGCTTTCTCGGCGAATTCATCACTGACCGGCTCGAAAGCGAGGGCATCGTCCACGAGTTCGTAGGGATCGACGATCACGTCCGGCTCAATACCACGATTCTGGCCGAGGCCGGATACAAGATCAACCACGCCGGACCGACCCTCGACGCGGCGACGATCGGGGAGATAATCGCCGTGCTCGACGCGTACGATCCCCGAACGGTCGTCGTGGCGGGCAGCCTCCCGCCGGGACTCGGAGCCGCGTCGGTCGATCGGATCGCTCGGGAGGGAACTTGGGAGACAGTCGCCGATCTCGGCGGCGAGATCCTGGACGGGTTGGACGCCGACTACGCGCTCTGTGCGCCTAATCGCGCGGAACTGGCGGCCGCGACGGGGATGGACACCGAGACGATCGAGGCGTGTCGGGCGGC
>PXRA01000056.1 GCA_003021725.1 Halobacteriales archaeon QH_8_64_26
TCTACGAGTCCCGCGCTACTCTCACTCGTTTACGTCTGCTCGCGGGCCGCAGGCCCGATCGCATGGTCCGAGGGACCTCCGGTCCCTCGCTACTCGCGAGAACGCTACCCTTTTAGGGTTGGCTTCGGTACGACCGTCACAGTCTCGTGGCCACGCGAGGTAGCGAGGGAACGTGACGCTGACCGTCTGTATTCCCTCGTCGGTGGTCCGGGAGAGCACGGATAAACGCGAGGCGACCCACAAACTGGGTCGTATCGCTCGCGCCGCCGTCGTCTTCCGGGCCGATCGCCTGGTCGTCTTCCCCGACCGCGGGGGTGAGGGCCGGTGGGGCGAGGAGTTGGTCGCTACGGTGCTCGAGTACGCTGCGACGCCACCGTACCTCCGATCGGAGGTCTGGGGCAAGCGATCGGAACTCGAGGCCGTCGGCGTCCTCCCCCCACTTCGCGTGGCCGGGACCGGCTCCGGACCCGAGCGTTCGGAGTCGTCGAGAGAAGGAATCGTGACCGAGGTCGGCTCTGATGGGCGCGTTCGGGTCAATTGCGGACTGCAACACCCGATCTCCCTCGTAGTGCCTCCCAATATGGAGGTAGGCGAGGGGGAGCGCGTGACCGTCAGGCTCTCTTCGCGAGAACCGGTCCGCGCGCGCATCGTCGCGGAGCCCCCACCGGGCTTCGCGGTACAGCGCGCGGATCTGGCATCGACGCTCGAAGCGCCCGACGCTGGGCTCCGCATCGGAACGTCCCGGCACGGCGCGGCGCTGAGCGTCGCGCGACTCGACCCGCTCGTAGAGCGTATCGCGGCCGACGGAGCCACCGTCGCCTTCGGCGCTCCCGAGCGCGGCCTGCCCGCGATCCTCGGCCTCCCGCCGGAGACGATCGCCGAGAACGCCGCCGGCGAGACCGGGACTGTGGGCGAAACGGAACTCGCCGACACCGCGAACGAGTGCGATCGATCCGACAGGCCCGGCGACCAACCGGGCGGGTTCGATCGCTGGCTCGATTCGATGCCGAACCAAGGCACGGCGACCGTGCGAACGGAAGAGGCGCTGTTCGCCACGCTCGCCTGTTGCAACCTGAGGTGAACACGACATGCCACAACCCGAACGACCACGCAAAGGCTCGCTGGGCTACGGTCCCAGGACGCGTGCCACCAGCGAGGTGCCACGCTTTTCGTCCTGGCCCGACGACGACGGACAGCCCGGACTCCAGGGGTTCGCGGGGTACAAAGCCGGCATGACACAGATCGTCATGCTCAACGACCGGTCCGACTCGCCGCGCGAGGGCACCGAGGAGACCGTGCCCGTCACGGTAGTCGAGACCCCGCCGATGCGCGCCGTTGCCCTGCGAACCTACGAACAGACCCCCTATGGGATGCGCCCGATCACCGAGGTCTGGGCCTCGGAGTTCGACGACGACCTCGGGCGGGTCCTCTCGCTCCCCCGAAACGGCGCGGATCGCACCGACGACCTCGAAGCCGCCCTCGATGAGGGCCGAGTCGCGGACGTGCGTGCGATCACGCATACGGTACCGAGCGCGATCTCGGGCGTCCCGAAGAAGCGCCCGGACGTCATGGAGACCCGAATCGGCGGCGGCGATATCGAAGACCGGGTCGACACCGGGCTCTCGTTGCTTGAGGACAGCCACTCGATGAACGATACCTTCCGGCCCGGCGAGTATCTCGATACCGCCGGCGTCACGAAGGGCAAGGGCACCCAGGGCCCCGTCAAGCGCTGGGGCGTCCAGAAACGGAAGGGCAAACACCTCCGACAGGGCTACCGACGACGGATCGGCAACCTCGGTCCGTGGCATCCCTCCCGGGTGCGCTCGACGGTTCCCCAGCAGGGTCAAACGGGGTATCACCAGCGCACGGAACTCAACAAGCGCCTGCTCGCGCTCGGCGAGGGCGACGAGCCGACGGTCGAGGGCGGGTTCGTGAACTACGGCGAGGTCGACGGCCCCTACGCGCTCATCAAAGGATCGCTTCCCGGACCGGACAAGCGAGTGCTTCGCTTCCGGCCGGCGATCCGGCCGAACGACCAACCGCGCCTCGATCCCGAGGTACGCCACATTTCGACCGAGTCCAACCAGGGCTCGGGGGCAGGATCATGAACACGACTATCAAGAACCTCGACGGCACTGACGGGGCGGATCTCGAACTACCCGAGGTCTTCGAGACGACTCACCGGCCCGATCTGATCAACCGCGCGGTCGATGTCGCTCGGGCGAATCGCGCCCAGGACTACGGCAGCGACGACCTCGCGGGCATGCGAACGCCCGCCGAGTCCTTCGGTAGCGGTCGCGGGATGGCCCATGTCCCCCGGCAGAACGGCCAGGGACGCCGTGTCCCACAAACCGTTGGCGGCCGTCGGGCCCATCCCCCGAAAGCCGACAAGGACCGTTCGAAGGACATGAACGCGAAAGAACGGCGACTAGCCACCAGAAGCGCACTCGCCGCGACCGCCGACCCCGGGATCGTCGCCGAGCGCGGCCACGACTTCGCCGAGGACCTCGATCTCCCGTTGGTCGTCTCCGACGAGTTCGAGGAGCTCGTCAAGACCCAGGCGGTCGCGGAGCTATTAGAGGAACTGGGCGTCGCAGCGGATATCGAACGTGCGGACTCCCGTACTGTGCGTGCCGGCCAGGGGACGATCCGCGGTCGGAAGTACAAGCGACCGACGTCGATTCTGTTCGTCACGAGCGAGGAGCCCTCGAAGGCCGCTCGCAATCTCGCCGGTGCGGACGTCGCGACCGCCCGCGAGGTCAACCCCGAGGACTTAGCGCCCGGCGGGCAGGCCGGCCGACTGACGATCTGGACCGAGAGCGCGATCGCGGAGGTGACCGACCGATGGCAGTAATCAAACACCCACACGTCACGGAGAAAGCGATGAACGACATGGACTTCGACAACAAGCTCCAGTTCATCGTCGACGTCGACGCGGCGAAACCCGAGATCGAATCCGAGATCGAGGAACGCTTCGACACCCAGGTAACGAACGTGAACACTATGGTAACCATGCGAGGACGGAAGAAAGCGATCGTGACCTTCGGCGAGGAGGACGACGCACAGGACATCGCGAGCCGGATCGGGGTGTTCTGAGATGGGCCGACGAATCCAGGGCCAACGGCGCGGCCGCGGCACGCCGACGTTCCGCGCGCCCTCCCATCGGTACAAGACCGACCTCGGACACCGATCGGACCCCGACGGCGACGTCATCACTGGCGAGGTCGTCGATCTCGAACACGATCCGGCACGGAGTGCCCCGGTGGCAGCCGTCGAGTTCGAAGACGACGATCGTCGGCTCGTCCTCGCGCCCGAAGGGATTCGGGTCGGCGAGGAGATCCAGCTCGGGGTTTCGGCGGAGATCAAACCGGGCAATACCCTGCCACTGGCGGAGATCCCCGAGGGGATTCCCGTTTGCAATATCGAGCGCCAGCCCGGCGACGGCGGGAAGTTCGCCCGCGCGTCGGGGACGAGCGCCCGCCTGGTCACCCACGACCGGCGGGTCACCGTCGTCCAGCTTCCGAGCGGCGAGTCCAAGCGCCTGAGCCCGCGGTGCCGGGCAACGGTCGGCGTCGTGGCCGGCGGCGGCCGGACGGAGAAACCGTTCGTGAAAGCCGGCAACAAGTATCACAAGATGAGCGCACGCGGGACGAAGTGGCCGAGGGTCAGGGGCGTGGCAATGAACGCCGTCGATCACCCGCATGGGGGCGGCGGCCGCCAGCACCCCGGCCGGCCCCGCAGCGTTTCGAGCGACACCCCGCCCGGCCGGAAGGTCGGCGACATCGCCTCCCGCAGAACGGGGCGTGGTAAATAATGAGTTCGGACTACAGAACCGGCCGTGAGGGTGAGTTCACCTACCACGGCCACACGTTAGAGGACCTACAGACGATGGAACGCGAGGAGTTGATTCCCCTACTGCCGGCCCGCCAGCGCCGGACCCTGAAGCGGGGCCTTTCGACCTACCAGGAGAAGCTCATCTCGAAGGCGAGCGAGCGCGGCGAGGACGAATCGGCCAACGACCCGATCCGAACCCACCTGCGGGACATGCCGATCCTTCCTGAGTTCGTCGGGAAGACCTTCGCGGTTTATAATGGCCAGAGCTTCGAGCGCGTCCGGGTCCAACCCGAGATGATCGGCCACTACCTGGGCGAGTTCCAGCTCACCAGGGGGAAGGTCGAACACGGCCAGGCCGGCATCGGGGCGACCCGCTCCTCGAAGTTCGTTCCGCTCAAATAATCACTATGACAGCTATCACGACCACACTCACCGAATCACGGAAACCGACGCACCGCTACCGCTCCAACCCATGGGAATAAGCTACAGCGTGGACGCGGACCCGGAGACAACGGCCAAAGCCATGCTCCGGGAGCGCCGCATGAGCCACAAGCACGGCAAGGAGATCGCCCGCGAACTGAAGGGAATGACCGCAAGCGAGGCGACCGAGTACCTCGAAGCGGTCGTTGCCGGCGAGCGCTCGGTGCCCTTCCGCTCGCATAACACCGGTGCGGGCCATCGCGACGACATCGAGGGCTGGGATGCCGGCCGCTACCCCGAGAAGGCAAGCGAGGCCTTTCTCGACCTGCTCGAGAACGCGACCGGCAATGCCGAACACCAGGGCTTCGAGGGCGAGACGATGACGATCGATCACGTCGCCGTCCACAAGGTCGGGGAGGCACAGGGGCGCAAGTCCCGGGCCTTTGGCCGGGCGACGGCCTGGAACGCCCCCGAGGTCGACGTCGAGTTGATCTTAGAGGACCGGGAGGCAGCCGAGGCCGCCACGGAGGAGGCTAACTGATGGCGGACGAACAGCAGTTCATCCACGACGGCCTCCGGCGCCAGCAGATCGACGAGTTCTTCGCCGACGAGCTGGGTCGGGCCGGCTACGGCGGGATGGAACTCGCCAATACGCCGATGGGTACCCAGATCGTTCTCCGAGCGGAGAAACCCGGCATGGTCATCGGCAAGGGTGGGCGCAACATCCGAAACATTACCACCGAGATCGAGGATCGCTTCGGG
>PXRA01000057.1:0-15129 GCA_003021725.1 Halobacteriales archaeon QH_8_64_26
ATCGCTCAGGCCGTTCCACGCCCGGAAGGCACCCTCGGTGAGGGTGAGGCTCTGTGGGCAGAAGGGGGTCGTCGGCGTGAACTCCGCGCGGAGTACAGCAGGCTCGTCGGCTCGGCACTCCTCGGCGTAGCGAAACCCGGCGTCGGGGTGGCGTCGGTCGAGGTTGAGCCGGGCGAGATCATATCCGAAGAGCATGTCGTAGACGCCGCGTTCCTCGAACAGCTCCCGAGTCAGTTCGTGGAATGCGATGTGGGCCGCGCCATGAGGACCGACTGGTCCGCTAGGAACGTCCCCGGTGTCGGGATGTGCTCCGAAACGAACTCCCCATAGTCGTCGAACGAGTCCTCGGCGTTCTCGCCCGAGAAGGGAGAGGAAAATCCCACCATCGGTAGCTGGGGCTACGGCGCGGGGACGGCTGTAGATCACCCCGAACGCGTTCGGATCGACTGTGTGCTCCCCGACCGGTTGGGGGTCGGGTGGTCGGTTCCCAGCACGAAGCGGCGCGGGAGTCGGGGCCGTCCGGACGGCCGATGCTACTCCGGCAGCGTGGGTTCGAACTCCCCACGCTCGAGACCGCGCCGCACGGGGTCGTGTTCCTCGTCGGTGGGTGGCGGCGCGGTGAGGAGCAACGCCTCCAGACGCCCGTCCGAAGCCGCCCGGACACCACGGGACCGGCCGGCTGGAACGACCGCGATGTCGCCCGGTTCGACGGGCCGATCCCGATCGCCGTCGCGAACGCGGCCGCGGCCCGCTTCGATCGCGATCACGACGTCGCTGTCGGGGGTGTGAACCGGGATGAACTGGCCCGGTTCGAAGTACCCGAGCGCGACTGTCGCCAGGTCAGTCTCGGCGACCGTTCGGGCGACGAACCGCTCCTCGTCGACGGTCCGCTCGCGCTCGAAATCCGTCGTGACCATGTTCCGATCTATGCCTTCGGGCCATCCAGTCCTGCTGGCGAAGACGTTCGGGGTTGCCGGCCGAATCCCGCCTCGCGTAGCGTTCGGTCGGACGCGGGTCCGCACCGCGCTCGGGCGCTTCGTCTGGGTGCGTCCGAATGCTCACCCGGGCCGTCGCGAGGGGTCCGGATCGAACACGTCGAGCGCGGCCTGAAGGGTCGCTCGGTCCTCGGTCGAAGCCCGGTCGATCGTTTCGATCGGTGTAGCCAGCAGGCCGTCGACGATGGCCGCTGCCAGCCGTTTCGATCTCCTCGCACTGGGCGTCGCTGAACTCGCCGTTCGCCTCCAGCGTAGCGTACAGCTCGTCGAGTTCCCGTCGCTCGATCGCCGCGGCGCGCTCGCGGATCCGGCGCTGTACGACCGCCCGGTCCGGCGCGTTCGAGTCCACCTGTTCGTTCGACGCGGCGCTTCGTGGTGGCACGGTCGCCATAGGAACGACGGCCTCGGAAGCGTTATCGCGAAGACGTTCGGCCGGCGGCGAACCGGGAGGCGAGCAACGCCTCCGGTCTCGCTCCCGTCAGGACCACGGTCGTCGAAGGGGGGCAGTCGTGCAGTAGTTACCGGCCGGTAATCGACGCGTCGTTGCCCTCCCGTTCGGAGCTACGCGGACGAGTTCCGGTCGGCCGTGCCGGCTCTCGATCGTCCGAACCGATCGCGTTCGGCCGAGAAGTCATTATAAGGGATCTCTGGGAGCGAGTATGGCCGAGGACTCCGAGGACGGAGGTGTTGCCTGTAGCGGCTGGGATCACTCCGGCTGTGAAGGGAGCCGCTACTGTCCGCCGCGGTGTCCGCGGTTCGTCGACCGGGCGGGGGCGGCATTGCTGATCGAGCCCTACGAGCCCGACTGGTGGGACGCGTTGGTCGGGATGTACGAGATCATCGGCGTAGGGAGTATAACCCTCGGGCTCCCGCCGGCATCGACCGAGCGGACGGAGCGATGACTCGATCACCTCACGTCGAACGGTTGGAACCTGCTCGCGCGCCGCCACGACGACGTCGTCGGCCACGTTGAGGCCGTTCCGGTAAACGACGACGAAGCGAAGTTCGTCGTGTTCGTCCACGACGACTACCAGAACAGAGGGATCGGGACCGAATCGATCAAGCAGCTCGTCGCATACGCCGACGAGAAGGACTACGAGACGCTCTCGCTCGATAGCTCGATCGCTGACCGCGTTCACCGTCCGCCAGCGGAGCGGAGCTGACTCGTAGTCGACGACGAGTTCGAATCGACGACCCATGGGACCTACCGATCACCGATCGTCGGTTATCGACCTATAAGCTCCCACACGATTACGGGTCGGTTACGAGGGACTTTCGGCCGAAATCGCGGGGTATGTCTATGCACACGGACTCGGAGACGGCCCAGGAGCTGGCCGATCGGGTACACCGGCTGCTGGAGGAGGTGGTACTGCCGGTCGAACGCGATCTGGCACCGGAACCCTCGCGGACCTCCGTGCGGCCGCCCGCGAGTACGACATGTGCGCCCTACAGGCACACCGCGGAGTACGGCGAGATGGGTCGTGGCTTCAGGGGGGTTTTTACCCCCTCTTCGAGGAGCCCGGGCGGTCGTTGCTCGGCCCGAGGCCATGCGGGTCGCGGCCCCGGACGGGGGGAACATGCACCTGTTCGAACTCCTCAGCACCGACTTCTAGAAAGGGACCTACGGGTCCACTGTGAGGTACTGTTCGCCGCAGCGCGAACCAGCGAGGGCGTCGAGTCAGGAACTCCGACCCTGAGCGTTCGCCGTGTGGCGGCTGCTACGTCCGCCGGTTTGGGCCCGTAGCCGGATCGGACGGCGCTGATAGGTCGGCACCCGAACCAATTCGCATCGGTTCCCAGGAGTCGAGAATCGCCGTCGTGGTTGAAGGTCAATGGGCCACGAGGGACATCTGTAAGAGAGATCGATGTCCGAAACCACACGACGACGCTTCCTGTACGGTATCGGTACCGGTAGCACGATCGCGATCGCCGGCTGCTCGTCCTCGGGGGACACGTCCGGCAGTGGCAACGCTACCACGACCGACGGAAACCCCGGGACGGCGACGACCGGTGAGTCCGGCGGTCGAACGGCGTCGAAAGAGACGAGCACGGTCGAGATGACCAACGCGCTGAAGTACGTCCCGAAACGGATCGAGGTCTCGACGGGCACTGAGGTCACCTGGACGACCACTGGTAGTATCGGCCACACGATCACGGTCTATGAAAAGGAGATCCCCGACGGCGCGGCGTATTTCGCCTCCGGGGGCTTCGACTCCCAGCAGGCCGCGGAGGAGGGGTATTCGAACGGACGGGAGGGCAACGTCCCGCAGGGCGAGTCCTACTCGCATACCTTCGAGACGAAAGGCGAGTACAAGTACTACTGTATTCCTCACGAGACGAGCGGAATGAGCGGCTACGTGAACGTGGTCTAATCGCGGAGGGATACCGAGATCCGAACCCACAGACGCGAATTCAGAGGACGTCATCGATGAGTACGCGAACCAGTTCGACGAACTACTCGCGGAGGTCGAGGGGTCGCTACGAGCATCAACCGAGCGGTAGCCGGACGTCCGATCATCGTAGACACCCCCGATCGTGGGGGTGTGTTCCGATGGATATGAGGGACCTCTCCCCAACAGGATGGCGACGATAGCACACCGGGTTCGACAGACCGGTATGCGTTCGGTAGTGAAGACGGGACTATATCGCGTTCTGATGTTCGTGGTGACGGGCGTCGTCGCCTTCGTTATGACCGGTGATCTCGGGACGGCCCTCGACATCGGTATCGCGACGAACCTCATCAAGGCGGTCACGTATTACGGTTACGAGCGCCTCTGGGCGCGCGTCGAGTGGGAAACGAGACCGTTCGCGGAATGAGATGCCCGACTCGTCCGACTCGCCCGGCCCGTCCGGCCCATCCGGTCAGGGGACTCGGTCTCTTTCGGGAGCCTGCCGTTCTCGGAGGGCCGGGAGAAAAAACAAAATAGAACGCCCACAGTAAGCGATCAGCCCTCGATGTCGAGTAGCCCGTCGAGGTCGACGGCGTCGCCGAGCAACCCCCGCATCGTCTCGATCGCCTCGGGGCGACGGACGCGACCCGAGCGGAGGACGTCCTCGGCGCGGTCGATCGTCGCCATCGTATCCGAGCGGGCAACTAATACCGGAATACCCCGATCCTCAGCTTGGCCGACGACCGCGCTCGGCGGCGTGAGACCGCCGGTCAGGAGCAGACACTCGATACCCGGGGCTTCGAGCGCCGCGGTCTGGACGTCCGCGCGATCGCCGCCGGTGACCAGAACGGCCTCCCGCGTCCGCCGGAAGCTCCGGAGGGCCTCCTCGGCGCTCATCGCACCGACGACGAATCGCTCGACGAAGCCGTCCACGGGTGCCTCCTCGGTGAGGACTTGCGCCCCGAGTTCGTCGGCTAACTCCGCGATCGAGACGCCAGCGAGATCGCGCTCGCTGGGGAGCACCCCGAGCACCGCGATCCCGCGGGACTCCAGGAAGGGCAGGACGTCGGTCCGCAGGCGATCGAAGTCGCCCTCGGCGACGCTATTGAACAACACTCCCTGGAGGCGATCGCCGAGCTGGCGGGCGGCCGCGAGAACGGCGTCGACGTCGCGGTGATCGCCGTACCGGGCGAGCAGGATCACCTCGGCGTCGAGGAGGTCGGCGACGTCCCAGTCCGCGAGGTCCACTACCGACCCGGTAGCGAGGGCCCCGCCGCCCTCGACGATCATGAACTCACGGTCGGCCGCCAGCGTCCGGTAGCCCTCGGCGACGCGCTCGCGTACCGACGCGGAATCTTCGGTCCCGCGGAGCGTCCCCTCGATGAACGTCGGCGAGTAGACGATCGGTTCCAGGTCCTCGGTCTCGGCGTCGAGATCGAGGACCTCCCGTGCGAGAAGCGGGTCCTCGTCGAGGGTCTTGCCGACGGCGCTGCGCAGGCGTGTGCCCTTCGGCTTCATGTAGCCGACGTCGTGGCCGCGCTCCTCCGCTTCGCGTGCGAGCGCGAGCGCGACGGCGGTCTTGCCGGTGCTCTCTCCGATCGAGGCGACGTAGGTCGCGGTCGTGGTTGCGGTCGTGGTCCGGGTCATAGTTCTCCTGGGTCGATCGTCGCTGCGAGGTCGATCGCCACACAGCCCTCGGGAGTCGCCACCAGCGGGTTGACGTCGAGTTCGAGGATCGTTGGGAACTCCGTCACGAGCTGTGAGAGCCGCTGGATCGTCTCGACGACGGCCGTCTCGTCGATCGGATCGCGGCCCCGCGCGCCACGCAGTACCGGGGCCGCGTCGAGTTCATCGATCATCGAGCGGGCCTCGGGTTCGGTGACCGGCGCGACCCGCACCGAGACGTCCTCCAAGACCTCGACGAAAATGCCCCCGAGGCCGAACAGGACGACCGGCCCGAACTGCGGGTCCCGGTTCATACCGACGATCGTCTCCGTGCCGGCGTCGGGGTCGATCGTTTCCTGTACCTGCACGCCCAGTATCGTCGCGTCGGGCTGATAGTTCCGGGCGCGGGAAACGAGATCCTCGTAGGTGTCGTAGACCGCCTCGTTCGGGACGCCGACGCGGACGCCGCCGATATCCGATTTGTGCTGGATCCCCGGGCTGACGACCTTCATGACGACCTCGCCGTCGATGTCCTGGGCGACACCGACCGCCTCGGCGGGCTCCTCGACGACCTCGCCGTCCGGCGTCGGGATGCCATACGCGTCGAACAGTTCCATCGCTTCGACGCCGACCCGGTTCGTCTCCCGGCTCGCGCGTTCGAGTTCCTCGCGGACGCGCTCGCGGTCGACGTCGAACTCGGCGGGCGCTACGTACTTTCGATCCCTGACCTCGCGGTAGCGCCAGCACGCCTCGAGGCTCCGGATCGCCCGGGAGGGATCGAAGTACGTCGGCATACCGGCCGTATTCAGACGCTCGCGCGCCGGCTCCATCGACGCGCCGCCCATGAGACAGGCGGCGATCGGGAGGTCGCTCGCGGTTCGTCGCTCCACGATCCGCTCGCCGAGCGCCCCGAAATCGAGCACGTTCGTCGGCGCGGCGAGCACGAGTGCGGTCCCCACGTTCGGATCGTCGAGGACGATCTCCAATGCCTTGTCGAAGCGCTCTGCGGGTGCGTCGCCGATGACGTCCACGGGATTGTAGACGTTCGCGGTCTCGGGGAGGGTCTCCCGAAGCGCGTCGATCGTCCCGTCGGCGAAGGAGGCGAGCTCGAGGTCCGAATCGTCGGTCGCGTCGGTGGCCATCACCCCCGGTCCGCCGGCGTTCGTGACGACCGCTACCTCGCCGGAAGCGGGCACCGGGAGGCCATCGAGTGCTCGTGCGACGTCGAAGAGTTCCTCGGCGGTCTCGGTTCGAAGGACCCCTGCCTGATCGAGGCCCGCCTCGTAGGCCCGATCGGAGCCGGCGATCGATCCGGTGTGTGAGGAGGCCGCACGAGCGCCGGCCTCAGTGCGGCCGGATTTGACGAGCACGATCGGCGTCTCGCGGGAGACCTCGCGAGCGGTCTCGATGAACGCTTGCCCGTCGTCGATCCCTTCGAGATAGCCCAGAATCACCGACGTTTCCCCTTCGCCCCACGCTTCGACGAAGTCGCGTTCGTCGAGCACGGCCTCGTTGCCGAGCGAGACGATGTGACGAAAGCCCACGCCCTGATCGCGTGCCCGGTCGATGACGGCGGTCACGAACGCCCCCGACTGGCTCATAAACGAAAAGCCGCCGGGCAGGACATCGCCCGGGCCGAAGCTCGCGTTCAGTCCGACGGGCGTGCTGATGAGCCCGAGGCTGTTCGGCCCGACCAGGTTCAGGTCGTACTCGGCGGCTACCGCCCGAAGCTCGCGCTCGCGCGTCGCGCCCTCGCCGCCCGCCTCCGCGAACCCGGCGGTGATGACCACTACACTTCCCACGCCCGTCTCGCCCGCTTCGCGGACGACGTCGAGCACCGCGGCGGGTGGAACGACGACGACGGCGAGATCGACGGCCTCGGCTTCGGCGAGCCCGTCCACACAGGGCTGGCCGAGGACGGTCTCGTGGTTCGGGTTCACGGGGACGACCTCGCCGTCGAATTCGTCCCGGAGGCCCGTCGTGATCGCGCGACCGACCGAGCCGCGCTCCTCGCTCGCGCCGACGACGGCGACACGCTCCGGAGCGAACAGAGCCGAGGGATCGCTCACGGCCGCCAGTTCCGGGGACAGGGTATTATAGCTTCGTGACCGGAGCAATAGCGGTGTCGAGGTACGACCGAGAGGGGCTATCACTCTAATACCGAACACCATCCCGAAACGCCGGGCGTCGGTCGGGGTCGGCAGCGCTCGACGATCGGACCCCGATTCCCTGTCCCTCGCCGCAGGGACCGGAACGCCCCCAAAGGCATCCTCGGGGGAGTAAATTCACACCTCTCGGTGCTCGAATACGGGTAGCGACGCCGAGCCGAAACCGGCAGCGTGACTCCCGGTCCCGTGCCCGCCGGCGGGATCGGTCCCGAAGCGAGTACGATCGAAGGGGCCATACGGCGGTCGCGTCTACTGAAAGCATGGCCACCGCGCAGGCGTCCCAGCCGGTGAAAGATCACCCGCTCGTGGTCACGGCGGTGCTCTCGCTCGTCGGCTACGTCCTCGTGCTCGGTACGTTCGCCGGGATCGTCGATGTCTTCCCCGAGATCAGTGATCGTACTGTAATACTGCTCTCCGATGCCATCGCGCTGGTCAATAGCGCCGCACTCCTCTCGTTGCTCGTCGGCTGGCGGTACATCCGGCGCGGGGCAGTCCGGAAACACCGCGCGGCGATGCTCACGGCCTTCGGGCTCATCTCGCTGTTTTTAGTACTGTATCTCACGAAGGTCGGCGGCGGGTTCGAGAAGGCGATCGTTATCGAGAGCGGCCAGTTCCTCGGAGCCTATGCCGGCCCGGTTAGGATCGCCTATCTCGCGATGCTCGCGGTACACATCCTCTTATCGGTACTGGCCGTTCCCGTCGTGCTCTATCCCGTGGTATTGGGCCTCACTCACTCGCCGTCGGAACTCACCGAGACCGCCCACGCACAGGTCGGCCGGATCGCCGTTCTCTCCTGGTCGCTATCACTGTTTCTGGGGATCGTGACCTACTTCATGCTCAATCACGTCTATAGCTGGGTGCCACGCGGGGAGGCGGCCGGTACCCTCGTCGTGCTGCTTGCGATCCCCGCCGGAGGGCTGTCGTCGGCAGGACCCTCTCCCTCGGAGCGCGAAGAAGAAAACTAACCCGCGCTCACTTGTCAGCCGTACTCGGCTGATTCCGTTTCCGGGGATCGATCGAGACAGGGTACCGCTGGTGCGGCCGTCGAGGGCTCGCAGCGAAGCCGGCGGGACTCCCGGCTGCTCTCTTGCATTTCCCTGGGGAGAGTATATACGCCGGCGGCTGGATTGGACGTTCAACGAGCGAGTTGGCCCACCGCCCGCCGGCTCGTACGAGTTCGAATGCACCCGATCGACGATTCCGATCCGACCGAGAGCGCGAACGCCACGAGCGCCGCCGACAGCGCCGGGACCGACACGACGCACTCGACGAGCGAGGACGACTCGCTGTCGATCGCCTACGTCCGTCACCGGCGGATCAACGAGATGATCGACGCCATCCGGTACTGTCTAGAGGGCCTCAGCCTCGCGTTCGACCGCTGGGGCGAGGAACACGTCACGGGGCCGGGGTTCTACATCGCGATCGTCTCGGGCACCTCCGTCGAGGGGTATGCCGACCCGATGGGAACGAACTACTGGCCGGTCGAGATCTGTCAAACCGTCTTCGGCGATCTCGATCGCTTCTACGACGCCGCCTCGCGGGTCGCGTTCGAGGCCGACGGCGCGGTGATCGCGAGCATCGACGGCGTGCTCCAACACCAGATGGTTCGCCTGAAGGATCTCTCACACGCCGACCTCGACACACGAGCGGGAACAGCGATGACGTATGCCGACTGGATGGGCTCGCGGCACATGAGCGCGCTCGATACCTCGCTGCGCGAGGACGTCGTCGCGACGATCACCCTGAGCGAGGCGACCGGCCGCGTGACGGTTTTTTCCGATGGCCGCTACGAGAGCGTCGATCGCAACGCGACTGGCGGCCGGTGGCGCGTCGCCGAGTAGCGACGGCTTCGACGCATCCGATCGATCGCGACGCTCAGGGGAACAGCCCACGGTAGGAGTGGGCCCGCGCACAGCGATCGATCGCGATGGAAAACGCCGCGGTCCGGAGGTCGGGAATCTCCCGATCGGTGTAGGCACCTATCACCTCGTCGAACGTCCCGACGAGCCGGCGTTCGAGCTCGGCGTTGACCTCCTCGAGGGTCCAGGCGTACTCCTGGGTGTTCTGGACCCACTCCAGATACGAGACGATCACGCCGCCGGTGTTCGCGAGGATGTCGGGGACGACGGGAACGTCGCGTTCGATAAGGACGTCGTCGGCGGCCGTCGTCGTCGGCCCGTTCGCCGCCTCGACGACGACGTTCGCTTGCAGGTCTTCTGCGATCTCGGTCGTGATCACGTTTGCGACCGCCGCGGGGATCACCACGTCGACATCGAGAGTGAGTAACGCCTCGTTTCCGATCGCTTCCGCCTGGGGGCCCCCGTAGTCGGCAAGGGCACCGCCCTCCCCGGCGTACTCCGCCAGCCCGATCACGTCGAGCCCGTCGGGATCGTAGAGCCCAGTGGTGATGTCACTGACGGCGACGACCTTCGCGCCGGCCTGTGCGAGCAGTCGGGCCGCCCACGCGCCGACGTTCCCGAAGCCCTGGATCGCCACCGTCGCACCGTCGATGCTGTTATCTAGGTGCTCGAAGAGCTGTTCGGTCACGATCCCGACGCCCCGTCCCGTTGCCTCCACGCGGCCGGGCGTCCCGCCGATCTCGACGGGTTTGCCGGTAACGACCTGGGGGACGGTGTGGCCCTCATAGACCGAGTAGGTGTCCATCATCCAGGCCATCGTCTGGGGGTTCGTGTTCATGTCGGGCGCTGGAATGTCGGTCTGGGGGCCGATCATCCGCCGGATGCCCTCGGTGTACCGGCGAGTGAGTCGCTTGGTCTCGTCCCGGCTCAGCTCCTTGGTCTCGACGGCGATGCCGCCTTTCGCACCGCCGTAGGGCAGATCGACCAAGGCGTTCTTCCAGGACATCCAGCCCGCCAGTGCGGTGACTTCCTCCATCGTGACGCTCGGGTGATAGCGCACGCCGCCCTTGTACGGCCCCCGGCCGCCGTCGAACTGACAGCGATAGCCCCTGAAGACCCGCTCCTCGCCGTCGTCGAGCAGTATCGGCACCGAGACTTCGAGGGTTCGTTCGGGGTGTTTCATCCGCTCGAAGACGTTCTGATCGACCCCGGCGTACTCCTGGGCGCGGTCCATCTGCGTTCGCATGTTCTCGATCGGGCTGGGTTCCTCGCTCGCCATACCCGACGGAGAAGGGCGAACCGTATCAAACCACTCGATCGGCCACGGCCTCCCTGAGGCCCCCCGGCCGGCGGCCACGGATCGCGAGCGATCGTCCATCGCCGATCAGCGGCGGAACTGGCCGATCGGTCCCTGTACTCAGTCGGTTCGCGGGATCGCGGCCGCCCCGGCGACGAAGACGATCAGGGCGAGCACGGCGAGCACCGCGAGATCCCCTGTCCATCCGGCAGAGCCCGGTCCAGTTATCGCACGCACGCCCCGCGAAAAGTACGTCAGCGGCGAGAGCGACATGACCGGCCGAAACCACGTCGGTAACAGGTCGGGCGGGACGAACGTCTCCGAGAGGAACAGAAGCGGCAGGGCGATCGCGTTGCTCGCGGCGACGACGCCGTCCTGTGAGCCCGCGACCCGCCCCAGGATCGCGCCGACGCCACAGAACAGTGCCACGGCGAGGACGACGAACACGACCACCGCGAGCGTCGCCACGCGCAGGGGGACCCGTGCGCCGGTCACCAGTACGACCAAGGCGAAGATGAGCAGGCTCGCCGCGCCGATCACGAGAACGTTCACCAGCACGTGGGCGAGCAGCCATTCCGCGCGCGAGAGCGGTGTCGTCGCGAGCTTCTCGAAGCGATTGCCCTCGCGGTGGCGGGAAATCGTGCTCCCGACCCGCGAGAGGGGCGTGAACAGAACTACCACGGCGAGATAGCCCGGCAGGTAGTACCGGGGTGGCTCGGTGAACAGTCCGCCGCCGGTCGGTCGGGCCTGGACGAGCACCCCGAAGATGGCGATCAATATCACGGGAAAGAAGAACGTAAAGAAGACTGCGGTCCGCCGCCGGGCGAACGAGCGCCCCGCGGCAAGCGTCTCCGCGCGGATCCGGGCAAGCGCCGTCATCGGTTCTCCCCCGGTCGTGCCCTCCTGTCGGCCTCCGCAGCCGCCTCGGTGCCGGTGTCGGCGCTAGCGTCGGTGCCCGTCTCGGTGGCGTCGGTGTGGGCAGCCCCGTCGGCATCCGCCTCCGCTTCGAGGGCGTCCTCGCCCCCGCCCTCGCCGGTTTCTTCGCCGATCTCCTCCGGAGTGGACGGAGCTTCGATCGGGTCGCCGCCGCTGCCGACCGCCGTGCCGGTGAGTTCGAGATAGGCGTCCTCCAAGGTCGGCTGGCGCCAGGCGAGGCGGTCTATCCCGACGCCCCGATCGTCGAGCGCTCGAACGATGCCGTCGATCGCTCTCGGCGGGACGTCCGCGACCGCGAGACCCTCCTTGCGTCGCTCCGCGCGGTAGCCAGCCTCCGCGAGCGCTCGCGCGCCGACGGCTGGCTGTCGGGTATCGATCGTGAGCCGGCTCTCCCCGCCGTGTCGCCCGACGAGTTCACCGGGCGCGCCGACTTCGGCGAGTCTGCCCTCGGCGAGCAATCCCACTCGGTCGGCCAGGCGCTCGGCCTCGGCCATGTCGTGGGTCGTCAGGAAGATCGTGGTGCCGCCGGCCACCCGCTCTTCGAGCAGGTCCCAGAGGGCGTGTCGGCCGGCCGGGTCGATTCCCGTCGTGGGTTCGTCGAGAAAGAGCAGATCGGGGTCGTTGATCAGCGCCGTCCCGACACAGACCCGCCGTCGCTGGCCCCCCGAGAGGTTCTCGTATCTCGTCCCCTCGCTGCCCTCCAGCCCGAGATCGGCGAGTAGCTCCTCGAGGTCTCGGGCCTCCTCGTAGAGCCCGGCGTAGTACGCGATCAGTTCGCGGGCGGTGAGGCGTGCCGCCGGGGCGAACTCCTGGGGGAGCAGTCCCACTCGCGAGCGATCGACCTCCGTTGGCGGGCTATCGAAGATCTCGACTTCGCCCTCGGAGTCGGTCGTGCCACACAACGCACGGACGAGGGTCGTCTTGCCCGCGCCGTTGGGACCGATACAGCAGAACACCTCGCCGGTCTCGACTGCGAGCGAGACGCCATCGAGCGCGCGTGTCTCGCCGTACGTTCGCGTGAGGTCGTCCGCGAGGAGTACACCGTTGTCCCGGTCGTGTCCGGTTCCAACTCCGTCGCGTTCGGCGTCGCTATCCCCCTGTACCATATCCATTCTACCCGTCGTGTCGGCCTAAGAGGTTCGGATCTCCCCCCTGACCGACCCAGTCCTCCCGACCGATCGCGGTCGAGAACCGACCGGATCGTCGCCCGCGTCTCGGTCGAGTCACGCGATGGGCACCTCGTATCGATCGACGGTCGGGATAGCGGCGTCCTTGCCCGGTTTCTCCGGCGCTTTTGCCGTTAGAACGCCGTTATACGACGTGAACGTCACTGAAGCGATCGAGAGCCGGCGGTCGGTCCCACGATTACACCGACGAGGAACTCGACGACGACACCTTGGAGGAACTGTTCGACCGGGTGAAATACACCCCATCGGGCTACAACCTCCAGCCCTGGGAGTTCCTCGTGTTGCGAGACGAGGAGAACAAACAGCGCCTGCGCGAGCAGGCCTACGACCAGGAACACGTCACCGACGCGGCGGCGACGGTCATGGTACTCGGGAACACCGACCCGGCGGCCCACGCCGACCGGGTCTTCGAGGACTGGCTCGATAAGGGCTACCTACCCGACGAGGAGACCCGCGATGGGCTGATCGACCAGGTCGAGGGGTGGCGCGAGCGCCAGCCCGCGGAGAACCGTGTCTGGACCGCTCGGAGCACGGCGCTTGCGGGTATGACGCTGATGTATGCCGCCTGGGAGATGGGCATCGCCTCCGGCGCGATGGAGGGCTTCGACAAGGAGGGCGTGCGCGAGGAGTTCGACATCGGCGAGGGCTACGAGCCGGTGATGCTCGTGACGCTTGGCTATCCCGAGGAGGACGCGGACGATATCGAAGGTCCCCGACGATTGCGCCGGCCGGTCGGGGAGATGACGCACTTCGAGACGTTCGACCCGGATTCGGAAGGCGAGCCCGCCGAGAAGGCCATGCAGGCGGAAGCGAGCGCGGACGACGACTGACTCCGTCCGGGTTCGACTCGGTTCGATCGGCCGATCCGGCACCGGCGAATCGATCGGTACGCCACGCTGCTCAATCGAGCCATTCGAGGCAGTTCCAACACAGTCCGAACTCCGCGACGTTCTCGGTCCCGCAGTTCCCACAGCGTGTGAGTTCCCTATCGCCGTCCTCCGGGATCGGGTTCTCCTCCGGAGCGCGGTGGGCCGCCGTCGAACGCGAGTCGGAATCGGTCCGTTCCCGGAGGAACGCCGCCCGCCGCTCGGCGACCCCGGCGTTGCGGCCCGGCTCCCCCGCTCGCCGACCGGATCGCTTCTCCTCGGTGTTCCGATCGCCGTGGCTTCCCGTTCCGACGCGTTCGAGCGAGTCGGGATCGAGGTGACCGGCCTCGGCTAACCGGGCGATGAGTTCCTGATCCTGTAGCCGCACGAGGCCGCGATACAGGAGCACGAACAGCACCGACGGCGCGATGATCAAAAGCAATGCCAGCAGCACCCGGAGCCGGACGTCCATAGTATCGTTCGGTACCTCTTCACACGGATCGTCGATCCATAACCCTTGCGCTACGGTCGGTAATAGTCGAGGTCTCGGCTGGACTCGGCTCCGTGACTGGCGATCCGCTTCCCGCTCGAACCCTCGATACCCTTTTGTCCGATCCCGCGGTGGATTCGGTATGGGCTATCGCGTCGTCGATACGACCGAGATCGAACCGACGCCGGATCGGCCCGGCCGCCACCGGGCGCTTTCCGAGCCGGCCGGGCTCTCGGCGATGGCGATCAATCGCTTCGAGGCCGAGCCCGGCGACCAGCTGCCACTGGCTTACCACTACCACGACGACCAACAGGAGGCTTTCTACGTGCTCTCGGGGACGCTTTCGGTCGAAACCCCCGATGGAACCTACGAGGTCGAAGCCGACGAGCTGTTCGTCGCCGATCCCGAGAGCCCCCAGCGGGCGTACAACCCCGAGGGGGTTGCCGAGACGGTAGCAGTGCTCGCGATCGGTGCCCCGGCGGCGGACGATGTCCATCCCTATGAACCGTGAGCCACTCCGACGATACCGATCGTTCCGAGACGGACGACGGCGTTCCCGAGGAAGCGATCGCCGAGGCCCGCCGGGATGCCCCCGACTGGGAGGACGACTACCTCGATCGCGTCGCCGACCGGCTGGTGTTCAACTACGATCTGGAGAAGGACTTCAGTACTCGCGGCGAGGGCTTCGATCTCTATGGACGGATGACCATCGAGAGCCAGAAGCACTTCTTCCATCCCGCGCTCTCCTATGCGAATCACGGCTCGGCCGAGCACCTCTTCTGTCGGCGAACGGATCGGATCACGGTCGCGGACTGCGAACGCCTCGTTGCTCTGGGCCACGAGTTAGCCGAGGAGTACGTCGATGCCGACGAGGAACACTACAGCACCGACTTCACGTTCGTCTCGCTCGTCCCCGGGATTCCCGAGGAAGCAGGTGAATTCGTCGCGGGCTTTCGGGATCGAACGCTGCTCAAGTTCGGCTACTACGGCCACTACGAGATCAATCTGTTAGTCGTCGCCCCCGAGAGGGAGACACTCGTCGCGAGCCGAGAGGCTCACGTCGAGGAAGCCTTCCGACTATGGGACCCGATCGAGACGGAGGAACCGGGCTTGCTTGATCTGATCGCACGCCGCCTACAGATCTGAGCCGTCGACTGTGCAACGCGAAGGGGCTGCGAGGCACTGATCGGCCGTCAGTAGGTGAGTCGAGGGCCCGCTGGGGGTTCGAAGCGGCGCGCCGTGTGCTCGAACGCAGGTGTAAGCGTCGCGTCGAAGA
>PXRA01000057.1:15134-24600 GCA_003021725.1 Halobacteriales archaeon QH_8_64_26
AACAGCCCTCGAAATCAGTCGTCGTCGGTCGGTTCGCCGCCGTCGGCGGCGACGGCCTCGGTGCCGCCGCGGGCCTGCTGGATGTTCGAATACCCCATCCGGGCGAGCGCGAGCGCGAGTCCGACGAGCGTGAGCGCGATGACGATCTGGAGCACGGCGGAGAACATCTCGAGTGCCGTCGCCTCGGCCATCCAGGCGCTATCGAGGAACTTCTGTGCGAAGTTCTGGACGAACGCGAGGTAAAACAGCGCGAGGATCGTCACGACCGACATCAGTGCCATCGGCACCCCGGTGCTGATGAGCTGTTTCGACTCGTCCCAGTTGGCGAGCCACACCGTCGCCGTCAGCAACGCGAGCGCCGCGAGCAACTGGTTCGCACCGCCGAACAGCGGCCACAGATCCGCCCACCGGCCGCTCGAAACGAGCAGGAAGGCCGGCACGACCTGCAGCGCGGCGTTCGCGTATCGGTTCGTGGCGACGCTCTGGGTCGAGGTTTCGGGCGTGCCGACGATCTCCTCCATCATGTATCGGCCGAGTCGAACGGCCGTATCGGTACTCGTCAGCAGGAAGCTCACGAGCACGAGTGCCATGAAGGGCGCACCGAAGCTCGCGGGGATGCCGAAGCTCGTGAGGATGAGTCCGCCGCCGGTCGCGAAGTTCGGTAGGGCCTGGCCGATCCCGCCACCCTCGACGGTGATGCTGACGATCGCGACCGTCGCGAGCGAGAGCGTCGCTAACAGGCCTTCGCCGATCATCCCGCCGTAACCGATCAGCCGGGCGTCGGTCTCCTTGTTCAGTTGTTTCGCGGTCGTCCCCGAGGAGACAAGCGAGTGAAAGCCACTGATCGTTCCGCAGGCGATCGTTACAAATAACAGCGGGAAGAGGGGGAGACCGCCCACGCCCCAGAAGCCCTTGTAGGCGGCCAGCTGGATGCTGAGAGGCTGTGCGGCGGTCCCGAAGACCGTGCCAACGATGATCGCAAGCAGTGCCCCGCCGACGCCCGTATACAGCAGGAACGAGGAGAGGTAATCCCGGGGCTGGAGCAACATCCAGACCGGGAGCGCACTCGCGATCGCAGCGTAGATCATCACGATCGGCACCCACGCGGCGATGTTCGGCCCGAGCGCCCCGGCACCGGGAATCCACGACCCGCCCCCGAACAGGATTATCGTGTTCGCCGGTGCGGTGTCGGCGAGCGGACCGAACAGCGCGATCGGATACAGGATGCCGACGCCAACGCCCGCGAAGACGCTGGCAACGAACACGACCGTCCCGATCAGGAAGGGCAGATCGAGCTGGTAGAGGTAGACCCCGAAGACGAGCGCCAGCGCGATGTAGATGAGACTCGCCGTCGCGGCCTGCGGGTAGGCGTTGAACACGAGCGAGACCACCAGCGCGAACACCGCGACGACGAGGATGATGGTCAGAAAGGCGAACCACAGCAGCATGTCCTTCCCGCGATCACCGACGTACTGGCCGATGATGTAGCCGATCGATTTCCCCTCGTGGCGCAGGCTGCCCGACAGGGAGACGAAGTCGTGCACGCTTCCGAGGATCGGATTGCCGATGGCGATCCACAGCAGCGCGGGCACCCATCCCCAGACCACGCCCGCAGTAATGGGGCCGACGATCGGCGCGCCGCCCGCGATCGAGGAGTAGTGATGCCCGAGCAGTACGGGCTTTTTGGCCGGGACGTACTCCTGGCCGTCCTCGTATTTGTGTGCCGGGGTCTCGGTCTCGGCGTCGAGTTCGACGAGCCCGGCGAGATACCGGGAGTACCCGAGGTACCCGACGGTGAAGGTGAGGAGCGATGCGACCACTAACCAGACGACCTGAACCATGGTTACGGCAAATCATGAGAAACGATGACTTAAACCTTCCCTCGAACTGTGTGAGCAACGCACGACCGCTACTGCTTCCCTTCGTCTCACACCCCAGATCGGACGCTCGCCGTGCGTTCGTCGACGGTTACGTTTTGGTACAATTTAGTTAGGATCGGAAGCAAGACGGGTGGCGCTCGCGCGCGCTGATGATCGATTTCGGGATCGGTCTCGGTGCCTTCGATATCCGTCTCGGTCAGGCCCGCCCGGCGGGAGCGATCTCGATGGCGAGTTCACCGGCGATCTCGTCGACGAGCGGGCCTCGCACCTCCTCGACGCGGGTCTCGATCGTCGCGATCACTGGCGGCGAGAGGGTCTCGCGGATGCGGGCGAGGCGCTCGCGTTCGGTCTCGCGTCGCTCCCGGAGATACTGGGCACCCCGGCCGTTCTCGGCTTCCTCCGGTTCGGGGGTCAGTCGGTTGACGATCAGGCCCTGTACGCCGAGGCCGTACTCCCTCAGGCTCGCGAGCGCACGGTCGGTCTCGCGGATCGATAGCTCGTCGGGGTTCATCACGAGGAAGAAACTCGCTCGTTCGCGGAGGGTCTCGGCGGCGAACCCGAAGTTTTCCTTGCGCTCGCGCAGCCGGGCGATGATCGGGTCCCGGCGGGCGCGCTCGCGAGCCCCCTCGTCGCCGATGGCGGCCTTTTCGAAGAGGTCGATGCTACTGGAGCGCTTCGCGATCAGCCGGTCGATCCACTCACCCAAAAAGTCGGGTAGGGCAAGCAACCGGAGGGTGCCACCGGTCGGTGAGGTGTCGAAGACGACCCGATCGTATTCCTCGCTGTCTTCCATCACGTCGATGAAGCGATCGAACAGCGCCGCCTCGTAGGCTCCCGGGGTCCGATGGGCGAGTTCGATCTGGCGGTCGATCTCGTTGACGATCCCGACCGAGACTTGCTCGCTCATCGTTCGCCTGATTTCCCGGAGATGGCTCTGTACTTCCTCGTCGGGGTCGATCTCCATTGCCCAGAGGTGCTCGCGATTCTCGACCCGAGCGGGTTCGTCGGAGAAGTCCTGATCGAAGACGTCGGAGGTACTGTGGGCCGGGTCGGTCGAGACGACGAGCGTTTCTACTCCGCAGTCGGCACACTTCGCGGCGTACGCGCTCGCAACGGTGGTCTTCCCGACGCCGCCTTTTCCGCCGAAGAAGACGAACTTCTCCATCAGCACCACCCTCTCGCACTACCGCGATACCCATCCACGCTCATCAGAAGTGGTACTGCTGGCCCTTGCGCTCGACGAGCGATTCCCGATCCCACATGCGCCGTTCCCAGGCCTCGAACTCCTCGGCGAGATACGGCAGCAGTTCGGCGGTGTAATAGGAGACCGGGCTCGGGATGCCGAAGGCATCGGCGAAACAGGCAAAGAGGAAGGCGTCTTGGATGTCCTCGGCTTCCTTTTCGATCTTCTCCGTTGCGGGGTGTTCGATCATACCATGATAGAGGCCGTGAAGCCACTCCGAAAGCGTCTCGCGGAATCGCGCGATCTCCGTTGCGAGGGTCATATACCGGTTAGTTCGTCCTCGGTTGTAAATACTCACCGCGTCCCGCCGACCCGCTTACGACGTCGCCCGCGGTGTGGCTCGGACGACCACCGCATCAACCGGCGACTGGTGGTCCGTGACTGGCGGTTAGCGACTGGTGGTCGATCGTCAGTGCCGACGGCTCAGCACGCACAGCCGGTCGAGGACATCGAGCGCTCGAAGCGCATCTCCTCGCCACAGTCCGGGCAGGCGGGCGAATCGCTCTCGATTTCGGTGTCGCGCAGGCGTACCCCACAGTCGTCACACCAGTAGGCCCCCGCCGAGGTCTCCTCGCTGTCCTCACCCCGGTTCGGCGATTCGGTCGATGCTTCGAACGTCTCTTTCAGCGTGCCGAGAACTCCCATGCCCTTGCGTCCGAGACAGGCGGGCAAAAGGCGACGCCCGGTGTGCACTCGGGGCGCACGACCGTCCCGAGCCTGCTTCGCCGAGGCGCGCCGGCAGCACCGCGCCGATCACTCGAACTCGGCTGCGATCCCCGACAGCGCCCGGCGGAGTTCCCCGCGACGCTTCCAGGCGGCAACCCGATCGGTGATCGCTCGCGGCGGCGTGCCCGTCGCCACCGTCGAGCGCAGTTCGACGCGAGAACCCTCGTTTTCCGCCCGGTAGGAAAGCGTCGTTGCCAGCCGTTCGAGGGGGCCGCGTCGCTGTTCGTATCGAAGCCCCTCTTCCCGTGGTTCGAAGGCGAGTTCGATTTCCATCCCGCCGCCGTCGGCGAGCACGACAACCCCCTCTGGGGTCTCCCGGGCCTCCCGAACCGCGAAAGAGCCCTCGTACTCGACGAGCGTCGCGGGCGTGAGGAACGTCTCCAGTTCGGCAGGTGTCGTGGGGACGAACCGCGAGACGCTGACCTCGGCCATACTCGCCCCTCGCCGCGAGCGAACAAAACCTACACGACGTCATACGACGCTACTGGACGCTATACGACGAGCAAGGGGAGGGCGAGCAGGCCCAGCAGGCCGGCGACGACGAGCGCGGCGTAGACGATCGCACGCAACCGGCGCTCGGCGGGCACCTCCCCTCGTAGCTCGGGGTGCACACGCCAGACGAGGCGGTAGTACGCGAGCGCGCTAAGGGAGACGAACACGCCGGTCGAGACGCCGAGTGCCGCCGGCAGCGAAAGGCCGAGCTCCATGAGATAGATCGGTCCATAGGAGAAACTCACCAGAAAGGCGAGCGCAGCGACCACTAAGAATGGAACCGGATCGACCGGCCGTCCCCGGGCGTTCGTGAGTTCCACAGTGGTCCCCCGTCCGCTGGAACCATAGCTGCTCGCGTCCCCGGGGATCCCGAGCGGTCGTCGCCTATCGGGAGGTTCTAAGAGCCCTCCTCGCCCACCTCGGGTATGGCCACCGACGGCGACCCGCGCGTGCTGTTCGTCATGAACGTCGTGCTCTCGGTCGCGTTCGCCGCGCTGGTCGTCCGGGGACTCGCCTTCATCGACGTGCTCGCCTTCTCCTGGGGGACCGTCGCGCTCGGTGCGGGGGCGCTCGCAGCGCTCACGTATATCGTCGTACTACGGTAAGCGATGGGAAAATCGAGGGCCCTTCCTCCGTCCCGGGTTCGGTCGGCCAGCGAGGCGATCGGGGGCCGACGAGCGTCGACGAGCGACCGGGGAGCGAGTCCCGGGACCTACTCGGGACTCCAGTCCATCTTGATCGTCACGGTCTCACGGTCGCCCCGAAGCAGTGAGGAGGTCTCCCGAACGCCGATTTCCATCGCGATCGTCGACGGCGGCGAGAGATGGACCGTTCGGTTCTCGATGTCGATGTCGAAGTCGTCCTCGTCGCGGAGCTCCGCGGCGAGCGCTTCGAGTCGGTCGGCGGCTTCGTCGAGGCTGAGTTCGTTTTCGTTTATGTCTTTGGCCATGCGCTTGGCTCCCAGAGCGCCGATCGACATAAATATCCCTCAGACGGCAAGCGCTTCGGCTCGTGAGCCCGGCGTGATCCGGCTCAGAGAACTAGGACCCCCGCCGACCGATCGGGGGGATACCGGATCGAGTACACCACCGACGAGTCCGTTGCCCAGTGATTTATACAGCGGGCAACTGCGCCTCTCTAGTAATGACGATCGAAGACCGCGAGAACGCCGCCCTCATCACCCACGCGCTGGCCAGGGAGACGCTTTCGGAGCTCCGTGACGTCCGTACCGAGCAGGTCGCCTTCCGGAAGGGCCTCGTGAAACTCGGGCGGATCTGTGGCTACGAGGTCATCGACGGCGCGATGGACACCGAGTACGTCGCGATCGAGACCCCCTTAGCCGAGACGACCGGCGAGCGCGTCAAGGGCCTCGATAAGGTCGTGATCGTGAATGTCCTCCGGGCGGCGACGCCCTTCGTCGAGGGGCTGCTCAAGGCCTTCCCGCGCGCGAAACAGGGCGTTATCTCCGCCGGGCGCAACGAGGACACTGGCATGACCGAAGGGGAGTTCCCGATCGACATCGATTACGTCAAACTACCGGAAATCACCCCCGAAGACACCGTCATCGTCGCCGATCCGATGCTCGCGACCGGGAGCACGATGTGTGCCGTTCTCGAACGGGTCTTAGAGGAGGAAGCGAACCCCGAGAACCTCTTCGTGCTCTCCGCGGTGAGCGCGCCGGCCGGCCTGCTGAACGTCGCCGGGGCCGTCCCGGGAGCGGAGTTACTCACCGTCTCGATCGACGACCGCCTCGACGGAGATGGGTTCATCGTTCCCGGGTTGGGCGATGCCGGCGATCGGGCGTTCCGGACGGCCTGAGCGGTCCTATTCCGTGTCCTGTTCTTCTTCCACCTGCCCTATCCTAACCTCTCCCGTCCCGCTCCGACTCGGTTCAGTTCTCGACCACACCTGTATGTCGCTCCCCGCTTCGATCGACGAAGCACGCCCCCCGCTCCGCGCGAGCATAGCCCTCCTTGCCGGTCAGGTCGTTCCGCCCGATCTCGATCGCCGTTGCCCCCTTCTCGACCTCGAAGGCGTACTCGCTTACGGCGCCCCGGTTGTCGTCGAACAGCGCCGTCCCGCCCAGGGCGATCTCGGCCGCGAAGTCGTAGGTCTCGGCGAACGTGCAGTTCTGCACGCGGGTCACCGAGGGGTCGTGGGTCTTCATCGCCGCTCCACCGAGTACCCGCTCGCCGGTCCCGGTGAAACGGATATTAGCGATCTGGAAGTGCGAATCGAAGTTCTGCATCGAGCCGGTGATCGTCACGTCGGTGAGTACCGGATTGTCCATCTCGTTCGAACGCACCGAGAGGCCGGGCGTGCCGTCGATCACGACCCGCGAGGGATCGTCGGGGTTGCCCTGGATCCGCAGCGGGTGGGGGTTATGCGGGTAGGAACCGACGAAATGCCCCGCCGCGCTTTTCGGGCTCTCCTCGTAGGTGCCATCGGCGAGGTAGACGTGATGGCGGTGTTGAACGACGATCGGGACGCGATCGAGGGCCTCCTGGATCGTCTTTAGGGGACGGCTTTCGGTGCCGGGATTCGAATCGTCGCCGAAGGTCGGATCGACGTAGGTATCCCGTGGTTCGGTCGAGAGCAGCGGTCGGGTCGCGGACGCCTGAACGTTCTCGGTGTTTCGCGCTCGGTGCAGTAACTGCTCGGCGAGGATCGTCGACCCTCCCTCCGCCGGACCGGTGTGATCGTGCTCGGGGATCGCCCGCTCGGCGTCGTCCGCTTCGTTTTCGATCTCCGTATCGGCTTCCCCGGTCGTTTCGGTGTCGGTCGGCGTGGCCTGCTGGGTCGCGGTCGGCGTGAGCGAACCGGTTCGTCGATCGTTCGATCCCTCCGGGTCCTCCTCGGCACAGCCCGCTAGTCCAACCAGTCCTGCAAGCGTGCTTCCGAGGAACGTGCGGCGTCGGAACGGTTGTTTGCTCATCCGATTAGCGGACCGATTAGCACGCCAGTAAGTATGAGTTCGATAATCGCTCGACTCCCACTGATGGGATCGACTGTCGGTTCGAAGGCGAGGGCTACCACCGATGGGGTGTCACTGGCACGGCCAGGGGACCCCTCGAAGAGCCGGCTCGCTCGCGGGAACCCCCGTGTCGTCCTCGAAAGGGGGCCCTACTCGCGACGGCAGCGGGGAAAACTCAGTCCTCGGCGTCGGTCCCCGGTAGCCTCGTTGTGCCCCGATCGATGGCCTTCGGGGCGTCGTGGTGTGTCGAGTAGCCGTCGAACCAACGGGCGATGCGAGCGAGGCGATCGACGACGTGACTCGGTTCGCCGCCCCGCGAGAGCTCGTGGCCCTCCCGGGGGTATCTGACCAGCCGGGTTTCGACGCCGTTCTTGCGGTAGAAGAGGTGGAGCATCTCGGCGTTGTTCACCGGGACTCGGAAATCGCGCTCGGCGTGGATCACGAGCGTCGGGGTCGAGACCGCATCGGCGTAGGTCACCGGCGACTGGGCGCGAAGCCCCTCGAAGTCCTCCCAAGGCGTTACCCCGAAGTCCCACTCGATCAGCTTGTACGCGTCGGTCGAGCCGTAGAACGACGCCAGATCGTAGACGCCACGTTGGGTGACTGCCCCCCGAAGGCGGTCGGTGTGACCGACCAGCCACGCCGTCATGTACCCGCCGAACGAACCTCCAGTAACGAACTGGTTCGTCTCGTCGATATCATCGCGTTCACAGATCCGATCTACCCCGGCGAGTACGTCACGGGCAGTCACCGCACCCCACTCGCCCTCGATGGCACTCCGGAAGCCCTCCCCGTAGCCGACCGCTCCCCGGGGATTGCACCAGAAGACCGCATATCCCCGTGCGGCGAGGGTCTGGAACTCCTGGAACATCGTTCCCGACGTGCTCCACATCGCATGGGGGCCGCCGTGGATCTCGACGACCAGTGGGTGTTCCTTTTGTTCTCCCTCCCGGTCGTTCCGTCCGCCATCGTCGCTCTGGCCGTCGTCATCGAGCGGGTAGAGCACCCAGCCCTGGATCTCGATGCCCTCGCTCTCGAAGCGTACCTCTTCGGGTTCGGCCAGCGTCTGTTCGTCGAGCAGCGCGGCGTTCACGTCGGTCAGCCGGCGCGAGTTTCGGTCTCGGTTTTCGCCCTCTCGTTGGGTCCCGCTATCGGTCACGAACACCTCACCCGGGTGATCCCACTCGCTTCGCACGAAAGCGAGTCCGCTGCCGACGTCGAAGCCGGTCGTCTCGCCGTCCTGGACGATCATTCGGACCGACTCTTCGTCCTCCGCCGCCCCATCGACCGCGGCTGCCCGGATCGCGACCTGGACCTCATCGGGTGTGAGGAAATACACTTCCTCTCCATCGGGGCCCCACCGAAGCGGCCCCGTTGCCGTGCGATCGATGTCTTCGGTGAGAGTGTGGGTCGCCCCTGTGTCACGATCGTAGACCCGCACGTCGGTTCCGCGTAACGTCGCCCGCTCTTCGGGCGTGTAGGGGAAGGCGACCCGTCCAGTGCTGGTCGCGGCGAGGGTCACCTCCCAGCCACTGGTCCGAGTGATCGTCGTTGTTTCGTCGTTCGCCCGGTCGTTGGCGATAACATCGAAGATCGTCGAGTCATCGGGGTCCTCGCCGCGTTTCGCCGCGTAGTAGAGCGTCTCGCTGTCGCCCCAGGTCGGCGAGACGTAGTCGTACTCCCGCTCGCTATCGTACCCCTGTTCGCTGCCGGCCGGTCGATCGCCATCGCTCTCGCCGTTGTTCCCGGTGTCTCCGCCGCCACCGTCGCCGGTAACCCGCTCGACAGTATCGGTCGCGGGATCGACGGTGTAGACACCGCTGTGGCGGCCATCGAAGTACTGCGTGCCGGCACGGTAGATCGAGCGATCGATCACGCGGGGATCGGGTGGTTCGCGTTCGTACTCCGCGTCGCCGACCGCGAGATCGAGGTCCTCGCGGCGTTCGGCGGGCGAACGCGACTGGACGAACGCGATTTCCCCACTGTCGGGCCGCCAGGAAATCGCTGAGACGCCGCCGACGACGTCGGTGACCTGGCGGGCCTCGCCGCCGCCGGCGGCTAGCACGTACAGTTGGGGCTCATCACGGTTTCCCGCGCGTGCTGGTAAAGGCCAAGGATTCGCCGTCGGGACTCCAGCGCGGTTCGGCGTCG
>PXRA01000057.1:24719-30675 GCA_003021725.1 Halobacteriales archaeon QH_8_64_26
GTCACCGAGCGGGAAACGCCAGGCGTTCGATAGCGGTACAGTCGGTCGTCGGTTAGCTTCCGTCGGTGCTGTCGGTGCTTTGCTCGTCGTCGCTTCCGGCGTCGGATCCACTTTCAAACTCGTCGTCGCTATCGGTTCCCGTTTCGGTCTCGGTCGGGGTAGGAATAGGGGTATCACTCCGCGTCCGCGTCGGTGTGTCGGTGTCCGTTTCGGTCGTCGTGTCGGTATCCGGCGCTGCGGTTGTGGTTTCCGTATCGGGTTCGTCGGTCGTGGGTTCGGTCGTCGTGTCGGTGCCGTCGTCGGTTATCCGCTCCGATTCCGTGTCCGGGTCGTCGGTCGTCGTCTCGGTCTCCGTGTCGGGAACGTCGGTCTCGGTTGTCGTATCAGTATCCGACCTCGGCGTATCCTCACGGAGCACAGCACCATCGAGGAGGAAACGGAGATCGCCGGTGTAGCTGATGTCGGTCACCGACCCGTTGAGGAAGTAGTTATCCGACCCGCTGTTGATCGATCCGCGGATCACGTTCCCGTCGATGCGGTCGCTACCGTCCTCGTTGTCCGCCTCATCGCCGTAGCCGATCGCCGAGGTATCGGTTTCGATCGTGTAGTTCCCCGCCCCGGAACCGTTCCCGACGTACTCGACGATCAACTCGTTATCGTAGGTGTCGTCGACCCGATCGAGCAGCGCGTCGTTCACCGCCTCGCCATCGACGCTGAATCGAAGGGGACCCGAGTAACTGATCGCCGAAACGCTACCGTCGAAGAAGTAGTTGTCCGACCCGCTGTTGATCGTCCCGACGATCTCGCGACCGTCGATCCGGTCACTGCCGTCCTCGTTGTCCGCCGCCTCGCCGTACTCGATCGCCGTCGTGGTTACGTCAGCCGTGTAGCTTCCCCGCCCGGAGCTGCCATCGACGTATTCCACCACCAGTTCGTGATCGTAACTATCGTCGATCCGGGTGAGGAGCGACGCATCGACCGCAGTGCCGTTGACGGTAAATCGGAGATCGCCCCGATACCTGATCGACTCCAAGCTACCGTCGAACAGGTAATCGTCCGACCCGCTATTGATCGTCCCGCGAATCACTCGTCCGTCGATCCGGTCGCTGCCGTCCTCGATGTTGGCGTCCGGACCCACGTGTATCCGGGACGTGCTGGTTTCGATCACGTAACTACCCTCCCCGGAGCCGCCATCGGCGTATTCGATCTCTAGTTCGTTGTCGTAGGTGTCGTCCGATCGTTTCACCAGGGCGTCGTCGACTTCGGTGCCATCGACCACGAAGCGAAGGTCGCCGGTGTGTGTGATCGATTCGATCGACCCGCTGAACCGGTAGTTGTCCGACCCACCGTTGATCGTCCCGTACAGTTCGTCGTCGTATAGGCGGTCAGTGCCGTCCTCGTCGTCCGCTTCCTCGCCGTATGCTACCTCCGTTCCCGATCGGAAAACAACCGAGTACGTCGCCTCCGAGCCGCTGTATCCGTCTCCCGGTTCGATCAGGAGGGTCCGACCGGAGGGTTCGACCGGGTTCTCCTCGATCACCTCACCGTCGACAGTAAAACGTAGATTGCCGGTGTACTTGATCGATACCCCGCCGTTGTAGTAGTAATCGTCGGTACCTCGGTTGATAGTCCCGCTCGCGTACGCACCACTGATAACGTCCGAGCCGTCCTCGTTGTCCGCCTCCTCGCCGTACATGACCGGCCTGCCGGCATCGAAGTACAGCGTATATCTACCGGGGTCGTCGTCGAGCGGTTCGATCACTAGGTGATGATCCAAGTCCTCGGGGTCGTCCGGCCCATCGTTGGGGTTGGAATCGCCACAGTCACCGCCTTCCTCGATCTCGTCGCCATCGACGAGAAAGCGCAGGCAACCACCGTACTCGATGTCCTCGATCTCGCCGCCGAAACGGAAGTCGTCCGATCCGCCGGACACGCCACCGGTGACATACCGGCCATTTATCTCGTCAGTGACCCCTTCGTCGGCATCGTCCCCGTATTCGATCACGGAATCCGCCGAGAATGTGATCGAGTAACTGGCGTTCTGGTCGGACGTCCCGAGGTGCTCGATGACTAGTTCCCGATCGACGGCAACGGAGCCATCGCCGTCATTGCTGTTGTCGCTATTACTACTGCCGTCACCGTCGTCGCCGTTGTTCCCCTGTTGCTGTTGTTGATTCTGCTCCTGTTCCTGTTCGATATCGATATCGATGTCGCTGCTGTTGTTGGCCAGCCGAGAGGACCCTTCCCCATCCTGGGAGTTGCTACCATTAACGTTCACCGTGAACGTGTCCATACACCCGCTCGTAGCCGTCGTCAGTCCTGCTGCTGTGGCGATCAGGACTCTTCGTCGGCTTCGATCCATTCTCCTGTCGTGTCCTCTGTCAACTAACGACCACTTATAACTTACAGTTTATTTCAACTTCGCTACGAGCAATAGCTGCGACACTCGATGGATCGATCGCCGCCGAGTGTCGGGCAGTTCCGTTCTCTATATTTGAGCTACACCGAGGTGGCCTGGAGAAGCCCCCGAACTAACCAGTGGAAGAAGTCACGACCCGATCGCGTCCCAGTGGCCACGACGACTGTCCGCTCGGTACCGGCAAGCGAACGCTGATCGACGTGAGCTGCTGGCCGTACTGACGGTCCACACGGTTCGAGAAGTGACTGATAGGTCAGTGGGTCAGTACATCTCGACGCCCTCGCCGACGCGGGTCTGATAGACCCTGGCGTCAACCCCGGCGTCCTCGAAAGCGCCCAACATCGCGAGCGCGATCGATCGGCGGTCGTCCTCATCGCAGGCGGCCAGCACGGCCGGGCCGGCACCGCTCACGGTGACTCCGGTCGCACCCGCCGCGAGCGCCGCCTCCCGCACCGCGTCGTAGCCCTCGATCAGCGACGCCCTCGCGGGGGTTACCACCGAGTCGCGCATCCCCTGGCCGACGAGATCGGGATCGCTGCGACACATCCCGATCGCGAGCGTCGCCGCTCGGCCGATGGTTTCGACCGATTCCGAAATAGTCAGCTCCTCGGGGACGACTCGCCTGGCGTCCCGCGTCGAGACGACGATCTCGGGCAGACAGGCGACCAGGGGAACGCGGGCGTCGACACGGGTGATTCCTTCGGGGGTCGCGACGGTAAAGCCGCCGAGAATCGAGGGCGCGACGTTATCGGCGTGGGCCGCCCCCGAGACGACGGCCTCGCCCTCGGCGGCGATCGAAACGAGGTCCTCTTTCGAGCGCTCCCGATCGTAGAGTTCGTTCAGCGCGACCGCCGCGCCCGCGGCGCTCGCCGCCGAGGACCCGAGGCCCGAGGCCGGTCGGACCCCCTTGTCGATCTCGATGTGGGCGGGCGTGTCGAGGGCCTCCGCGACCGCGCCGACGGTGTTCCGGTCGGGGTCCTCGGGGATGTACTGGCTCCCGACGCCCGAGACCGAGATGGTGGTCCGCTCCGCACGGGAAACTCGAATCACGTCGGCCGGGCGCGAGAGGGCGACCCCGAAGACGTCATAGCCGCTCCCGAGATTGGCACTCGTCGCGGGCGCCCGGACGCGGAGCATGGGCTTCGCTTACGGGACCCCTCTGAAAAAGGTAGCGTCCACCGCCCGCCCGCGGTCGGTCCGCCCGAGCCGACCGGTGGGTTCTGCGACGAGAGACACGGGAGGGGCCGCGAGGCGAGAGACGCCGCGCCCGAGAGCCCATGCTTTTCCGTGGGACCGGTCTCCCTCCTCCTATGTACGAGGTCGAACTCAAGGTCCGTGCCGATCACGAGGCCGTTCGCGAGTCGATCGGGGCACTCGACGCGGAGTTCCGGGGAACGATCGAACAGGACGACACCTACTACGACGCTCCCCACAAGGACTTCGGGGAGACCGACGAGGCCCTCCGGGTGCGCCGGGAGCGTATCGTCGAGACGGCCGGCGAGTCCGGAACCGAATCCGAGGACCGCACGGAAACGGCCGTCCTGACCTACAAGGGGCCGCTCGTCGATAGCGAGTCGAAGACCCGCCGCGAGATAGAAACGGACGTAGGAGACGGTAACGCGATCGAGGAGGCCCTCGCGGCGCTCGGTTTCGAACCGGCCGCGACCGTCTCGAAGACCCGCTCGATCTACGCCGCGGCCGAGGAGGAGTGGACGCTCGTCTGCGATCGGGTCGAAGGTCTCGGGGAGTTCCTCGAAGTCGAACTCGAAGCCGAGGAGGACCGAATCGAAACGGCCCGCGAGCGCGTGTATGACGTACTGGAGGATCTCGGGCTCGATCCCGAGAACGGCACCAGGACTTCCTACCTCGAGATGCTTCTCGATCGAACGGGGTCGGCCGCCGAGACCGAACGGTGAGGAATCGAGCGGTGAGAAGGGTGGCTCGTCGCGAATCGCGGACGATGCCTACTGGTAATTAGGACCGAGTGGAAAGTTTCCGCAAGTTATAGAACCGACGGGGCGGTACACCGAGCAATGAGCGAACGGAACGTCAGAGTCGAGAGCCTCGATCGCCCGCCGGTCGAGGACCAGGCCGTCGAGATCGTCGAGCGGAAGGGTATCGGCCACCCCGATTCGATCTGTGATGGCGTCGCCGAAAGCGTCTCGCGGGCGCTCTCCCAGGCCTATCTCGATCGCGTCGGCGAGATACTACACTACAATACCGACGAGGCCCAGCTCGTCGCGGGCTCTGCGGTCCCCGCCTTCGGCGGCGGCGAACTCACCGAACCGATCTACCTGCTCGTCGTCGGTCGGGCGACCTCCGAGCACGAGGGAGTGACGATCCCGACCGAGCCGATCGCGCTCCGGGCGGGCCGTGAGTACCTCGAGGAGGCCGTCCCGCGGCTCGACGTCGGCACCGACATCGTACTGGACGTCCGGCTCGGCGAGGGCAGCGGCGACCTTCAGGGCGTCTTCGGCGACGGCGGGAGGGCCGATACGAGCAGGGAGAGGAGCGGCGCGGCACCGACCGACCGACCCGGGAGCCGACCGGTACCGATGGCCAACGACACGAGCTTCGGCGTGGGCCACGCGCCACTCTCCGAGACCGAGCGAATAGTATTAGAGACCGAACGCCAGCTCAACGGCGACTACAGTTCCACCCACCCCGAACTCGGCCCGGACATCAAGGTCATGGGCAAACGCGAGGACGACCGGATCGACGTCACCGTCGCCGCCGCGATAGTCGACGCGTTCGTCGCGGACATCGACGCGTACGACGAGGCGATCGAGGGGATCTATCGGTTCGTCGCCGATCTCGCGAGCGAGTACACCGACCGGGAAGTAGCCGTCCACGTAAATACCGCCGACGACTACTCGTCGAACTCGATCTATCTCACGACGACGGGTACCTCCGCCGAACAGGGCGATGACGGCTCCGTGGGCCGGGGTAATCGGGCGAACGGGCTCATCACTCCCAACCGATCGATGTCGATGGAGGCCACTTCCGGGAAGAATCCCGTCAATCACATCGGGAAGATCTACAACCTCCTCTCGCCCCACATCGCCCGAACCGTCGTGAGCGAGGTCGACGGGATACGGGACCTCAGAATCCGGCTACTCAGCCAGATCGGCCAGCCGATCGACCGGCCCCACGTCGCCGACGTCCACGTCGTCACCGAGTCGGGCGTGGCGATCGGCGATGTCGAAGCCGGTGTGCAAGCAATCGTCGATCGCGAACTGGCGAACGTCGCCGACGTCACCGACCGGGTGATCGAGGGCGACCTCGGGACCTTCTGAGTACGTTCGAGTACGGCCAACTGCCCCCGACCGTTCGCGCTCCGCCTCCTCCGAGCCGCCGGGAGGAGCCGACTGACGGTCGCGATCGACCCGTCCAGCCCCCGATCAACGCCCCTCGGCGGCTTCGACACAGGCGACGAGCCCGGCGGCGGCGTCCTCGATCTCTTCTTCGTTCGAGATCGGCGTGATCGGGACGGCCGCCCGGATCGCGTGGTTCATCGCGGCCGCCCGGTTGAGCTGG
>PXRA01000061.1:0-22593 GCA_003021725.1 Halobacteriales archaeon QH_8_64_26
CAGTGGAGTAGTCGAGAATTCGCCCGGCCCGGGCCCTGGCACGCGGTCTGTATCGCCGCGGCCCACCACGACCAGGGCTGGCAGGAATACGACATGGCCCCGCACGTCGGCGAGGAAGGGGTGATCGACTTCATTAGCGTGCCCGCCGAATCCTGGACGACGTTCTACACCGATGGGGTCACCGCCGTCGCGGCGATCGATCGCTACGCGGGTCTCCTCACGTCGATGCACGCCGCCGGCCTCAAGCGGAGCGCCTATGGCTCCCGACCGGGCATCCCCGATCGGGTTTCGGACTCCCGTTTCGCCGGGTTCATCGACGAACAGGAGTCCTTCCAGGGGCAGGTCGCCGAGGAACTGGCCGAGTCGGCGCGCTACGGCGAGTACGTCGACGAAAGCGAACTGGAGTTCCTCGCCGCGTTACACGAGACCGGCGACGTCGGCGAAGCAGTAGGGGAAATCGAGGGCCGAAGCCGACTCGGCGAGCAGTACCTACTGCTACAGGCCTTCGATACCATCTCGCTGCATCTCTGTCGGAACGTCGTGCTCGAAACGAGTTCGATCGGGCCGATCCCGACGGCCGAAGGCGAGACTGCCGGCATCGAACTCTCGCCCGTCGGGCCGGGGGCGCTGCGAATCGATTCCTACCCCTTCGGGAGCGCACCGCTGTCGGTGTCGGTCGACGCGCGGGTCGTCCCCCGATTGGTCGAGTTCGCGCTCCATCGGTAAGCGACCGACGAACCCGAACGTAGAGGTCGATCACGCCGAAGGATCCGTATGGACGTCGTCGAGAACACGCTTCCCGAATCGATCGATGCGTTCCTCGCAAACCCCTTTTGCCCATCTCGCGACCGCCTCGGCCGAGGGCCCACGAGAGTCACCGGTCTGGTTCCTCTGGGAAGAGGGCGCGATCCCGATAATCGGCGAGGGAGGCGACAGCTTCCCGAAACGGATCGAGCGCGATCCGCGGTGTGCGGTGGGTGTCGTCGAGTTCGATAGTTCCGAAGCCGTCGTGAAACACGTCGGTATTCGAGGAGAGGGAAGCGTCGAGCCGCTCGATCCCGACCGCGCGGAGCGCCTTCTGATACCCTATATCGGCGACGATCGGGAAGCCTGGGACCCGATGTTCCGGGCGGTGCTCGCCGAGCCCGAGGAGTTCCTGCTGGTCCGCGTCGAACCGGAAACGATCGTCGCCCGTGACCAGTCCTACACACCGAGTCTCGGGTAGGTGCCGTACGATCGGCTGCGGACGTAGTGGTTGACCAACCGAGCGTGCGATCGGTACGCGGTGCTGACTGGAGGCGAGCGCGATAGAATAAGCGGTCGTCGCGGTCGATTCCGACGATCGGCGGCGGCGGTCGCGCGACGCTCAGTCCGCGGAGATGACGTCGTCGATGCGAACGATCATCGTTGCGGCTTCGGTCGCCGACTCGACGGCTTCGTGCTTCACCGCGGCCGGGTCGAGCACGCCGTACTCCATCGGGTCGTCAACGATACCGGTCTGGCCCTCGGCGATGATGCCCGCACGGCCCTCCGAGTCGTGTCGGGAGCGCAGTTCGACCAAGGCGTCGATCGGGTCCATCCCGACGTTCGAGGCGAGCGTGCGGGGCACGATGTCGATCGCGTCGGCATAGGCCTCGACGGCGAGCTGCCGGCGGCCCTCGATGCTCGCGGCCCGATCGCGGATGTGGCTCGCGATCGCGATCTCGCTCGCCCCGGCACCGGGCACCACGCCGCCGGTCTCGATCGCGGCAGTCACGACGTCGATCGCGTCGTCGATCGCGCGCTCGAGTTCGTCGATGAGGTGCTCGGTGCCCCCACGGACGAGGACGGTCACCGACCGGGCGGCGTCGCCGCCCTCGACGAACAGTAGCTCCTCGTCGGCGAAGCTCTCGACGGATAGGTCCTCGGCGTGGCCGAAGTCCGCCCCGTCGAGATCGGCCAGCGAACCGATGGCCGTCGCGCCGGTCGCCCGGGAGATGGCTGCGGCGTCGTCGTCGCTCACGCTCTCGAAAGTGAGAATACCCTCTTCGGCGAGATAGGCGGCCGCGCGGTCCTCGACGTCGCCGGTGACGATCGCGACGTCGATGTCGGTCTCCGCAAGCGTCTCGGCGTAGCTCCGGAGCTCACCTTCCTCGGCGTCGATCGCGTCGTTGAGCTGGTCGATGTCGGTGATGTCGTACTCGGCGTCGACGTTGGCCTCGCGGATGTCGAAGTCCATGTCGAAGACGCCGATCGTCGCGTCCTCGACGCTACGGGGCATGTCCTCGCGGGCGGGCTCGTCCTCGACGATGACGCCCTCGATCAGTTCGGTGGCGGTCGAACTCGCGCCGACCTGCGTGCGGACGTGGACGTCCTCGCGCTCGATGCCCTCGGCGCTCTCGACGCCCCGGACGGCCTCGACGATCGTCTCGGCGAGGCGCTCGGGGGTCACGCCGCCAGTTCCCTTCCCGGTCATCGAGGTTTCCGCGACCTGCTCTAAGAGGTCGTCGTCGACGTCGGCGTCGATCGACATCTCCTCGATCGACTCGCGGGCGAGGCGGGAGGCCTCGTTGTAGCCCTCGACGATCACGGTCGGGTGAACGTCGTCGTCGAGCAGGTTTTCAGCCTGGGCCAGTAGCTGGCCGGCGAGCACGGAGGCGGTGGTCGTGCCGTCGCCGATCTCCTCTTCCTGAGTTTCGGCGACCTCGACGATCATCTGGGCGGCGGGGTGTTCGATGTCCATCTCCTGGAGAATGGTCGCGCCGTCGTTCGTGATGACGACGTCGCCCGAATCGGAGACGAGCATCTTGTCCATGCCCTTTGGACCGAGGGTGGTGCGAACCGATTCGCTGATGGCCTTGCCCGCGGCGATGTTCGATTGCTGTGCGTCCTGGCCTTGCGAGCGCTCGGCGTCGTCCGATAGAATGAACATCGGCTGACTACCCATGCGCTGCTGTGGAGACTCTTGTGCCATGATCGGTCTTCGTTCGATCGATGTTTGCGGTTCTATATAAAAGTTGCTAACCCGTCGGCAGGAACGGTGTATCGAGAGCGACAACGGCGGTGTCCGGCCCGCAGTGACCCCGGTGATAACGAACTCTACGGTGATATCGAGAACGTTATCGGCGCTCGACTGGTTCCAGGGTCATGCCGCGACCGAAGTCCTCGTTCGATCGCTTGCGGCCCCTCGAGTTCCGGGCCCCCGAGGAGGTGCTCGACGGGGCGGAGATGTACACCGTCTACGAGATCGCCCGCCTGCTCCAGAATCTCGATCCCGAGGCCGAACTCGACGTCGAAACCGAGGAGGTCTTGCTCGACTGGGCCATCCCCTGGATGATCCACAACGCCGAGGCCTTCTGTTTCGCCGACCCGGATCGCGAGGACGAACCCGGCCACTACGGGCTGCGATGACGCTGCTGGTCGTCGGCGGGGATCGGGTTGACTCCGGGAAGACTACCTTCGCCGCGGGCCTCACCGCTTATCTCCGCACGACCGCGTTCAAGCCCCGGGCCGGCAACGACTACTGGTTCGATCACGACGACGCCCGCCGAGCGCTCGCCGAGAGCCGGCTCTACGGGACGGACGCCGCCCGTCTCGCCGGGGCGAGTGCCGGTGAACGTACCCCGGAGGAGCTGAACCCGCTCCACCGCCTCTGGCGGCCGGCTCCCGGGCCCGAGGCCGGCCTACTGGGAAATAGCGATCGGGAGTTCGTGATCGATCGGGTCGGCGGGACCTACGTCTACAACGGGACCGTCGAACTGCCCCCGCTCGTCCGTGAGGAGCTTCCGGTGGCGGAGGCGCTGGCGGTGTCCTCGATCGCCGAGTTCAACGAGGTGATGGAAGCCCGCCATCTGCCGGCACTCGACGGGGTCGCAGCGCGGATCGAGCGAATAGCCGAGCCCGTGGTCGAGTCCTACAGCGACGTCGCCCGCCCGCTCCGAGACCTGGAGCCGGCGGCCGTCGCGTGCATCGAGCCGCGCCGGGCCAGGATCTATCGGGGCGATCGCTACGCGAAGGCCTGCTCGGTCGCGAGCGGCGGTTCCCGCGAGGGACAGCTAGAGACGCGCGTCGAAAGCGTTCTGGAACTCATCGAGCCGGTCGCCTCGATACCGCTCGACCCGCTACCGAGCGCCCGGCGCGAGGAGCCGCGTTCGATCGCGAGCGCGGACGCCTACNNACCTCGATGGTCTCCCTGGGCGAGTCGGTGACGCTCGCGCCGTGGCCGGCATGGAGTACCGAGGGGTCCTCGGCGGCGTCGAGCAGGCGCTCGATACTCTCGACGAGCTGCTCGCGATCGCCCTCTTCGAGGTCCGTGCGGCCGAATCCACCGTTCTCGAAGACCAGGTCGCCGGCGAACAGCGTCCCCGAATCGGGGGCGTACAGACAGAGGTGGTCGTCCTTGTGCCCGGGAGTGTGTAGCGCGACGTACTCCTCGTCGCCGAGTTGTACCCGCTCGCCGTCGGCGATGGCGTGATCGACGCCGTGATGCTCGGGATCGAACCCCCAGACCTCGACGGCGAAACTCCCTTTCACACTATCGAGGTTTCCGACGTGATCCGGGTGGGTGTGGGTGAGAACGACCGCATCGAGGCCATCGACGCGAGCTTCGATCTCGCTGGCGACGTCGAAGTCGTTGCCCGGATCGATCAGGACGGTGCGCTCACCCTCTACGAGGAAGACGTTGCTCGTGAAGACGCGGCCGCCGGGTGCGAGGTTCGTGATCATGCGATCGAGAGGTCGGTCGGCGATTTGGATCTACCGATCGACCGGTTCTGCCATAGCCGACCTTCGGCTGCGAGCGGGCCCGAGGAGCGGGCCGAGATGGCACCGTTTCATTAGGGCGGCAGGCACCTATCGAAGTATGCGCGTCGAACTGCTCAGAGGAACGGCAGATCCCGAGGAACTCGCCTGTCGGTGTGCTCGGGGGGATTACAGCGACCGGTGGGTCGGGTCGGAGCGATCGTTTGCGGCGGTAATGGAATCGGTCGACGGCGAGACGATCGCCGAGAAAAAGGAAACCCTGCTGGATCACCTCTTCAGATCCGGTCATTTCGGCCCCTTAGAGCACCCGACGGCGACCTTCGCGGTCGAGGGGGTATCGAGGAGCTGTATGGCCCAGCTCACCAGACATCGGCACGCGAGCTTCGACGTCCAGAGCCTGCGCTACACCGAGATCGACGGCGAGCCCGAAGAGCTGTTCTGTTTCCCTCCCTCCTTTAGCGAGGAGGAGATCGTAAGTCGCGAGGGTATCTCGGAGGCGACCCTCTCGGCCGAGGAACGCGAAGGAATCGCAGAGGAGCTCTACGAGCACTCGATGAGTGCCTACCGGCGGCTGATCGACGCCGGCGTCCCGAAGGAAGACGCCCGGATGGTCCTACCGATAGGAACGATGGTCAATCTCACGTTCACGATGAACGCACGATCGCTCATGCATCTGCTGGATATGAGGCTCAAAAGCGATGCACAGTGGGAAGTTCGTGACCTTTCCGAAGCTGTAATGAGCGAATGTAAAGAGTGGATGCCACACACCTTCAGGCGCTACGAGCAGGAACATCCGAACAAGCTCGCGCCCTAGCGGTTCCCGACTGCCGTATCACCGACGACCGTCACCAGTCGCCGAACGAGATTTTCGGTGCCGGCGGCGGGATCGAACGGCAGTCAGTGCGTTTTTATGATCCAATCGTGTTGTTTCATCGGATGGTCCGGTGGTCCGGACTCGCCGTTGGTGTCGTTCTCCTGGCGGTCCTCGGCGCTGCCGTCTGGGGGCCGGTGATCGGCCGAACGGAGTCGCCAGACGGCAGTGACGCGACCGCACAGCGGGCGAGCGGCGTCGTCGCCGCCCAGGAGTTCGACAGCACGGAGTTCGAGGTACTGGTTCACCCGAACGGCTCCGCCCGGTGGACCTTTACCTACAAGCGGGCGCTCGCGAACGACTCCGAACGCTCGAATTTCGAGGACTACGGCGAGCGATTCAATTCCCAGGAGCTACGTTTGTACGAGGAGTTCGTACGCCTCGCACAACGACTCGTCCGGGTCGGCGCGGAGACGACCGGCCGGGAGATGGAAGCCCGGGCGTTCAGCCGGGAGGCGCGAGTCGGCTCGCTGAACAATCGGGGCGTCGTCGAGATGAGCTTTCTGTGGAGCGGCTTCGCCGTTGTTCAGAAGGACGGCACGGTTCTGGCCGGTGACGTCTTCGACGGCGGCGCGTTCGAAGGCGGGCTCTACGTGGGACCGAACGAGCAGTTCTCGATCCGTGCCGGCGGCGATCTGGTCTTCCGTTCGGTCGAGCCCGATCCCGAATCGATGTCCGCGGAGTCCTTAGGAGAGAGCGAGTCGGTGAGTTGGACCGGCGAGCGCGAGTTCGATAACGGCCGGCCGAACGCCGTTCTCGGGCCGCCATCGGCGGGTAGCGAGTCACTGCCGGTGGCGATCGGCGGAGCTGTTCTCCTCTTGCTCGGCCTCGCAGCGGCGATCGCCTGGCGCTTCGGCGGCGTTCCCGGCTCCGGTCGCGGGTCGCGGTCGGGAGCCGGTCAGCGATCGGCTCCGACCGTCGGAATCGGTTCGGGGACGGGAGGGGAAGCGGTGGGTAGCAGGGATGCGAGCGAGAAAAGCGAGTCCACTGAGCCGGCGGTTCCCGAGGAGGAGCTACTGGCGGACGACGATCGTGTACTCCGGTTGCTCGAAGCGAACGGCGGCCGAATGCGACAGGTCGCCATTGTCGAGGAGACCGGCTGGTCGAAATCGAAGGTGAGCATGCTCCTCTCGGAGATGGAAGAGGACGACCGAATCTCGAAGCTGCGGATCGGCCGGGAGAACATCGTCAGCCTCCGCGGTGACGAACCCGAGACGGGACGGTCACCGTCGGAAGAGTAATACCAGCGATAACGGCCGGAGGGCGGCGCGCTCGGTCGACGGAGGCCGCCGTACATCGTGGCGCTTAAGACCGGGAAGGCACTGCTATCGGTCGCAGTAGCGTACTGTCGAGCGCTCTGGTGGTGTAGTCCGGCCAATCATATCACCCTCTCACGGTGATGACCGGGGTTCGAATCCCCGCCGGAGCACTGAAGCGAACGATCCTCGTGAGCGAGGAGAGACGACTGCTCTTGGAGTACGACGGGATATCGAACACGCATCGGGATGCAGTAGTCCTCGGCTCGATAGCGGAATCCGCCACCTAACTTTGTATCCTTAGTCTATAACAGGAATTAAAGAAATACCATAGTAAATGAACGCTGGCCAGCAGACATGCATTCTCCACGACGAACCGTCCTCCGGTTGGGAAGCCTCGTTCTCGCCGGTATTTCCGGGTGTCTCGGCAAACGAAAGAACGACTCAGGGGCCGCCGACGAGCCGACCACTGTGCCGCCGATCGAGACTCCCCCACCCACGCCGGCAGCTGAGACGACGACCGACACCGAGACGGCCGATACTGAGACGACCGATCCGGAGGAGTCAGCTCCCGGAAACCCGATCCCGGCGGAGAACGATCTCCCCGGAGATAGCGGGTGGCGGCCAGGGGGAAGCCCCGACGATCCCCGTTCGATCGAGGGGTATACGACGGCGGACAGCGTCGCGCCCGGTGAGACCCTCGAGTTCTGCGTGAGCACCGATCCGGCCGCGCGCTATCACGTCGCCATCTACCGACTGAGATGGTACGACGGGGCCGGCGGACGGGAGCTCGCCTCGTTACCGACGAACCGTAGCCGCCCGAGGCCGATCTCCGAACCGAGCGGGCCACGGCAACTGATCGGGTGTGACTGGCCGGTCACCGACAGGATCGACGTTCCCAAGGAGTGGGTCTCCGGGCTCTATATCGCCCGGTTCGTCCTCGATTCCGGGTCGGCGGCCGGCGAGTCCACCGCCTACCCCTTCGTCGTTCGCGAACCGTCGTCGAAGCGCCGAGCGAAGGCGGTCGTCCAGCTTCCGCTGGCGACCCAGCAGGCCTACGACAGCTGGGGAGGGAAGGGACTGTACGCCTTCGTCAGCGACGGGAAGCGAGCGTACGCGATCAGCTACGACCGGCCGTACGAGAACCCGTTCAACTGCCATCTCGGCTACTCGATTCACCTGCTTCGCTGGCTTGAGCAGGTCGGCTACCACGTTTCGTACGTCAGCGATCACGACGTCCATCGCGATCCGGCGTTGCTCACCGAATACGGGATGGCGATCAGCAGCGGCCACGACGAGTACTGGTCGCTCGAACAACGACGCGGCTTCGAGACCGCTCGGGACGGCGGGACGAACCTGGCGTTCATCGGGTCGGATACCTGTCGCTGGCAGGTACGCTACCGGGACAACGGCCGGACGATGGTCTGTTACAAGAACGACGCCGAGAGGGATCCCATACAGGGCCTGCGAACGACGGACGAGTTCCGGTCGGGCAAATATCCGGAAGCGGCCCTCCTCGGCGTCGAGAGCGCCGGCGGCGGCGAATGGGAGTTCCCTGACCTCTCGGTCGTGAACGGGCGTCTCGATTACCCCTGGTTCGACGATACCGGATTCGAGCAGGGAGATACCGTCATCGGCTGTGTCGGCCACGAGTGGGACCACGTAGTCGACGCGTCACCGGGCGACGTCGAGAAGCTGTTTCATTACGAGAAGAGGACCAGCTCTCTCGAGGGAGTACTGAACAACTCCGATGCCGACACGACGGTCTACGAACGGAACGGCGGGCAGGTGTTCGCGATCGGCACCATGGGCTGGACGTGGCGGATCGACCCCGATCCGACATAGGACCAGGGGAACTGGCCGTTCAACCGGATGCGAGAGGTGAAACCCGCGATCGAGCGACCCGACCCTCGGCTACAGCGGTTCACCGAGAACGCACTGACGGACCTGATCGAAGGGTCGTAGATAGCGATCCGTTCCTTCTCCGACGAACGCTACGATCCGTACAGTCCGTTCGATCCGTTCGGCCGATCCGAGTGATACCGGGTAGATCGAGTGGATCGAACGGACGGTTTCGAAACCCGAGTAACTCGTTTCTAATCAGCGCACTGTGACGTGGATAACAGTAGCGCGTGTCGTTGAGAAGGGAGGGAATACGCGCTGCCGCGGGTTACCTACCTACTAAACCAGGTCAGTCGCTGTAGAACCAAATCTACAGTATTTTTCTATTCTGGTGTGAAGAAACAAACTCCTCGCGTCGTGCTGTCCTTCGCTGGGGCGGCCTTGATATCGCCGGGCTCGCCGGCTGTGTATCCAGCGGATCCCAGTGAGGAGACAACACGACTCGGAGCACGACAACGCCCGTAACGCGCCAGCCCACCGCCGAGCCGTCTACCATGACGAGGACGTCGACGGCGACCGAGGAGCCGACAGCGGAGGAATCGACGACGGAAGAATCGACGACGGAGGAAGACGCCGAGCCGAGCGGACCGCTGTACGAGAGCATCGAACCGTCCGCACAGTCGATGCTAGTGCGCCCGATCGGCGAACCGATGAAGACGACGGTCTACCGCGATGGGTCGGGAGTGCTTCGGACCGGACAGGACGGTGATCGGACCGAGGTAGGAGCTCTCTCCCGAGAACTCGGTCGTCCGGCCGTCCTCTGTACGAACCGGAAGAACCACTGGCTCCTCGTCACCGGCTCGTGGCGCGAGCGGGGAACGGCCTATGTCTACCGTTCCGCCGCGGACCTCACGGCACACCGACCTGCCGCCGAGCTGGGCGGGGTGTTCCCTCCACAGCGGGGCGCAGTCATGCCGTTTCGGGACCGACGATCGGGCGAGGTCGGGTTCGTCTGGGCCGAATACCATCTCGCCAGCCCCTCGGCGATTCGAGTCCTCCGGGCCGCCTCGACGCCAACCGGCGGCTATACGATCGAGCCCGTTTACTCGCTCTCGACGGCCGATCGGGATTCCTACTTTCACTTCCACTCCTTCGATATCGATCCGTACCGACCGAACACGCTGTACGCGACGACCGGCGACCCGAACCCCAACCCACAGTTCTACCGACCACGGAACTACGGACGGGACTGGAGACCGGTTCCCGGAGCGGGCGGGACACAGACCTTTCGCACGCTCCGGATCAACTTCGGCGAGGAGTATCTGTACTGGGCGATGGACGGCTGGAATCACGGCGGTGCCGAGGCGTGTAGCTTCTGTCGTGCGCCCCGCAGCGACCCGAGCGACATGGAAGAGATCGGGAGGATCGGCGGCGAAAAGCAGGTAACGCTGTCGTACGGGTCGGCTCGAACGTTCGATTCCGACGGTATCCTCGTCACCGTTCGAACCAAGGAACTTCGGAAGGTTCCACTCTACTTCTACGATCTCGAAACGGAGGCATTCAGCGAAGTCCACGAGTTCCCGACCGATTACGACCTCCATCATATCCCGGGCGTAACCGCGACGATGCCCTACCGGAACCGGCGGACGAAGCGGGTGTCGATGCTCCCCTACGGCGTGCCGAACTCGGAGGATTACGAACAGTTCTGGGTCGAGTTAGATCCTCGGAAGCTGGTATAGGCCGGTCGGTGACGGCGGGCGAGATCGTGATCGATCGGTCGAGTCGAACGTTACTTCCCGCTCCGGCGGAGGGCGAACCCCAGTCGGGTACCATTGGCACGACCGGATCGGTTGCGTTTTCTTTCAGTAACACGAGTGCCTAATCGAGATGACAGGGGACCGACCCACTCGCCGCCGCCTGCTCCGTAACGTCGCCGGGATCGGTCTCGGGACGGGGATAGGGGGCTGTCTCGGAACCGGTTCACCGAGCGAAAGCGAGCCCGCAGGTACGGACACCACTCGGTCTACGACGCCACCGGAGCCTCGCAGTACGACCGCGGCGACCCCGGCGACGACCGAGGGAAGCGGACCGAGAAACGAGACGGGATCGGCGGGTAGCACCACCGGCGAAGGCGCTACTTCGAGCACGGAAACCGCGAGTCCCGATAGCACGGAGAAGGGAGCGTATACCGTCGGAATGTACACGGATCTGTACTTCGATCCGATCGGGTTGTTCGTCGAACCCGGGACGACCGTCTCCTTCGAACTCGTGAGCGGGGTCCATTCGGCGACCGCCTACCACCCGGACAACGAGTACGCGCTCAATCGACGGATTCCACGCGATAGGCCGTCCTGGAACACCGGTCAGTTCGGCGAGGAGGGCGCGTTCAGAAACGTTACGTTCGAGACGAGCGGGACACACGACTACTACTGCATCCCTCACAAGCAACTCGGAATGGTCGGCCGGATCGTCGTCGGCGATCCAGGGGGCCCGGCGGCCGAATCCCCGAACCCCGACGGCGAACTCCCGGACTCCGAGCGGATCGTCGAGAAGGAAGTGATCCCCTACGAGGAGTTCCGAGCGAGCGGTCGATGAGGCGAATCGACGACCACGAGGCCATCGTAGGTAGTACGCAGCACAACGACGCCGTACCGTCCGGGCCCAACGGCAAGACGGGGATCCCGGAGGTCTCTGTGGATTCCGAGAACTCAGAGCGCCTCAAGCAGCGCGTCGACGTCCTCGGCGGTATTGAAGACGTGCAGCGAGGCCCGCAGCGCGTCGGGCTCGGGCACCGATCTGATCTCGATATCCTCTTCGCCGAGACGGGCGACCGTCGCCTCGGGATCGTCGGCCGCGAAGGTCACGAGCCCGGACTCGTAGTCCCGCGGGCTCAGCAGTCGTTCCCCTAGTCCTCGCTTGAGCCGATCGGTCAACGCCTCGATGTGGGCTTCGATCGCATCGATTCCGATCCCCTCGATCAGCGAAATCGCCTCGCTCAGGCCGGCGTACGGCAGCGGCGAGCGTGTTCCGATCTCTAGTCTGGCGGCCCCGGGTTTCAGCTCGTACCCCGGGGCGCTCGGATCGACGACGCTCCGGTAGCTCACCCGGTCGGGTTCGAGCGTCCCGGTCGCCGCCTCATCGACATAACAGAAGCCAGCCCCCCAGGGGCCACAGAGCCACTTGTGGCCCGCACCAGCAACGAAGTCCGCGCCCCACTCGGTGACGTCGACCTCGAGTTGGCCCGGGGACTGGACGGCGTCGACGAGGACCTGCGCGCCGGCGTCGTGGGCGATCTCGACCAGCTCCTCGATCGGGAACCGTGTGCCGTAGTTCCAGGACAGCGAACTCGTACAGACGAGCCGGGCGTCGCTCGCGGCCGCAGCGAAGCGATCGAGATCGAGGCGGCCCTCGTCGGTCTCGATCTCCCTGACTTCGATGCCCTCCGTGTCCTCCAGCCGACGCCAGGGGAGTACGCCCGCGGGGTGTTCACAGTCGGTTCGACAGACCACGTCGCCTTCCTCCCAGGAAATCGCGTCGGCGATTCGAGTGATGGCGTCGGCGGTGCTCTCGGTGAGTGCGATCTCGCCCGGCTGAGCACCGAGCAGGCCCGCGACCGCTCGGCGAGTGTCCTCGAAGATTCGATCGGCCGCCGGATACATCCCCTCCTCCGCGGGCGCAACGCGCTCGTGGTGATCCAGTGTCGACTCGACGGCCTCGATCACGCCGACTGGACTGGGGCTGGCCGCGCCCGTGTTCATGTAGATGCACTCCTCCAGAGCCGGGATCTCTGCGCGGAACTCGGCGGGATCCATGGCGGCCCTACTCCCCGAGGACGTTAGTGTCGTGCGATTACGTCGGGTCGGCTTCGACCAGTGCCGATCGGCAGCCCGCCTTCGGTCAGCGCATCGCCCGCAGTGCGACCGTCGACGGTGCGTCGATCTCGATCCAGGCAGTATCGAGCCGTGCCGGATCGGGATCGAAGACCGTCACCCGCGGGGAGCCGGGCTCCCGGTCGCGGATCCATTCGAGCCTCGGGGAACTTCCGTCGGCTCGGTCGCCGTCCCCGGCACCGACGCCACCGATGCTCATCGGCGAGGCCCCCGTCGTCCGCGCGGTCGGGCCCTCGTTCCGACAGTGCCGTTTCGTGTCATAGGCGCTCCTCGATCCGACGGCAGCGAGCGAGTGCTCGCGTCCGGGCCGGATGCATGATACGAAGTGCGGTCGCCCTGTAATAAATACTTTATTAACGTTCGGTAGTAGGGAGGTTTCGGTTCGAGACGGGTGGCGGTGTAGAGAGGACGCCATGACGGAGGCCGGCACACCGGTCGTAGTCCCGACCTACCCGCTTGCGGTCTCGCGGGTAACCGCGAGCGCAGCGTTGCCGGCCTCGTCCTCGACTCGGAACTGGACTTCGTAGGCCTCATCGGGTTCGATCCCGTCGGCAGCGAGTTCCGTCTCGCCTTCGATCCCGGAACCGTCGACCTCGATAACCCGGCTGGAGACGACCTCGGCACTGCCGCCGGGATCAGCGACGATCTCCAGTCGTACGGTCTCTAGATCACCATCGGGATCGGCGACGGCTCAGGCGACGCTCGTGGACTCGCCGCCGGACCCGTCGGGCGCGACGGTGAAGCCCTCGATCGACGGCGATCGACTCTCGGGCGCGGCCGTCGAGGCGTCCTCGCTTGGTTCCTCAGTCGGCCCGGCTGCCGTTTCGATCGCCGTCGGTTCGCTCGGGGTTCCCGTTTCGATCGATCGAGGAGTTTCGACGTCGCCTCCGGGCGCTATCGTTCGGACGACGACCGTAGGGCCGCCCGACGAGGGCTTCGAGGGATCGGTCGTCGGGGCGTCGGTGCCGGCGGCTCGGGGAGTCTCGGTGCCGGGTGTAACGTCGGCGGTCGTCCCGCCATCGGCGGCGCTGGCAGTCGCTCCGGCAGCGGAGGTAGCAGTGGCGGCAGTAGTAGCAGCGGTCGTCGTGGCGCCTGCCGCGGTAGGGCTCCGCTCGGCGGGACCGTTCGCCCTCACGGTACCGTTCTCGCCGCCCGAACCGGCGCCCGAACCGAGTACGTCCCCGTTCGACCCGCTCAGGGCAGTTACGGCAATGTAGCCGCCGGTGAGGACGAGGCTCGCGACGACGAGGAGGGCAACGACCGGTGCCAGGCGCTCTTCGAGTGGCGCGTCGGCCTCGTTTCCCCCGGACGCGCCGTCGTCCTCGAAGACGAACCCCCCGTACCCGTCCGCTTCCGTCCCGTCGGTGTTCCGGTCGTCGGCACTCATATATAGAGCGTCCCGGCGTCGGTCGAGTACTCCGGGCGGTTCACGAGTACGAGCGCCGGAGGATGACCGCATCGCTTGCGTTCCTGACGATCATCGTCCCGATCCGGTCGTTCCAGACTTCCTGGGGCTTCCCCCAGTAGAGCGCAGTGGACCTATCGGTCCCGCGACCGGTGTAAAGTGTGACCGTCTCGTCGGGCGCGAGCGCGAACCCATCAGGGAACTCGTAGGCAGCGCCCTCCGTGTTCGAGACGCTCCAGCCCGTCAGATCGAGCGTTCCGTCGCCGCTATTTACGTACTCGACGTACTCCTCGTCGGGATTGTCCATCGGCCCGGTGACCGCACGGAGGCCGGCGATCGAGAGTTCGCCCCCGCCGCTCTCGCCGTTGCCGGCCTCGCCCTCGTCCGCTTCGCTCCCCTCGTCGTCGGCGTCGCCGCTTCGATCCTCCATGCCGACGACGAACCGGGAGACGGTATCCAGGACCTCTTCCATCGTCCGTGGCTCGTCGAAGGCATCGGGGAACGGAGAGTTAGTGTTGAGCAGGCGGAAGTAGGCGGTGTGCCTGGCTTCGACGCTGTGGATCGAGAGCGCTGCTGCGAGGACCTCCTCGTCGTCGATCAACGGCGCGGCGCCGGCGTACGCCGAGACACCGACGGCCTCGATCGTCGCCGACAGCGAGACGAACTCCGCGATCGAATCGTAGGGGAACTCGTACTCGGCGGGTTCGACGGGATCGCCGCCCAGTGCCTCGATAGTCTCGGTCAGGGCCTCGACGTGGGCCTCCTCGTGGTCCCGCACTTCCTCGATCCTCTGGTAGGTCGAGAACCGAAGCCCCGGATCCGCGAAGATCCGGGCAGCCTCCGAGCGCTCGATTTCGCTCTCGCTGTGCTCCGCTACGAACTCGTCGTAGTACGCCGCCTCCAGATGTTCGAGCGAGAGGGCGAAGTTCAGAACGTCGACGGTCGAGGCCTCCTCCGTCCCCTCGGACTCCGTTTCCTCGCTTTCCTCGTCGTCTTTCCCCGGTGTAGTGTCGTCGCTTCCATCGGCTTTCGAGCCGCCGGCCGCGGCCGCTCCAGTTCCGGCCGAGAGCAACGTAAAGGCCCCGCCAGCGGCCCCGGCATGGTTCAAAAACCGACGGCGTGAGGGCGATAGGGACCTCATTCGTTCCTCGCCGTTCCACCCACTACTTTCGGTATCCCCGCTTCCGGTCGTTCGTTCGGTCATGATTCGACCTCAACCAGGTCTCGAGTTCGGCGCAGTTGACTGTTCTCCCAGTTCCGACCCGAGTCGGAGCACTAGCCAGCCACCAGTACCGAACGTCCCCTGACCGCCGCCGAAATCACCGGAAGGCGTTTATCCGGGCCGGTGTTCATCGCCGGCGTGCGCGTGGAAAACAGCTTCATTCCCGTCGAAGGGGTCGGGGAGACGACCGAACGGCGGCTCTGGGAAGCAGGAATCACCCACTGGGAGGAGTTCGACGGCTCGGTCGTCGGACCCACTACCGCGGACCGGATCGATCGGTTCGTCGATCGGGCCATTCCCCGCCTCGACGCGGGTGACGCCCGATTTTTCGACGACGCCCTCCCTTCCGGCGAGCGCTGGCGGCTCTACGAGTCCTTTCGCGAGGGCGCGACCTACTTCGACATCGAGACCACCGGCCTGGGCAGTCACGCCGACGTCACGACCGTGAGCTTCCACCGCGGGGGCGAGACCCGAACCCTGGTGCGCGGGCGTGATCTCACGGCTGCGAATCTCGCGGCGGAACTCGATCGAGCCTCCCTCTTGGTCTCGTATAATGGCATCCGTTTCGACGTACCGTTCTTGGAACGGGCGTTCGACCGCACGATCGATATCCCCCACTTCGATCTCATGTACCCCTGCCGACGCCTCGATCTGACAGGTGGACTCAAAGCCGTCGAAGGGCAGGTTGGGATCGAGCGCGATCGCCCGGATCTCTCGGGACGGGACGCCGTTCGCCTGTGGCGTCGGTACGAACGCGGCGACGAGGCGGCATTGGAGACGCTCGTCTCCTACAACCGTGACGACGCGGCCAACCTCGCTGCGCTCGCTAATGTCCTCTGTGACCGGCTCCACGACCGGGTGTTCGTACCCACCCGCGATGGCGAAACGGGCGAGCAAGAGAGCTGATCGGTCCCGACAACGTCCGGGCTGTCCTGTCCTCTCGCTTCGGTCGGGGTCCTGTACGGCCCTTCGGTCGTCGCCGTCGTCGCCGTCGTGCGAGGTCCCGTCCAGGCGTATCTCCGCTACTACGTACTCCTCGTGCTCGGCGAGATCAACGAAGGCCTGGATCTCATCCCTGATCGACGAGCAGCCACGGGACGTCACGGTAAACGGTGATCGATCGGCAGTTGTGTGATCCCCCCGACTCTACTCGCTCGCCGCCGTGTTCCCCATCAAACCGGGGAGCATAGCGCCTACACTGCTCTCGATAGAGGTACTCCGAGCGTATCGCCGTTTCGTCGCTCGGGGCGTTGTCGGGAGAACACGGCGAGAGGGGAAGTCAACGACGAGGGATTCCGCCGGGCTCGGGCCGACCCCGTTGGTGGAAACCTTCGTTCGCGAACGAGGGGGCCGATCGCGAGTCGCCGGCTTCCGGCGATCCTCGGAAAGGGGCGCTCCCACCGGCAGATCGGACGAATACGACCGGCGTGAACCGGCGATCGATCCTTGAGCTACCGCTATACTGTGGCCCACTCTCGGTCGAGGTACGCTCGGAGGGCAGTCGGCTGGAACTCGAACTCCCGAGTCAGGCATTCGACATCGATGTCATGAGAGGTCTGCCACTCCAGGAACCGGGCGAAGGTTTCGGGCGCACCCATCCGCTCCGCGAAGGTCTCGAACGGGATCGGTTCGGGCTCGACCGGTCGCCCGAGCGCAGTTGTGAACGCCTCGGCGAGGTCGTCGAGAGCATAGGTTCCGGCGGCCAGCTCGACCGTCTCGCCGATGTACTCTGTCCGGATCGAAAGGCTTCGATCGATCTTCCACGTACACCCGACGACGCGGTGCTCTGGGGCGGCAGCGCTCGATACCGCGATCGTATCTCGCTACTGGTTGACCCACCCGCTTCGGCGAACCTATATCCGGGCCCATGGCTAAACAAAGGGTATGAGCGTCATCGCGGATTTCTCGCTGGCGGCCGATGAGTTCGTCCTCAGCCACACGGTCGGGGCAGTCCCCGACATCGATCTGGAGGTCGAGCGCATGGTCGCCCACGACGAGGAGGGCCTCACGCCCTACTTCCGGGTCATCACCCTGGAGGACGGACTCGACGCCTTCGAGGAGGCTCTCGATGAAGACGAGACCGTCACCGATCTCACCGTCTTGGAGACCTTCGAGGACGAGCGGTTCTACCGAGCCCACTGGCGGGAAGGCATCGAGGACCTGATGGGCGCGCTCCGACAGACCGAGGGGTCGGTGCTGTATGCGGTCTTCGAGGAGGGTATGTGGGAGCTGCGAATGCTCTTTGCCGATCGGGAGTCGCTCTCCTCGTTTTACGATCTGCTCGCTCAGGGGTTCTCGCCCGACCTCGTCCGGGTGTTCGAGCGGTCGAACACCGCCACCTACGGTGAGTTCGACCTCACCGATGAGCAGCGCGACGCGTTGGTGAACGCCTTCGAAATGGGTTATTTCGCCGTGCCGCGGGAGGCGACTACCGAGGAACTCGCCGAGGAACTGGGAGTCTCCCCGCAGGCGGTCTCCCAGCGGCTCCGGCGCGGGTACGGCAACCTCGTCGGGAGCACGCTCAGAACGCACACGAGAGACGGTCGGTGAGAGCGACACGCACCGAGAAACGAGCGGTCACGTTCCCACGCACCGTCGTCCGTCCTCGACCCGGAGCGGGACGAAGTAGGGCAAAGCGTAGCATAGTGAAGCGGATCGATCGGGTGATCACTCGCTCGGGGAACCCACCGAGCGGTCAGTCGGCGAGGACGGTCGCTCGAAGCACGTTCCTCTGTGCGCGGCGCAGGTGATCGGAGACCGCCTGATCGGAGATGTCGAGCTCCTCGGCCAGTTCGGCCAGCGTCGTCTCGCGCGGGATCGCGAAGAAACCAGCCTCGATCGCGGTCATGAGAACCGTTCGCTGTTTCGCCGTCAGCCCGTAGGCGTCGGTCACCGAACCCGCGTCGATACCCTCGGCCGACCGGTCGAGCCGATCGACCTGGAAGGGAGCGTCCTGCTCTCGACAATCCACCTGAAGGGACTGGAGTGCCTCGCTGTTGCCCGCACGGAGGTGAAACGACCAGCCCTCCGGCGTCCCCTTCATCCGCTCGACCACTAGATCGGATCGGTAGACGGCCGGACAAGGGGGAGGGTTGTGCCAGGCAATGTGGTAGTAGCCGGTCGGCTCCCGATCGATCGCCGTGAGATGCCGGACTCCCGGGTGGGATCGGGTGGCGTCCGCGAAGGCCTCGCGATCCTCGGAGTCAGTGACACGGAGGTACTGCCCGCTAACGCCCGCGACCGGTATCCGCCCGAGAACCTCGATACGGGTGTCCGTCGCCGCGAGCGCGTCGCCTGGCGGGATCGTCGCTGCCGGCACCGTGACGTCGGCCTCGATCATCGTTTCGCTCCGACGAGACCGTACGCGCCGATCGTATAAGAACCGGGCGGACCCGAACCCGGCGGACCCACTGGTGTGGGACGGAGAACGACCGGACACGACCGATCGTATCCGTACCCCCGATCGGTCGAACCGGACGGCTCGGTTCCGCATCCATACGAAGGCACCGGCGCGCCGGAGGCCGCGAACCGGTCCGTTCGCCGCGTGAACTGCCTCGGTCACCTCATACGCCAATACTATTTAACTAGTTGAACGGTGAAGCTCGCTTCGTATCCTCGTCCCGGTAGAACGGGAAGCCGTGATGTTCGAGACGATACCGTTACAGAGCGGTGGGGGACGGATCGCCCTGGAGGTCGGGGCAGTGACCAATTGGACGCTCTGGATCACCACGATCCTCATGGGACTGGGTGCGGCCGGGATCATCTACCAGGGCCGAAGCCTGACCTCCGAGGAGGGAATCGAGCACACGGTCATATCGGCGTTGATCCCAGCGATCGCGATGTCGATGTACCTCGGGATGGCGACCGGCATCGGGATCGTCAGTATCGATATCGTCGGTCAGGGCACCCAGGAAGTGTTCTGGATGCGCTATACCGACTGGGTCGTGACGACGCCGCTACTGCTGCTCGACCTCGCCTTGCTCGCGAAGGCCGATCGGAACACCATCGGATTGCTTCTCGGGCTCGACGTCTATATGATCGTCGCGGGCCTGATCGGCGCGTTCGAAACGGTCCCCGTGTATCGATACCTCTGGTGGGTCATCAGCACCGGTGCCTTTCTCGCGATCGTCTGGTTGCTGCTCGGCCCGCTCTCCGAGCAAGCCTCTCAGCAGGACGGCAACCGCGCAAGCAGCTTCGAGACGCTACGGAACCTCCTTCTGGGGGTGTGGGTGATCTACCCGATCGTCTGGCTACTCGGCGTCGAGGGCTTCGGACTCATCCCGGTCGGCATCGAGACCATCGTCTACGCCGTGCTCGATCTGACGGCGAAGGTCGTTTTCGGCTTCCTCATGGTGAACGCGGTCAGCGACGTTACCGGTAGCGAGCGGACCACACAGACCGACGCGGCCGCGACGGCCGACGACTGAAAGCAAGTCCGGGACGGGTAGTCTCGACCGGCGAACGACACACATAGGATCGTCTGTGCCGAACGTCGGGAAAGGGAGATGACGATCGATGAGACGGAGGGAGCCGGGACGACGAGGGCGGGTCGGCTTCCGGCGGGGACGGTAGATGCCCACGTCCACCTCATGCCCGAGGAGCTGCTCGCAGCGATCCGGGACGCGCTCGCCGCCCAGGCGGGCTGGACGTTCGACCACCCCGCACGGCAGGTCGACATCGAGAGCGTGCTCCGAGAGGCGGGCGTCGAGCGGTATCTCGCGTTGCCCTACGCCCACCGGCCGGGGATGGCCGCCGAACTCAACGAGTGGGTCCTCCGGGCCGCGAGCGAGTCGGAGATGGCTATCCCGTTCGCGACCGTCCATCCCGAAGACGACGTCGCACGGGTCGTGCGATCAGCCCTCGAGGCGGGGGCGCAGGGACTCAAGTTCCAGTGTCCGGTCCAGGAGTGTGGGCCCGACGACCCGCGGCTCGATCCGGCCTTCGAACTCGCCAGCGACTACGACCGGCCGATTACCTTCCACGCCGGGACGGCCCCGATGTTCGAGAACAGCCCACACGTCGGCAGCGAAGCGTTCGAGAGCTTTCTGGAGTCCTATCCGGACGTACGAGCCTGTGGGGCCCACATGGGGACCTACGAGATCGAGGCCTTCCGCGAGCTCGCTCGGGAGTACGACACCGCCTTCCTCGATACGACGATGGCCCTCTCGCCCCGGTCGCCCCAGTACATGGACTTCGACCCCGCGACGATCGCCGACGACACCCTCGAAGCGCTCTCCGGGTCGATCATGTACGGCTCGGATTTCCCGAATTTGCCGTACTCCTACGCCGAGGAACGCGCCGGGATACTCGAACGGAAGCTCTCGGCGGAAACCTATCGGGATCTGTTTACCGAGACGGCCGCACGCTTCCTCGGCGAGCGATAGGCCCACCGACCCACCGAGCGACCCCCGAACCGGTGTTCGACGTGCGTCTGACGCGAATTTAATACGACTCAGTGCATTCTAAATAATATGGGACGAGGGGAACTAACGAACCGCTCGCGGCGGACCGGTATCGTCGAACTCACCGCCGAGTGCCGGCAGGGAACGCGTGACCGACCCGAGCGAGGTGGTCGGCGATGAGCGCCCCGGACCGGGCGGGCACGGTTCACCGACAGGACCGGCTGCTCGTCGTTGAGGCGCTGGCGTACTGGGCGAGCGGCCACGGATCGCTCTCGCGGCCGGCCGAGACGGGCGATCGGCGCGCACACCGGGCGGCCGAACTCGCCGAGGCACTGCTCGCCGCCGAGGGAGTAGAGGGGAGCGTCCGCGAGGCGATCGACGAGGAGTGGGACGGTATGGACGATACCGACGGACGCGACGCCGGGGTGGAGTACGTACTCGGGCTCCCGGAGTCGGCCAGCGGGGAGGCCGAGGAGGCCGACGCCTGAAGCCACGGGCGGTCACGGTCTTCCGGTTCGGCACAGTCGGTGTCGACGACCGATAGACCTACAGCCGGTCGAGCACGGCCTCGACATCGTACGCGAGCGAGAGCTCCCGCGAGCGACCGCGGCCCTCCAGTTCGGCGTAGTCGGCCTCGACGATCGACAGCCGAGCGAGCTTGTTGACGATCTCCGAATAGCGGGTATAGCCCAGGCCGGTCTCCTCGTGAAAGGTCTCGTATACCGTCCCGGCCTGCTCGCCGTCGCCGCGGGCGAGCACCTCTAAGAGTGTGCGCTCGGATTCGGCGAGTCCCTGGAGGCTGTGGGAGAGGTGGACGTATTTGGACTTCTCGTAGGCGGCCTCGACGTCCTCGCTCGCGATCTCGGTGCTCGCGCGCATCTCCGCGCGCAGCCCCGCCCGGCGCAACAGATCGATCCCGACCCGCAGGTCGCCGGTCTCGGCGGTGAGTTCCGCGACTCGATCGAGTTCTCCTGTATCGAGGACGTCCTCGCGAAAGCCACGTTTCGCGCGCTCGCCCAGGATGTCGGCGATCTCCTCGGTGTCGTAGCTCGGGAAGTAGACGTCCTCGGGCCGGAAGACGCTCTGGACCCGCCCGTCGAGTTCGGCGATCACGTCGAGATCGGGATCGGAGGAGATCACGATCACGCCGATGCGCGCGCCGCTGTGGGCCTCATGGGCCCGGAGCAGCGAGTAGAGGGTATCGGAGGCCTCCGAGTCGTAAAACAGGTAGTTCACGTCGTCGAGCGCGACGACCAGTACCTCCTCTTCGGCGACCAAGTGATCGGTGATCTGCCCGAAGAGCTTCTTGAAGGAAATGCCCGATGAGGGCGGTTCGTACTCGAAGATCCCCTCGAAGAGCCGGGAGAACACCGAGTACCGGGTCGAGTCGACCTGGCAGTTCACCCGCACCGAGCGGACGTCGGTCTCGGCGTCGAGGCGGCCGAAGAGCTTCTGGACGGCGGTCGTCTTGCCCGTGCCCGGCGGGCCATGCGCCATGACGTTGAGGGGGCGAGAGCCGCGCGCGGCGGGCCGCAGCGCGTACTGGAGGGTGCGCATCTGCTCCTCGCGGTGGAGGAAGGCTTCGGGCAGGTAATCGACCTCGAAGACGTGCTCGTCGCGAAAGACCGACTCGTCCCAGGAGAGCGCATCCCCCTCGTCGCTCATCACTTTCACCACGCCGGTAGTGGTCTTGAGCGTTTCGGCCGGCCGGTTTCGGTCAGCGGGTCGAGACCAGCCGAGAAGCCCGGAGACACATCAGTAGAATGGTCAGCCGGATTCGCGGGCATCGAACTTCCGTAACAGACGATCGTAAAACTCCCCACCTTCGTCGTCTCCCGGGCCGCTCGCGCCGTCGGCTTCGCTCGCCAGCTTCTCGACGATGAGTTCGGGCGTCGAGCGCGCGAGCAGTCCCTTCTCCGGCGAGCGATCGACCTGAAGTTCCCCATCGACGAGGCCGACGGCCTC
>PXRA01000061.1:22617-65046 GCA_003021725.1 Halobacteriales archaeon QH_8_64_26
ATGACCGCGCTCGCGCCGGGCTCGGTGATACTTTCCAGCTCGTCGACGAGCACTAACTGCGTGCCCTCTTCCTCACCGCCGCCGCCGGCTTCCCTGTCGTCGCCGTTACCGTCACCACCACTACCACCCCCACCGCTGCTGGCACTATCGGTCGCGAGGCCGGCGAACTCCTGTAGAGTACTCTCTAGGGCCCCGGCGTCGAGGGTCCCCTGGGATTTGGCCTGGTAGTGCAACTGAGAGACGCGCTCGAAGCGCGCCTCGGCGGCGGGCACGGGTAGGCCCATGTGCGCTAAGATGACACACAGCCCCACGAGATCGAGCGTCGAGGTCTTCCCGCCGCTATTAACCCCCGAGAGCAAGGTAACCCCCGAGACGGCGTACTCGATCGGGTCGACTTCCTCGAAGGGAACGTCGAGCAGTGGCGAGCGACCGCCCTCGATGGCGAATCCCGACCCCCCGAAAACCGGCATCGTACAGGAAAAATCCCGAGCGAAACGCGAGATCGCGAGCGAGACATCGAGTTCCAGTGCCTCGCGGACCAGCGTCTCACAGTCGGCCCGCATCCCCGCGAGATCGGCGGCCAGTTCGCGCTTGCGCTCCGCGGCCCGGCGGTCCCGAGCGGCTTCGAGGGTTTCGCGCAGTCGGGCGACCTGTTCGGGGTCGCGCTCGACGGGGTAGGTCGGCTCGTCGTCGAAGACCCGGCGGGCGTGGTCGGCTTCCTCATTCTGGAGTGTAAGGCCGTCGATCAGATGCTCGCGGGCGGTCTCGATCGCGTCGGCGTACTCCTCCTCGAGTTCACGGGCGAGCAGCGAATCGACCCCAGCGCCGCGCTCGACGAGCGAGAGGAGATCGCCCCCTTCGATCCGCACCTCGCTTTCGGCGATCGCTTCTCTGAGCTTATCGTCCGCGACGTTCTCGGCGATCGAAAGGGCGTCCTCGAGGTCGGCGGCCGCATCGGTCAATCGGTCGAGCTCCGCGTCGCCGGCGACCGAGCCCTCCGCATCGAGGCGTTCGAGCCCCGCTTCGAGCGCGTCTACGTCACAGGGCGAATCGAGATCGGCACGGCGGGCAACCGCGGCGGCCGCCCGGAGCGGGTCGCGATTCGCGGCGAAAAAGGACAGCGTTCGTTCGGGGACGATCTCCTGGGGGTTTTCCAGTGCGTCGGGAGCAACCCTGACGTCGCCCTCGACGTCGACTCCGGCGAAGGCCTCATCGAGCGCGATCACGGTCGCATACCCCCGGGCGAGCTCCGCGAGGTCGCGGGCGTCCTCGATCAACTCGACGGAGAGTTCGGGGACCTGCTCGCGGGCGGCGCTGTAGGTCTCGGCGTCGGTCGTCGCGAGACAGCGATCCCGGACGGTCGCGTCCCCCGGCGCGGAGAGGCGCGCGACGCCCGCGAGTGCATCGAGAACCCTGGGGTCGGGTTCGCGGGCGATCGCTCGCTCGGCGAACTCGCGAGCCTCTTCGATCCGGGAGGGGATGCCGGTGGGATAGAAGGTCTCCAGGCGTTTCTGCCCGTAGTCGGTGACCGCCCGTTCCTGTAGTAATCCCAGCGCGACGCGATAGAGCTCCCTGGCTCGGTCGGTCGCGAGAAACGTACTGGAGTCGTCGTGGCTCCGGCGGATAGCCGCGCGGGCGATGCGCGCGCCGCGTCCCTCCGGGATCCCCGGGGCGCTCGCGATGGCCGCCACGTCGCCGGTTTCGAGCGCGCGCTCGGGATCGTCGAGTTCGGCCAGCGCCGCCGCGGTCTTCGCGCCGACACCCGGGATCGACTCGAGGTCCACGTTCGTCCTCTTCTCCCCGCCGAACAAAACCTCTCGGGAAACCATTGGGCCCCCCGTCCTCGCCTTTCGATCGGCGACCGCGACGCGCTCTCCCGGCGTTACACCCCGAGGTCGTGACCGAACTCCTCGCTCGCTGGGTCTTCGAGGCGGTCTTTCAGGCCCTCGTTTGTTCCTTCGTCGAGATCCCTCTCGGGATCGACGGTCCGGGGCTGGAGGTCCAGGAAGTCGTTCAGGAAAAGCCCGAGGCCGAGAGCACGAGCGTGTCGGCGATCTCCCCCGGGGCCGTCGGTACCGAAGTCACTCTCCCACGGCGCGCTCCACTCGGCGGTCGTCGTCCCCGAGTACCCGGGGTCGTGCATCGAGTGGTTGATTATGTCTGCTGGAACTGGCGGCACGACGGCTATTGAAAGCTTTCCCTGCAAGTGCGTGTTTAATTACCACTCAAACCGACTACCGAGTACGATCGAATAAAACGTTTTTACTTATGTCTACTGCCGGGTACGTTTCGGTATGGGCAAAAATTGGACCCCATCGCGACGAACCGCCCTCCGACTCGGCACTGCTGGCCTCGCCGGCGCGGTCGGCTACTCCGCCACTGCGGCCGCCCTCGAAAACGAGCTGCGGATCGCGGCGGTCGGCGAGTCAGCCAGTTACGACTTCGCCGTGAGCGGCGACCTCGAACCCGGCAACGACTTCGACGAGGGTACTGACTCGATTTCGGGCTCGTCGGGAAGCGGGACGATCGGCGGCCGGGGCAGCGACGATTTCACCTTCTCCGGGGAGGTCACCGACTTTTCCTCCGAGGGACCCCTTCGCGTGTTCGTCAACGGCGAGGAAGTCGATCCCGCGTCGCTCGGTTCCGGGGGCGACGACGGTGGTTCGGACGCCGGGGACGGCGGGTCGGGCGAGGACTCGGATCGAACGGAGTTGATCGTCTCCGACCCCGACGGCGGCCAGCCCAACGACTACCGCTTTACCGTCAGCGGCGGCGTCGAGCGCCTCGACGATCCACAGGGCGACAGTGCCGACGGCGACAGTGGGTCCGGAACCGTCTATAGCGGCGCGGACGGCTACTCCTATTCCGGCGAGATCACTTCCTTCAGTACCGAGGGCGACGTCACGGTGACGATCGACGGCACCGAGGTCGATCCTGCTTCGCTCGGCTCCGGGGACGGGGACTCCAAGGACGACCCGACCGGAGGCGACGATCCATCGCGGGAACTCCGGGTCGAGGCGGTCGGGGAGTCCGCTCGCTTCGAAGTCACCGTCAGCGGCGATCTCGAACCTGAGCCGGACTTCGACGAGGGCACCGATTCGATCTCGGGGTCCTCGGCGGTCGGGACGATCGGCGGTCGGGGCACCGATGATTTCGCTTTTTCCGGCGAGATCACCGACTTCTCCTTCGAGGGACCGCTCCGGGTTTTCGTCAACGGCACCGAGGTCGATCCCGCGTCGCTGGGCGAGAGCTCGGGCGGCAGCGAGGAACCCAGTGGAGGGTCGGGGTCGAAGGTACTGGTCGTCTCCGATCCCGACGGGAGCCAGCCGAACGACTACCGCTTTAGCGTCAGCGGCGACCTCGAAGCGCTCGACGATCCGCGGGGCGATGACGTCGATGGCGATGTCGCCTCCGGAACCGTCTACGGCGGGTCGGACGGCTATTCGTACTCCGGTGAGACCACTTCGTTCAGCTACGACGGCGAGATCGAGGTGACGATCGACGGCGAAGCGGTCGATCCCGGGACCGTCTATGGCGGGTCGGACGGCTATTCGTACTCCGGCGAGGTCGTCTCCTTCAGTGCCGATGGCGACGTCGTGGTGACGATTGACGGCGAGGCAGTCGACCCCGCCACGCTCGGCGAAGGGATCGAGGAGAGCGGTTCGAGGACACTGCGGATCGCGGCGGTCGGCGAGTCGGCCAGTTACGACTTCGCCGTCAGCGGCGATCTCGAACCGGGTGGGGACTTCGACGAGGGGACCGATTCGATCTCGGGATCGTCGGGGGCTGGAACCGTTGGCGGGCAGGGCGTCGACGACTTCGTCTTCTCCGGCGAGATACTCTCCTTCAGCGCCGAGGGGCCCCTTCGCACGTTCCTCGACGGCGAGGAGATTGACCCCACCGAGATCGACGACGGCGACGCGAGCGGGTCCGCGCGGGTAATCATCTCCTTCGACGACAGCGTCCCGACCGCGAAGTCGGTGGCCAAGCCGATCATGGACCGCTATGGCTACCCCGGCGTGGTCGGGATCGTGACCGGCCGGACCCAACGGTCCGGCGAGGACGGCCAACTGACCATCGAGGAACTAGAGGAACTGCGGGACGACGACTGGGAGGTCGCCAGCCACACCATCGATCACACGAAACTCACCGAAGTGTCGAACAGCGAGATCCGCAGACAGGCCCGCGAATCCAAGGAGTTCATCGACGAGAACGACCTTTCGCCCCCCGATCCGACGATCATCTACCCCTACGGCGGGGTGGACGACCGCGTCGTTGATGTCGTCGAGGAGTACTACGAGTACGGCTTCGGCGGCGAGGAGGACCCTACGGACGGAATCGACGACCCGATGCGGATCGACCGATCGAGAGGCCACCGGCCGGCCGAGGTCCGTAGGCAGATCGACGAGGCGATCGCGAACGGCTCGGAGGGAGTCGCGATACTCATGTTCCACCGGATCGGGACGTTCGACGACCCGAAGCAAAACGACACTTCGAAGGACGCCTTCGCCGACCTGATGGCCTATATCGACGACCGGAGCGAGGACCTCGACGTCATCACTACCTCCGAACTGTAACTCTCGCTTCGATCGACCGTCGACCGGCGAGAAGTCGTCTCGCTTGCGGCCGAGTGCTCCGACCGCTTTCGGACGAATCGAGCCCACGACATCGCGCGCGATGACCGGCCGTAAGCGGGCGGTCGTCGCTCGCCGGATCGGACAACGCGTTTTTGTCCTGTGGGAGCGAACGCGACCCATGACTGGGACCGCGACCACCGAGGAGAAAGTCGCCGCGGCGCGTGCGGATCTGGCCGAACGAGAGGGCGTCCTCATCGCCTTTTCCGGCGGGGTGGATTCGAGCGTCGTCGCCGCCATCGCTCAGGAGGCATTAGGCGAGCGAGCGGTCGCCTGCACGGCCAAAAGCGAGACCCTTCCCGAGGCCGAACTGGAAGACGCGAAACGCGTCGCCAGCGAGATCGGAATCGATCACGAGATCGTCTCCTTCTCCGAGTTGGATAGCGAGAAGTTCGTCGCGAACGACGACGACCGATGTTATCACTGTCGGACGATGCGACTGGGCCGGATGTACGAGGCCGCTCGCGAACTCGACATCGAGACCGTCTGTGATGGCACGAACGCCGACGATCCCGGCGCGGGTCACCGCCCCGGCCTCCAGGCGGTCGAGGAACTGGAGGTCTGTTCGCCGCTGCTCGCTCACGACATCACCAAGGAGGAAGTACGGGAAATCGCCGACGAATTCGAACTGTCGGTTGCGGAGAAACCCTCGATGGCCTGTCTGTCCTCGCGCATCCCAACGGGACTGGACGTGACCGACGAGCGCCTCACCCGCATCGAGCGGGCCGAGACCCTGCTCCGGACCTGGGGCTTTTCGACGTTTCGCGTGCGCGATCACGACGGTCTCGCCCGAATCGAGGTCGCGCCCGAGGAACTGGAACGCGCGCTTGACGGCGCGTTCGCACGGGCCGCCCGCGAACACCTCACCGATCTGGGCTTCGAGCACGTCACGCTCGATCTGGAAGGGTATCGGACCGGTAGCGTCAGCCCTGCGGGCGACGTCGACGCCGCGGACGCCGATACCGGAGCCGAGGAGCCGGACGCCGAAACCGGGACCGACGAACGGACGCTGCTGGGCGCGGAATACCCCGGAGCCGATAGGGCCTAACCCGTCCGACTGCCGCCCCTCTCCTCCGGCGTCCATCAGCCGCTCTCGCGATAGCTCGTATCGTTCTGGCGAACGATCTCGGTGTCGGGATCGCCACCCGGCTTCGTGGTGTCGACCCGTATCTCGTTGACCGCGCAGTTCGATTGATGCTCGCGGTCGAACATCGTCGGTAGGTCGATCCCCTCCAAGTGGGCGAGCAACACGTAGATCGGCCCGCCGTGGGTGACGACGAGGATCGTCCCATCGGGGCCTACGGCGTCGAGCACCGACGCCCAGCCTTCGAGTACCCGCTCCTGGCAGTCGAGTAAGCTCTCGCCGTTTTCAGGTCGTGCCTCCAAAGCCTCGGCACCGCCGCTCGTGACGTCGAATTCGGGCCGGTCGCCGAAGGCGTCCTCGTAGGAAAGGCCTTGCAGGACGCCGAAACCCCGCTCGCGCCAGTTCCGATCGAAGAGCGGATCGGGGAATCCGGACTCGCCGGCAAGCGCCGCGGTCTCGCGGGTGCGGCACAGATCGGAGACGATCGCCGTATCGATAGCGTAGGCGCTCGCGAGGTGCTCGCCAGCGGCCCGTGCTTGCTCGCGACCGCGTTCGTTGAGCCCCACTGGTGCCCAGCCCTGGACGCGCTGGTCGCGATTCCAATCGGTCTCGCCGTGTCGCAACAGAACAACGGTAGCCATCGTCGATCGATTCGTCGTCCAGGGATATGAACGGGACCGGTCCGGGAACGTCTTCGAGATCGCCTCCGAGCAGGGGTTCGATCGCTGTGAGTACGGTGGTTCGATCGAGAGGGGGGTTCGTCGAAACATCGAGCGAATACTGTGCTCTATATAGTCACGAGTAGCGCAACCGAGAGCGTTATAGTAGCCGATAGCCAAGCGAGGGAGGTGTCGATAGTCGCAGTCGGATTGGCGGACGCGCCCCTCTCGGAGCCATTGGTCCGGCTGTTGCTCGCGGGAGCACTGGGGTTGTTCCTCGGGCTCGAACGCGAGTGGTCGGAGAAACCCGCCGGCATCCGGACGTTCTCGCTCATCTCGCTGCTAGCGGCGGTCTTCACTGTGCTCGGAGAACCCGCGTTGCTGGTCGTCGGCGCGCTGCTGGTGCTCATCCAGGGAGCGTTGCTCGCGGCACGGGGCCTGCTCGACGCGGATCTGGGCCTCTCGCTGACGACGACGGTCTCGATGCTCGTCGCCTACGGCGTCGGCGCGCTGGTCGCCGCGGGCTACGTCATCGAAGGGGTGACCGTCGCCGTGCTCTCCTCGTTACTCCTGATACTCAAGCGGGAACTCCACCGCTTTGCGGGCGGGCTCTCACGCGAGGAACTCCGGTCGACGACGGAGTTCGCGATACTCGCGTTCGTCGTCTACCCGCTATTACCCACAGGAACGGTAGCGATCGGCCCCGGGAGCCCCTCGGTCACAATCGAGCCCCGCGTCGTCTGGTTGCTTGTCGTCACTGTCGCGGGCATCGGGATCGTCAACTACGCGCTGGTGAAAACCTATGGAGGACGGGGCGTCGCGATTACGGGCTTTTTCGGCGGCCTTGCTTCCTCGACGGCGGTAGTCGGGACGATGCTCGATCAACTTCGCCAGCGCCCGGCCGCCGCGCCCTACGCACTCGCCGCCATTTTGCTCGCCGACGGCGCAATGGCCCTGCGCAATCTCGCGATCGTCCTCGCATTCACGATCACCGGCCCCCAGTCCCTGCTCGCCGGGGCGATCGTGCCCCTAGGGGTACTGATCGTCGGCAGCGTCGCCGTCGCCGCGGCGAGTGCGGACTGGAGCGCGAAGGTAGAGTTCGACCTGGAGAGCCCCTTCTCGCTACGGAATGCCCTCGGGTTCGGCGCGATCTTCGCCGCGATCGTCGCGGCCGGCGGGTTCGCACAGTCGGAGTTCGGCGCGGCGGGGTTTTTCGCAACCGCGATCCTCTCGGGACTTGTCTCCTCGGCGGGCGTCACGGCTTCGACCGTCTCGCTCTATCGCACCGGCGACGTAGCCGCCGACACCGCGGTGACCGCGATCCTGCTCGCGAGCGCTTCGAGCATCGTCGTCAAGGCCGCGCTCACCGCCGCTGGCCCGGATCGGCGCTTCGCCTACCGCGTCGCGGCCTGGAGCGGACTGCTATTGATAGCGACCGGGATCGTCCTCGTACTCGCCGTGGTGTGAGCCCGATCGCCCGCGAGCCGGGTGTTCGAGGCCGACGAACCCGAGTCGTGCCGGCGGCCGCTGGCAAGAGTTGTCCGAACCGCAACGGATTAGTTAAGGTCTCGGGGCCATGCTCCGGTACATGAACCGTGCCACCGCCGAACCACAGGTACGGAGCCTTCCGGGCGAGCGCGCTCGCGAGTGGGTCGAAGGGTATCGAGCCAACGCTGCGCCGAGCACGTACGTCTATGACTTCGTCTGGGATCCCTCGCGTCCCGCGATCGGGCCGTTCTGTACCGACGTCGACGGGAACGTCTTTCTCGATTTCACGAGCCACGTCGGGGCCGCGCCACTGGGATACAACAACCCGCTGATCCTCGACCCGATGGCCGAGTTCGATCTGGTCGATCCCCTCAAGATCGCCGGTCACGACTTCTATCTGGGCTTCGGCGAGGCGGACACGCCCGATCTGCCGGGACCGGCGGGACTAATGGACCGACTGGTCGCGACGAGCGGCGAGTACGGCCTCGATCGGGTCTTCCTCTCGAACTCCGGCGCGGAAGCCGTCGAGAACGCGATCAAGGTCTGCTATAGTGCCTCGGACGGAACGTATGGCATCACCTTCGAAGGGGCCTTTCACGGCCGCACCTTGGGAGCGCTCTCGCTGAATCGTTCGAAGTCGATCTATCGAGAAGGGTTTCCCGAACTCGCGGGCACACACGAAGTACCGTTCTGTCGGGATCGGACCTGCGAGCCCGCGACCTGTGGCTGTGGCTTTTTCGTCGACGAACCGGCGGAAGCGACCTCGGTGCTGCGCCGCGCGCTCGATCCCGAGTACGGCTACATCGACCCGGGATCGATAGCGTACCTGATATACGAGCCGATCCAGGGCGAGGGAGGGTATCAGTTCCCTTCAGAGGCGTTCGCCGCGGAACTGGAAGCACTGCGTCGCGAACACGGTTTTCTCCTCGTTGCCGACGAGATCCAATCCGGGATGGGACGAACAGGGGAGTTCTGGGGCGTTGATCACTACCCGGTCGAGCCCGACGTCATCACCGCCGCGAAGGGGCTCAGGGTGGGCGCGACGATCGCGAGAACCGACGTCTTCCCCGGCCAGAAAAGCCGGTTGTCCTCGACGTGGGGGGCGGGCGATCTGCTCGCGTCGATGCAAGGGGCGCTGACGATCGACGCGGTCCACGAGGAGGACCTACTGGAGAACGCTCGGATCCGTGGCGAAGGATTCGGAGAGCGGCTGCGCGACGAAGCACCCGAACCGATCGTCGACGTCCGCGGAAAGGGCTTGATGCTCGCCGTCGAGTTCGATGGGGAAGACCGGCGGGACGACGCGATCGAGGCAGCCCTGGCCCGAGGGCTGTTGACGCTTGGCTGTGGGCGAAAGACGATACGGATCCTACCGCCGCTCGACGTCACCGAACGGGAGATCGACCTCGGGATCGACCTATTGGTCGAAGCGATCGCGGCGATCGAGTAGACGGGGCGAGCGAACCCCGAAATCGAGTAGGCTTCACTCGGTGTATCGACTTAGGTGTGGCGAACGCCCGTCCCCGGTCGATCGAGATCGCCGACCTCGGGGTCGCCACCGGGCATCGAGATGCCTTCGTAGGGATCCTCGGCGAGTAGCAGGGAGCCGTCGAGATCGACGTACTCGACCAGCGGCGCGAGGTGACAGGCCGCGGCGATCGAGGCGTTCGACTCGATCATACACCCGAGCATTACGTCCAGCCCGTGGGCCCGTGCGGCGGCGATCATCCGTTTGGCTTCCCGCAAGCCGCCACACTTCATGAGCTTGATGTTCGCGATAGCCGCCCGGTCGGCGACTCGTGGAATGTCCGCGAGGGTGACACAGGACTCGTCGGCGGCGATCGGGAGCACCGAGCGTTCGTGGACGAACCGTAGGCTCTCGGGCTCGTCGGCAGGGACGGGCTGTTCGACGAACTCGACGCCGAGGGCGTCCAACTCCCGAATTCTCCGGACGGCTTCGTTCGGCCGCCAAGCCTCGTTTGCATCGACCCTGACAGTGGCGTCGGGGGCGGCCTCGCGGATAGTCTCGATGATCTCCAGATCGCGATCGGTCCCGAGTTTCACTTTTAGCGTCTCGAATCCAGCGTCGATCGCCTCGACGGTTTTCTCGCCCATTCGCTCGGTCGCGTCGAGCCCGATCGTGTAGGAGGTTCGCGGCGCGTCGGGAGCGAGCCCCCAGTAGCGATAGAGCGGGAGGGAAAGGCGTTTGGCGGCCAGATCGTGGCAGGCAATGTCCACCGCACACCGGGCGGCCGGGTTACCCTGGACTGTCTCGTACATGCGTCGCTCGATCGCCGCGAGCGCGTGAGGGTCATCGATGGACTCGACTACTCCTAAGAGGTCTAGCAACACGGCCTCGACCGTGCCGGGGGTCTCGCCGTAGTGTGGCGAGGGGGCGGCCCCGCCGACACCGGTGTACTCGCCGTCGCTCACCTTGATGACGACGTTTTCGGCGACGTCTTGGCTCCCGCGAGAGATGGTAAAGGCGTTCTTCAGCGGCAGTTCGATCCGCTCGAAGTCGGTTTCGAGACTCATCGGATCGCCTCCAGGATCTCCTCGCTGCCGAATCGGATCGGATCGCTCGCGGGCGCGCCGAGCGCCTCGGCGTACTCCTCGATCGCTTCCTGAGCGGGTCCTTCGTCCAGGTGGGAGGTATTGAGCGCCCCGGCGACCACCTCGGTCTCCCGAACCGGCGCGGCGAGGTCCTCGTACAGCGAACGGTAGGTCGGAATCGACGGGAGCTCGTAGTCCTCGTAGCCATGCACCCGCTCCCGGCCGGCGGCGTGACAGAGTACCAGCGAGTCGGCCATCACACCGTGTAAGATACCACAGGTCACCGCCGAGTACGCCGGATGGGTGATCGATCCCTGGCCCTCGACGACGAGCAGGTCGTGGGCCGCGCCTCGCTCGACGATCATCTCCTCGACCGCGCCCGCCGCGAAGTCGCTCACGACCCGATCGATCGGGTTCCCCCACCCTTCGATGGCGATACCCGTCTGGCCGGTGGGGATCACCGCCGCGTCGATCCCCTCTCGCTTGGCGGCCTCGACGAGTTCGTAGGAGACCGTCATCTTCCCCACCGAGCAGTCGGTGCCGACCGTGAGGACGACCTGTGCGTCGACCTCGCTCGCTACTCCCTGGCTCACCGTCGAGTCCTCGGGTGGCTCGCGGAGGTCGATCAACTCTCCACCGTGCTCGGCGGCGAGAGCGGCGAAGGCCTCGTCCTCGCCGAGGAAGTAATGCAGTCCTGAAAACACGTCACAGCCCCGCTCTATAGCGCTACGGACGTCCGACCGCCAGGACTCGGCGAACCCGCCGCCGATCGGCGCGATCCCGATCACCAGAGCGTCGATCTCGCCCTCGGCGATCCCCGGAACCTCCTCGATCCCATCGACGATCGGCGCGTCGGCGATCCCCGGGACGAGGTCGTTCACCCGCTTGCCGGCGTTCTCCCGGTCGAGGACCGCACGCACGTCCTGATCGCCGTATCTGAGAATTCCGGTCGCCGTCTTCGCGCGGTCGGGGAACCCCTCATGGGCGAGTATCGCGACGTTCATAGAACGGGCTACGCCGAGGGCCACTAAATACCCGCGTCCACGAAGAGAGGGCGGCGAAGCGCGAGACGAGAGGGTGTGAGTAGGTCGCGGTAGCTCAGCTTAGTAGTGTTGCACCCACAGGGATTTGGGCGCTCGCCCCGCAGGTTCGGGCGATGAGCGAGGACGAGCCGCGACGCCACCTCGCCGAGAAGATCGCCGGCGAGATCGTCCTGAGCGACGATCCCGGCGCGACCCTCCGGAAGTGGCGAACGGATTTCGCGATCGCCCAGACCGATCTGGCCAAGGAACTGGGGGTCTCGCCGTCGGTGATCTCCGATTACGAGAGCGGCCGCCGGCAGAGCCCGGGGATCGCGGTCGTGCGCCGGGTCGTAGGGGGGTTGCTCGCGATCGACGAACAGCGCGGTGGCGATCGCATCCGCCAGTACGCCCGCGTGCTCTCGGCGGGCTTCGAGTCCGAGATCGTCCAGGATCTCCGGGAGTACCCGACGACGCTTTCCTTACACCGCTTCTACGAGGCGATCGGCGCGGAGGAACTCGTCTCGGGGACCGCTCGAGAGATCGCCGGCCACACCGTCATCGACTCGATCGAGGCGATCACCCGGCTGTCCTCCGAGGAGTTCTATCGGCTCTATGGTCAATCGACCAACCGGGCGCTGGTGTTCACGAACGTCACGCGTGGGGAATCGCCCCTCGTAGCGCTTCGCGTCGTCACTCCGACGCCGAGTGCAGTGGTGTTACACGGGCTCGGCGAGGGCGAGCTCTGGGAGCACGCCGCCTCCCTCGCGGAGGTCGATGGGTTCTCGCTCGCGCTCTGTGACAGGGAAATCGCCGACGTTCTCGACGCACTCGGTGAGTTGCCCTGAGCTGAGAAGCCGCCGAAATCGAACGAAGGACGCTTGAGGACGCGATACCGATAGTAGGAAAATGCCACGCCGCGATCACTACTACAACAAGGCCAAACAGGAGGGCTATCGCTCGCGATCGGCCTACAAGCTCCAGCAGCTCGACGAGACCGCCGGCCTCTTTGCGGAGGAAAAGACCGTTCTCGATCTGGGCGCGGCCCCGGGCGGGTGGCTCCAAGTCGCGGCCGAGCGCGTCGGGTTCGGGACCGTGATCGGCGTCGATCGCCAGCGCATCGACCCGCCGGAACCCGACGAAAAAGGCACACCAGGGGAAGAGAACGGCGAGGGGCCGACCTTCGAGACGGTCCGCGGGGACATCACCGAGGAGAGAACGAGAGAGGAAATCCGCGAGGCCGTCGGTGGCGGCGGGAACGAAAACGGTGAAGCGAGCAACGGGACAGTTGATGTCGTGCTCTCGGATATGGCACCGAATATTACGGGGACCTACGACCTCGATCACGCCCGGTCGGTTCACCTCGCTCGGCAGGCCTTCGAGATCGGGCTCGACGTTCTCGCGTCGGAGGGCGATTTAGCAGTCAAGGTCTTCGACGGGACGGATCTGGAGGATCTCCGTGAGGACATCGACCGGGAGTTCGAGTACGTGCGGACGATCCACCCCGATGCCTCCCGGGATTCGTCCTCGGAACTCTACCTCGTCGGGAAGGGCCGGCTCACCGCGCCGGTGCGAGCAGAGGAGGAAATAGACGTCGAGATCGTCGATCAAGGTAAAGAAGGCGATGGCATCGCGAAGGTAGAGGGCTTTACCCTCTTCGTCGCCGACGGCGAACCGGGCGAGAGCTATCGGGTCCGAATCGAGGACGTGAAACCGCGCTTCGGGTTCGCGACGCCGATCGAATGAGAGCTTAGTTCCGGTGCCTACCGTGTCGCAGTCGTCTATCACGACACGGCGGCGACAGCGGAACCCGCTGCTATCCCGAGTCGATTCGAGCGGCCGGGTGCTCAATCGGCACTCGTTGCCGACTCCGAGTCGGATTTTTCGCGCGAACGAAAGTAGCCGACGACGCCGTAAACCAGCGGGGTATCGAGCACGGCGATCGCCAGTTTCGCGATGTACTGGCCGAGCATTATCGTGAGCAAAACCGAGAGCGGCAGGACCTCGCCCACGCCGAGCAGAGCGGGCGCGAGCGCGAAGGCCACGAGCGTAAAGATCACCGTATCGAGCAACTGGCTCGCACCAGTGGAAGCGACGTTTCGCAGCCAGAGTTTCCTTCCACCCGTATACTCGCGGATGCGATGGAAGGCGAAGACGTCGAAGTTCTGGCTCACGACGTACGCTGCGAGCGAGGCGAGGACGATGTTCGTGCTCACGCCCAGTACCGTCGCGAACAGCCCCGGGTCGATCGACCCCTGGGCCGCGGGCCACTGGATCGTCACCCAGACGATTGCGAGTAAAACGAAGTTCATGAGAAGTCCGACGTTCACCACCCGACGGGCGAAGCGCTCGCCGTAGAGTTCGGACATACAATCCGACGCGAAGAACGTGAAGGCATAGGCAACGGTGCCCCCGGGCATCGCGAGCGTTCCGAGCAGGGGTACCGAGTACGCGAGTAGCTTCGAAGCGGTGACTTGGGCGGTCACCAGGGCCGTGACGAACAGCGCGACGAGCGCGATCGGGCCGATCCGTGGGGTAACCCGGGTGGTCGGCTCGCTCATCGCCTCTCATCCCCATCGAGTCGTCCTACGAACGCCTCGAAGCCTCTCCCGAGCATATCCCGATGTACTCACACGGATACTTAGCGGTTGAGAAACGGCGCTAGTCACTCGGTTCGAGGTAGGGTATCCCATACGTCTCGATAAAGAGGACGAGGAGAGTGCCGAAAGGCCGGCGAATAGTCGGTCAGTCGGCAGTTTGGCCCCGACCGCCAGTTCGCCGCCGTCCTCGTAAGGTCACGAGCCAGAGCAACCCGAGCCCGAGCCCGTAGACGAGCATCGTCGGGATGCCGATAATGAACATCATAAATACACCTTGGGGGGTGGCATACGCGGTGATCGTGAGCACGGCAAGGGTGACTTCCCGCCAGCGACCCCGCATCGTCCGGTAAGAAATGAGTCCTCCCTTATGGAACAACAGCATCGAGAGCGGGACGGTCGCGAGCAACCCGACGCCGGCAGTAGTGAAGAAGACCAGCCAGCCCGCCGCGCTGATCCGATAGGCGATCACCATCTCCGCGCGGATCGCGTCGATCGCGAGCCAGGAGATGATCGTCGGGGCGACCAGGGCATAGCCCACGAGGCTGCCGCCGAGGAGCCCGACGACCAGCGTGACCGCCCATACCAGAAGGACTCGGCGATCCCCGCCCGCGAAGCCCCGTTCCTTGAGCGAGGGCCAGGCGTAGTAGAGCAAGAACGGCAGGGTGACGATCGCGGCCGCGAGCGTGCTGATCTTCACGTCGAAGACGAGCACTTCGACCGGGTGGAGTGCCACGACGTCGACGGTCGTGGGGGCAACGCCTGTCGGAAGCCGGGAGAGGAAATCCGCTTTGATCTGACCGACCCCACCCTGATAGAGGAAATAGAAGGTGCCGGCGAGTACGACCATGAACAGCGCGACCAGGCGGAAGGCCTTCGATCGGAGGCTCGAAGCGATAAAGGCGATGTCGTAGTAGTACCCGCCGATGTCCTCCTCGGTGGTCTCCTGCTCGGTGAAGGCATCGACCATCCCGGCGGTCGTCCGCGAGACGGCGTTCGGTCCGGCCGGTTGGGCCTCGGCGTCGGTAGCACTTGCGGTGTCCGAATCGGTTGCAGCGTCGGTACCGCTACCGAGGGCGGTCTCCGTTTCCATCTCACTATAGGGGTCGGCGGGTTCGGGCTCGGGAACCGTCTCGGAGTGCTCTGTTGCGGGCTCCCATTCGCCGGACCACGGCTCGGGTGAAGGTTCGGCCTCGGCTGCTGGCTCGTCGACCGGCTCGGCAGCGGCGTTGGCTTCGGCCGCCCCGGCCTCCGCTGTGTCGAAGCGGTCGAGGATCGCCTGGGCCTTCTCGGGGTTGTCCGCCTCCATCGCTTCGTTGGCATCGGTCAGCGCCTCCTCCTCGCTCATATCGAGGAAGGCCTCCTCCGGAGCGGCCCGCACGCCAGCGACGTCGAGTTCGCTCACGTCGATCGCCGTCGGATCGCCCGTCGATTCGCTGAGCTGTCGTCCCCGTCGAGTCGCCGCTTCGAGATCGATCGAGGTATAAAGTATATAGGCCAGTGCGAGGAGGCCAACGAGCAGCGCCCCGGCGACGCCGAGGACGACGACTGCGGCCGGTCGGGAGAGACCGAACCCTTCGATCGCCGGGAGTAGTGGGACAGTGGGTACTTGAACTGTAGTGCCGAGCCCCGGTACCGCGAACGGCCGATCGAGCACGCCCCGAACGCTCACCAGAAGCGCCCCGGCGACGATGCCCGCGCCGAGGAGGACTCCGGCGAGAAGCACCGACCACCGCTCGCTCAGCGCCCGCCGGAGACTCAGGCGCTGGCTGCCGTACTTGATCGCGACGACGAACTTCGTGAGTTTGAGACTGAGCACATAGAGAGTCACCAGGGGCAGCGCCCAGAGGATCTGGGTGAAGGGATCGGGCGGGGAGAACAGCGCCCCGAAAGCGAAGATCGCGATGATCGCGTACTTCCACTTCTCGCGGAAGGTCTCGTAGGGGACGACCTCGGCGTAGGCGAGCCCGCTCATTAGGAGGGGCAGTTGGGCCGCGAGGCCAAACGAAAGCGTGAGCAAGAAGACGAACTGGGCCCACATGACGATCGAGTAGGTGGGCTGCACCCCGGTCTGGAGCGCGTTCGAGACCAGGAATTCGAACATCAGCGGGAAGAACAACTCGTAGGAGTAGAGCGCCCCGGCGACGAAGAGAACGAGGGCCAGAACGGCAAGCACCGCGATCTTCCAGCGGGGCAATCGAGGCCAGAAGTCCCGCTCGCGGAGCGCGTCCCGCGAGAAGTACAACAGGGGCGGCAGCGAGATCAGAGCCCCGACGACGAGGCCGATCTTGACCTGGAGTAGGATGACGTCGAAGGGCGTGGTAGCGATGACGAGTTGCTCGTTGGTGAGGGCTGGCCCGAGCCGGCTGAAGAGATCGGACTTGAGTTGCTCCCAGACGAACAGCCGCAGCGCGTAGAAGGTACCAATGAAGCCGATCACGAAGACGATGAAGACCTTCTGGAGGTGGCGCTGGGCGGTCGAGAGCATCGCCCCCAGCGTCCGTCTGCCGTCGGCGATCGTCCGACGGGTGTCCTCGTCGACGGCTCCGGACATTCTATTCCCGGTTGCTGATTCTCAGTTATCAATCTTGTTCTCGCCGGCCGATCGGGCTCTCGTACTGACACTCAGTAATCGGTCTCGCGGGAGAAGCGTAGACGATCGACTCGATAGGAAGACGGCGGGAATTCGATGGGAGCGACCCGACCGAGCCCCACGACTACCGATCGGACGTTCGGGGATTGGGGCGTGGGATCGTCTGCTCGTCGTTCGGGAAAGAAGAAGGCTTACAATAACACGACGGCTCCCTCCGAGTGATGGTACCGGACGGGGAGCCAACGAAATCGCTCGGCGACGGGGCGACAACGCCGGCTACCCAGGCCGACGGGGGCGTCGATACGGCCGCCGGGACCGGCACCGGCACCAGTTCGGCATCGACCTACGACGGTACCGGGACGCCATCCGCACCGGTCGAGGACGAGGAGATGCCCCTCGGCGAGCACATCGAGGAGATGGTTCGACGGCTCGGGGTCGTCCTCGTGTTGATGGCGCTCGTGAGTGCGGTCGTCTTTCCCTTCGGCGAGCGGATCATTAACTTCCTGTGGTACGCGATCTTGCCGAACACCACCGCCGCCGCCCCGCGGCTGTACGAACCGCTCGCGTTGATCCTCGCCCGGCTCAAGGTCGCAACGCTCGCGGGCTTTGTCCTCGCGCTCCCGATGTTCGTCTATCAGACCTACCGCTTTATGCGCCCCGGACTCTACCCAGAGGAGCGCAAGTACTACCTCGCGGCGGTTCCGACGAGCCTCGTCCTTGCGACGATCGGCGTGCTATTCGCCTTTTATCTCATCCTGCCGGCGATCTTCACGTACTTCCTCACTTACACCGAGCCGGTTGCCGATATCGCTTTCAGCCTCACCGATACCTTCGGGCTGATGGTACTGCTCATGGGCGCGTTTGCACTCATCTTCCAGATTCCCCTCTTCATTATGCTCGCGATCATGATGGGGCTTACCACTCGCACCTGGCTCGTCGACCGCCGGCTGTACTTCTGGGGGGCCTTTGCGGGGATCGCCTTCATTTTCAGCCCCGACCCGACCGGGATGGCCCCGATCCTCGTCGCTGTCACGATGATCGGCCTGTTCGAGGGGACGCTGTTTTTACTCAGGTGGACCGGGAACTAACCAAGCCGTTCACCAACTAGAGACGCCGTATCCCGAACGATGCCGTAGACTTATACTGCCGTATTTCGATTGACACGATATGAGTCAGCTATTCGACTCCTTTCCATACCCTCAACTCGTTGTTTTTCTCGAAATATTCCCTGCCGCTTTTTCGAGCTTCCTACTGGAACCGTTCGGTGCTGTTCTCGTGATTGCTGCTTGGGGAACACTGAGTGTTACATCCTGGTACGTCGGACGGCGACTGGGTTCGTTCGGTTGGTTGTTATTTTCGATGGCGGCCGGAGTCCTGCTATCGTTAGGAGTCGCGAACGATATCCTCACCCTCACTGCGCTCTTCGGTCTGTTGGTGTGTGGACTCTGTCTCGTTTTCGCTGATCTCTACTACAACAGTCGCTATGAAGCGGACGCTGCTACCTGACAGTCGGTTTCGGACCGCATGACGGCTCCCGGACTTAGCGTTGCATCCGCAAGTGATCACTGGGAGCAAGCGGTTCGCCGGCGACGAGCGGTCGGAGACCGCGAGGAGCCGGCTTTTTATACATTGGTCGTTCTCGTTCGCTGCGCTCACTCACGAGAACAGAGTTTTGGAGGGGTGGTGGGCGAGTAGCGAGGAACCGAAGCTCCCTCGGACCATTCGAACGGGCCTGCGGCCCGCGAGCAGATGCCAAGACGGCGAACCGTCTTGTAGCAGGAAAGAGGTACGTACTTAGAAGTAATCAACCGCCGGCGGCAGCTCTAACTTCATCCCCTTGCGTTCTCTGATCTCACTGATCTTATCAGGCTGGAGGTTATCGGCCATCACCTGGAAGCCGGCGTTCTCGGTGTTCCAGGAAGCTCGGCCCTCCGTCGCGGAGCGGATGTCACTGGAGAAGCCGATCATCTCCTCGACCGGCGCGACGCCCTCGACGACCATCAGGTCGCCCTCCTGATACATGTCGTCGACCCGACCCCGGCGTCCCTGGATCTCGCCGGAGGCCGGCCCCATGTGCTCGGAGGGCACGTCAATGCGCACGTCCTGAATCGGTTCGAGCAGGGCGATACGGCCGTCGATGAGCGAGCGATGGACGGCTTCTCGCGTAGCCGGGATCACCTGCGCGGGACCCCGGTGGATGGCGTCCTCGTGCAAGCGGGCGTCCTCCAATCGGAGTAGCGTGCCCTGGACGGGTTCGGCAGCCAGCGGCCCGTCGTCGAGCGCTTCTTCTAATCCCTCGACGACGAGTTCCATCGTCTCGTTGAGATGCTGAATTCCTTTCGTGTCGTCGATGAGGATATTAGTGCCGTGGATGTGCTCGACGTTCTGGCTGGTGTCCTTGTCCATGCCCGCTTCCTGGAGTTCCTCGCGGCGTTCGAGTTCGGGCATGTCCATCGAGATATCGCCGAGGCGGATCTTCTCGACGATGTCTTCGAGGAGGGGTTCTGCGTGCAGATAGAAGCGGTTGTGCCGGTTGGGCGACATCCCCTCGACCGTATCGGAGGCCTGTCGGATCGCCTCCCGGAAGACGACGATCGGTTCGCCGGTCGTGACCGGGATCCCCTGGTTGCGCTCGATGCGCTGGGTGATGACTTCGAGGTGGAGTTCGCCCTGCCCGGAGATGAGGTGCTCGCCGGTGTCCTCGTTGATCGTGATCTGGATCGTGGGGTCTTCCTTCGAGACCTGCCGGAGCGTCTCGATCAGCTTCGGCAGGTCGTCCATCGATTGGGCTTCCACGCTCTTGGTGATCACCGGCTCGGAGATGTGTTCGATCGACTCGAAGGGTGTCATCTCCACCGAGGAGACCGTCGAGCCGGCGATCGCATCTCGCAGCCCGGTGACGGCAGCGATGTTTCCGGCGGGAACGCGGTCGACCTCCTCGCGCTCGCCGCCCATGAAGATGCCGACCGACTGCACGCGGTTGGTGCCCGCAGTACCGGAGACGTAGAGCTCCTGGCCCATCTCGATGGTACCGGAAAACACCCTCCCGGTGGCGATCTCCCCGGCGTGGGGGTCGATCCCGATGTCGGTGACCATCATGACGAGTTCGCCCTCGTCGTCGACCAGTTGCATCGTCCCGGCGATATCGAGGGAATCGTCGCCGCGCCAGACCCGAGGGATACGGCGGGGCTGGGCGTCGACCGGGTTCGGGAAGTGCTCACAGACCATGTCGAGCACGACATTGGAGAGGGGTGTGCGCTCGTGGAGTTCTCCGCGCTCGCCGGCCTGTTCGAGTTCGATGATCTCCCCGAAGTCCATGCCGGTCGCCTGCATCGAGGGCATCGAGACGCCCCACTTGTAGAGTGCGGAGCCGAAGGCGACAGTGCCCTCCTCGACGCTTACCGTCCAGTCCTCGACGTCGTCCATGTCCTGGGTCATCCCTCGGATGAGTTCGTTGACGTCGTTGATGACGTTCAGCAGGCGGCGCTGCATCTCTTCGGGGCCCTCCTGGAGCTCGCTGATGAGGCGATCGACCTTGTTGATGAAGAGTGCGGGTTTGACGCCCTCTCGTAGCGCCTGGCGGACGACGGTCTCGGTCTGGGGCATCGCGCCCTCGACGGCGTCCACGACCACTAACGCGCCGTCGACCGCCCGCATCGCCCGCGTGACGTCACCACCGAAGTCGACGTGACCCGGCGTGTCGATGAGATTGATGAGGTGATTGTTCTCACCGTACTCATGCGTCATCGAGACGTTAGCGGCGTCGATGGTAATGCCCCGTTCCTGTTCGTCCTCCTCGGTATCCATCGCGAGCTGCTGGCCGGCGGTCTCGTTGCTAATCATGCCGGCACCGGCGAGTAAGTTGTCCGTGAGTGTCGTCTTCCCGTGATCGACGTGGGCGGCGATGGCGATGTTCCGGATGTTCTCCGGTCGGTCCATCAGCCGCTCACATTGCTGTACGATCTTCTTACGTCGGCCCATTACCGACTCCTATCACGAGAAGCGTAAAAAGGGTAGTGTTTCGCGTGAGAGAGCCCGGAAGGCGAGCGAACGCGAAGCAGGGAGCGGGAAAACAGGGTTTTCCCGAGCGACAGCGAGGGAAAGGGAGAGCAGTTCGCTGCGACCGTGTTTCACGCGAGCACGAGCGAGCGTGGCGGACGGTTGGAATCGACGAGCGACCACGAAACCGCAGGCCGGCGGGGCACAAGAGTCATACCCGGCCACACCCTGGTAGCTATAGACATGGACGTTCGCGTGCAGGGCCCCGCGCCGACCGAGCCGTTCCTCGGGGCCGCAGACCTCTTCGAGACCGAACACGATCTCCGACTGCCCGTTCGCATCCAGGTCCGCGAGAACCCCGACGAGCGTACCTGGAGCGCTCACTACGACGACCATCACACGCTCAACATCTCCCAGCAAGCCGCCACGAGCGCGATGGCCCGGGAGCTCGCTTTGCATGAGTACTCCCACATGCGTCGCTACGAACAATCACACCCCTCACACACCCAATCGACCGCCGAAGCCCTCGCGCTGGCGCTCGCCGGCCGCTCGGTCGAACGCCGTAAGCTCGCACACTGCCACCAGATCGCCAATCACATGAAAGACATCTACGCCGACGACATCACGCTGGCCGTAGCACCCGCCGATAAGCTAGTGGCATTTCTCGAATCGAGCCTCGCGAGCGCGCTCGCCGACCGTCCCACCGAGTCACCGGGGAGGACCTGGCAGCGGCTCACGCCCGCCGCCGACCCGGATATAACTGCGGTCAATGCTGCTTTCGCGCTCGCGCTATGTGAACGGCACGACCTGCTCGACGCCGGCCACCGGATCTACGATCTCGCCCACGCGGCGGCGAACGACGCCCCGGAGGTCGGGCTCGAGGGATTCAAGTCCCGATTCCGTTCGCTCGCGCGCGACCCGGATCCGAGCCAGTATCGCAAGGCCCTGGTCGACGTTACCCGCCGGTACGCGCTGCACTCCGGGCACGCCGCCGATTGATCGAGAAGGGAAGCCGGGAACACGGAACACAGCGTCGTTCCAGTGCCTCGACGCCGCTCTCATCGATTGCTGTCCACCTATCGAGGCGACGGCGAGAGCGATTTCCCAACGTTTTTGCCCGTTGTTGCCCAATTGTCCACCCGAATCGTGAGTATCATATCCGACATCAAAGACAAGCTCAACCAGGAGAGTACCCAGCAGGAAAGCGCCGGGATGGAGAAGAGCCCGGGTGACACCCGGATCTTCTTCGCGACCGACGTGCACGGCTCGACGGCCTGCTGGCGCAAGTTCATCAACAGCGCCGAGTTCTACGACGCGGACGTCCTGGTGCTTGGCGGGGACACGACCGGGAAGGCGATCTTCCCGATCATCGACGAGGGCGATCGCTACACCTACACGCGCCAGGGCGAGGATCGCGAGATCACCGACGAGGAGGAACTCGAGGAGTTGCTCGACTCGCTGGAGGACACCGGCTACTACCCCTACGTGATGGACGAAGAGGAATACGAGGGCCTCCAGAACGCCGAGGACGCACAGGAGCAGCAGGACGAGATCTTCCTCACCGAGATGAAAGCCCGCATCGAGGAGTGGATCGCCTTCGCCGAGGAGCGACTGGACGGTACTCCGGTGTACGTCTCGCCGGGCAACGACGATCCATTCGAGATCGACGAGATATGGAGTTCCTCCGAGCAGGTCCATCTCGTCGAGGGCGAGGTCGTCGACATCGGTGAGGAATTCAAGATGGTCAGTACGGGCTGGACCGAACCCACCCCCTGGGACACCGATCGTGAAGAGGAACAGGAGGAACTGCGCGATCGCATCGAGGCGGTCGTCTCGAAGGTCGATAACTACGACCGGACGATCTTCAACTTCCACGAGCCACCCTATAACTCCCAGCTGGACGAGGCACCGGAACTCGATGAGGACCTCCGGCCGAAGTTCGGCGCGCACTCGACCGAACCGGTCGGCAGCGGGGCCGTCCGGGAGGCCATCGAGGAGTACCAGCCACCCCTGACGCTGCATGGCCACATCCATGAGTCTCGCGGCCAGACGACGATCGGCGATACCGTTGCGATCAACCCGGGCAGTGTCTACTCCGAGGCCTCCCTCCAAGGCGCGGTCGTCGACCTCAAACCCGAGGTCGAGGTCGTGAGTCTCGTCCGCGGGTAGACCCGACGATAATGTCACTCGATCCAGCAACAGGCTTACTATAATGAGCCAATCATTCATACGAACCGAGGTAGCAAGCTCGTGAGCGATACCGACACCAATGCCGGGCCCGGCGTGGAGACCGAGCCCATAGAAGACCCGATCGAGGAAGGCGAACGGGTCATCGAGACGGCCGACGACCGGGATCTGATCGTCCGACTGATCGGCGGGACGGCGATCTACCAGCACGCAGAGACCGCCCGCGAACAACCCTTCAAGCGCGGGTATCGCGACGTCGATTTCGTCGCCACACGCGAGGACAAAGACGAAGTGATCGAACTGATGAAAGATCTGGGCTACGACGCGAACAAGCGTTTCAATACCATGCGTCGCTTCCGCCTGGAGTTCACCGATCCGGTCAACGAGCGCAAGGCCGATTACATCATCGATAAGTTCGACTTCTGTCACTCCTGGAGCATGCGCGATCGGGTCGAGGAGGACTGCCCGACGATCCCGATCGAGGACCTCCTGCTCTCGAAACTCCAGATCGTCGAGGTCAGCGACCGGGACGCACGCGACATGATCGCGATGCTCGCCGATCACCCGGTCGAGGCAAGCGAGGACACCGAGGTCATCGATCCCAGGTACGTCGCCGGTCTCTGTAGCGGGGACTGGGGGCTGTACAAGACAGTGACGATGAGCCTCGATCGGATCGAGGAGTACGTCGAGAACGACGACCTGCCGCTGGACGAAGGCGAAATTATAGAGCGGGTCGATGCGCTCTACAACGCGATCGAAGACGAATCGAAAAGCGTTCGCTGGAGGCTCCGATCGCTGGTCGGCGAGCGCCAGCAGTGGTACAAGCGTCCCGAACTCCAGTAACGTCTCTCTTTTCGACCACCGTCCGCCCGACGGCGTCGTCGGGAACTCTCGGGTGAAGCCCGTATCGACGACTAACGAGCCGGCGGACGGATAAACCGAACGTCGCCGTCAGCACAAAAAAGGACAGCCGACCGCCACGCGTCGGTTTCTGATCCGCGCGTTCCGACTCTCGGTTCCCGGTTCGCCTTCTCAGTCCTTCGGGATCTCGGAGTGGATGTTGTCGAGATCGACGCCCTCCTGGGAGCGATAGTAGTTCATGATGAGGTAGACGATCGCTGAAAGGAGGAACAGCAGGCCGATGAATCCGGCCGACCGCACGTTATTGAGACCGTAGGCGTCGACGGTCGCCCAGAGGTAAAACACCGACAGTAGTATCGCCGCGTAGATTCCCGCGGCGATCGAGATGAGCGGCACCCCAGCGATCTCGTACTTCGAGATGGGGTTGCTCGAGAAGAGTTCGGGCCGCCGCCAGGGGAAGAGCATACAGGCGATCGTCGTGCCGAAGAAGGTGATCGCGATGCCGAAGGTCGCCGCCAGCGTCAGCGTCTGGAAGCCCGGCGCGAAGAAGTAGATGATCGTCAGCAGAAGCGCCGGGATCGCCGTCAGCAGGATGGCATAGACCGGCGTGTTGTACCGGCCTTTGACCTCGGCGAAGAACTCGGGGATCGTACGGTCGAACGCTGCTGCGAAGGTGACTCGCGTCGAGGACAGAAAGACCGTCCCCGACCAGCCGAAGAACCAGCCACCCATGAGGATCGCCATGAGCTTCGCGAGCGGGCCATTGCCCATCGCGATGGCGGCGAGCACTGTCGGCGAGGAGAGCCACTGCTGGGCCCCGGAGCCGACGAAGAAGTTGTAGTTCAGTGCCTGATAGAACTGGTAGCCGATCGCCGAGTCGAACAGCGGCCACATGACGATTGCGACCGCGCCGGCGGCGATCAGCGCGGCCTCGAAGACGTTGAACATCTTTTTCCACTCGCCGGCTTCCCTGACTTCGCCGAACAGCGTCGAGCCCCAGACCGGCCACATGATCCAGAACAGCAACATCGGGAACAGGCGGTAGGACGCCCCCCAGTTCAGATTGAACAGCGGCGCGAAGGTGACCTCCGTGCCCTGAAGGATGCCCTGATAAGTCATGTCCATCCCCCAGGCACTCATCTGGGAATCGAAGGCCGTCTGGAAGGAGGCAGGGTTCGTCGTCAGCAGGCCGCCGACGAAGATCGCGAGGCCGGCGACGCCGATGTAGAAGAAGGACTTCTGGATGCGCGCGTACCACTTCATCCCGAGGCTTACGTACACCGAGACGATCGCGACGACGAGCATCGAGGAGACGAACAACCCGATACCCGAGTTCCAGAAGTTCGCCAGTTCGACGAAGCCGAAAAGCGCCGAAATCGGGGCGAAGACGAGCCAGGAGAGGATCGACCCGTAGATCGGCACCCATAACCAGAGTACGAACACCCAGCCAGGGAAGGAAAGCAACATGCCCCAGAAGCCACTTAACAGTCGGCTCTGCCAGACGTAATCGCCGCCGACGCGTGGCATCGAGGACACCAGCGTCGCGAACACGGCGTTTTGCAGTGTCAGCACGACGACGGCGATGATCGTTGCTACTATGGGGCTCCCTTGTGGGATGAAGGAGTTAAAGGTCCAGATGTAGAACCCGAGCGTGACGATGTTGATCGACATAAACGCGTAGATCCACGCGTCGTATGACGACCAGTCACGAACGAGACCAGTCGCTTCGCGAACGAACAGGGTATCGTCTCCGGACATAGCCTTGAGAGAGGGATACCATGCTACAGCAACTTAACTCCCCGGTATGACGAAAGGCGGCAGTTACGGCCCGGCAACCGGGGGATCTGAGGTGATGAGCTCCGAGAGGACATCGTAGGAACCGGAGAAGGGAGATAACCGCCGACGAGTCCGTACGAACCGTTTTCACCGTCGGGAACGCGGTAGCGGTATGCGCGTCGAGTGCCCCTACTGCGGGCTGGAAGTCGACGTCGCTGGCCTAGCGACCCACGTCGAATCCGAGGAAGGAGGGGGCCACGGACCACAGGATACCCTCCCGGTCGAGAACGTCGATAGCCCCTGGAACCTACGTCTCGATATATCAAGCGAGGACGCTCCCGAGACAACGGACGAGGGAGTACCATCGGCCCAGGTCGTCGAGGAAAGCCTCAGAGGGGGCCGCTGTCCGAACTGCAAGCGCGGCGTCGTGGGACTGAAAGGCGGCGAGGGCTTTCTCTCGCGGGGCCGCAGACGAGTAGCCTGCCCGAACTGCGGATGGGAGAGCCCCGAATGGATCGAAGTCGATCGGTGAGTCACGGGTTCACATGTAAATCAAATGATCGAAACGAAGAGTAACCCGTCACAAAACACAATAGGACATCGGCTCTGGGCGTGGGTGATGGACCCGAACTCCGGGCGATCGGACGGTCGAGTATCGAGACGAACACTGCTAACGGGAGCGGGGGCGGCGGCCGGCGCGGCGACGCTCGGCACCGTTGCGACCGCGGGCGGCGGCGCTGGGGGTGGAGGCGAGGGAGAAAGCGGGGGCGAGGAGGAACCCACTGACACCGAGGGCGACGGAGACGGGGGGTTCGTCGAGAACAACCCCCCGATCGTGATCGGTCACCGGGGTTTCGCAGGCGTTTACCCCGAGAACACCGTCGCCGCCGCGGTCGGCGCTGGTCTCGCCGGCGCGGACGCCATCGAGATCGACGTCGTCCCGACCGCCAATGGAACCGTCGTCGTCTTTCACGACGACCGCCTCTCCAGCCGTGAGAGCGGCGGCCTGACCGACACCGAAGGACTCGTCTGGGAGACCGATACTGAAACCGTGCTCGACGCGGAGGTACTCGATAGCGACGAGACGGTACCCACCCTCGAAGAGCTACTCGAAGCGATCCCCGCCGGTCTCGGGGTCAACATCGAACTCAAAAATCCCGGTAGCTCGGAGGTGATCGTGAGCGAGGACTTCGAGGGCGAGACGCTCGCGACCCAAAAGGACCTCTGGCGGCCGTTCGTCGGCCGCGTGCTCGATATCGCCGCGGAGTTCGAGAACGAGGTCCTGGTGTCGTCCTTCAGCAAGGCGGCGATCGCCGTGACGAGGGAACACGATAGCTCGATACCGGTCGCGTATCTCCTCTGGGACTCGATCGAGCGCGGCCTGGAGATCGCCCGCGAGTACGACACCGAGGCGATCCACCCGCCCTACGACATGGTCCAGGGGTCGCCGTTTTTCAGTGATGGTGTCTACCTAGAGGAGCCGGGCTACGGCGATATCGACCTCGTCGATGTCGCCCACGAGGAAGGCCGGGAGGTGAACGTCTACACGCTCGGGACCTGGTATCAGGCCGAACAACTCGCGGCAACTGGTGTCGACGGCCTCATCAACGACTACCCGGGGCTGCTGAACGCGAGCGACCCCGAGAACTGAGACGATCGAGAGAGGCATCGTGCAGCGAAGCAGTGATCGAGCGTCGATTCCGGTGGCGGTTAGCGGGCGGCGGCGGCGACGCGTTCCTGTTCTTCCTTCTGGTTGATCGCATAGACCTGCATGTCGTAGTTCGCCGTCCCCATGAGTTCCTCGGCGAGGGCGTCGGCGGCGTCGACCGGGGCCTTGAAGGAGTTGTTGTAGACGCCCCGCGCGATGAAGCCAAGGGCCTGATCGACGCGGCGTTGGGGGGCGACGTCGACGGCCTGGGGGACCGAGATACCGCCGTATTTCAGTCGGACCGTCTCTTCACGCGGCGCGGCGTTCTCGACGGCACGCACGAGGACCTGTATCGGGTTCTCGTCGGTGCGTTCGTGAATCGTCTCGAATGCCTCGCGAACGAGCCGAGTGGTCTGTTGTTTCTTGCCCGTGTTCTCGTCGGTCTGCATGAGCCGATTGATCAGGCGCTCGACGACCGAGACCTCGCTCTTCTGAAACTGCTTGCCGGCGTGTCGGCCCATAGTATGAGCGATCGGCGTCACCGTCAGGTAACGCTTGGTGCTCGGGTCCTGGTACTCCAGCTCGCCGATCTCCCAGGTACCAAACAGTTTCGCGGAACGAGCGGTTTCCGGATCGACCGGCGCGTCGGGTTCGGGAGCGTCGTCCTCGGGTCCGTCTTCCTCGGGCGTGTCGTCGGGGGTATCCTCGGCACTCATGGATTATCGCACCGGTTTCTCCGCGTTCCCGCGGACGAGTTCGATGAGTGAAACCCCATTAACCTTCTCGACCTTGTAGTTCACACCGGAGAGATCGCCCATCGCCCGGCCCTTCGCGCCGCCGATCCCTGCAATAGTGACCTCGTCGTGCTCGTCGATAAAGGAGATCGCGCCGTCGCCGGGACAGAAGGCCGTGACCTGCTTGCCGTTTTTGATGAGTTGAACCCGCACGCACTTGCGGATCGCGGAGTTCGGTTGCTTGGCCTCGATACCTACCTTTTCGAGAACGATACCGCGGCCCTGGGGCGCGCCCCCGAGGGGATCGGACTTCTCGCCCAGGCCGCGTGCTCGACGCGCGTACTCCGAGTCCGACCAGCGGCGTTGCTGGCGGTCCTTCTTGAGCTTGCGCCCTGCGTACTTGCCGTTAGCCATCGTTGGCTGTCGTACCTGACCCGGACACTTAAGCGTCCCTCTTCGGCCGAGGCAGGCCCGATACGCGGGCGGTACGCGAGAAGCACGATCGAGACGAGGGTTAGGGTTCACTTCGATCGTCGGCAGTTCGTGCCGAGGGTCAGTCCCACGTGGCGTCCATCCCTCTCTTGACCGCGTTGGCGGTAACCTTTCCGTGTTCGGCCTGCCGTTTCACGTCACGCTCCTTCGGTCGTCTCCCCGTCCCTACGACGCTCTTTGGTTTCTTCCGGGAGGGTCGCGGCCTCCCCGGCGGCCTCGGTGACTCCTTCCGCGCTTGCTTCGAGCGCGTCGGCGGAGCGAGCGATCGTCTCCCGACCGCGCTGGAGCCCCCGGGCGAGCGCGACTATCTGGAGCAAGGCCGTGAGCACGAACAGCGCGGAGGCGACTCCGAGAGCGCGTCGATCGCCGGCGAGGTATCAGTGAGAGGGCTGAGAAGCCCCGAAAGAAGAAAGGCGACCACGACGCTGCGCACGGACCAGGAGTACGCTGGCGATCGCTCGCCGAACAGCAGTGATTCGAGACCAGTGCCGACCCGTTCGAGGACTGAACTCTCATCCGTGTCTTCGCCGCGTACACTCATCGAGGAGTGCCCTTCTCGGCAACCGACGGAGGCGTATTGATACGGGAAAGCGACCGCGGGCGATCGAAGCGTCTTCCGGGCGGGGTCAGTTCAGGCCAGTTGGATGTCGTCGATATCGAAGTGACGCTTCGCGAGTTGGCGGGCGGTCTCGATGTTGCGACCACTCTTTCCGATGGCGACACCGGTATCGGCGGGATCGACCTCGGCGTACGCGATCGTACTGTCGTTCTCGCTGATGGTGACGTTATAGACCGCCGCGGGGGCGAGCGCGCTCGCGACGAACGCTTCGGCGGTATCGGCGTCCTCGACCAGTGCGATGTCGGCCCCGAGTTTCCGCTCGACGCTCCTTACAGTCCGCCCGTCGGGCCCGATCGCGCCAGCCATCTCCCCGGCTGGTACTAAGAAAACGAGCCGTTGGTCGTCCTCGTCGCCGTTCGAGTCGGCTCGGCTCCCCGCTTCGGCGGAATCGAACGCGAGACAGTCCGTGGCGCTCACGCCAGTCATCTCCTCGAAGGCCGCGATTCGCCGCCGAGCGTCGTCCGAGAGCGTGACCCGCATGAGTCGATCTCAGTCGGCCCGGGCTTCCTCGCCGTCGCCCTCGCTCGCTTGGTCCTCGCGTCGCGCCGCGCCCATCCGGAGGTCGACGTCGCCGGTGCCGAGCTTGATCGGCTTGCCGACGATCACGTTCTCGGTCACGCCATTCAGGTCGTCGATCTCGCCATTAATAGCGGCGTCGAGCAGGTGATTGACCGTCACCTCGAAGGCCGCGCGGGCGAGTACCGAGTCCTTCGAGCCCGAAATCCCGTGCCGGCCGATCGACTGGATGGTGCCATCGTTGGTCATGATGTCCGCGACCAACATCAGGTGACGGACGTTTACGTCATCCAAGCCCTGTTCTTCGAGGGTGTTCATCGTCTCCTCGATGATCGTCTCGCGGGCGGCCTCGACACCCAGAACGCGATAGATCTCGTGGATGTTGTTACAGGTGGTCCGGGAGGCATCGACCCCTTCGATCTCCAAGGCGTCGCCGAAGGCCGACCCCTCAGTGTAGAGGACGAACTCCTCGCGCCCGGGGGCGAGCTGTTCTTTCCGGATAACCACCCGGTTTACGTCCTCGATGCCTTTGAACGTTACGTCGCGCAGTTCCTCGACCAGCCGGAAGAGGTCCCGGTAACTGGGTTCCTCGGGGCCGAACTCGATGGCCATGCCGTCCCGAGCGGTCGAGACACCCAAGGAATCCTCGATGATATCGGCGATCTCGATGGCGACCTCCTCGGTGTCCTCGGCGGTCGGCCACCGCTCGGCGAGAGTACCCTCGTTCAGATCGACGCGCACGAGCATGTCCGCGACGTTCGTTGAGATGTCGCCGAGCGCGAGGATCTTGGTGGCCTCGATCGACCAGACCACCTCGTGGGCCTTCTCGCGGTCCTCGGCGTACTCGTCTTCGAGATGGACCGTCATCATCGGCGTATCGGGAGTCTTCCGGGCGTCGACGAGTTCGATGAGCCGGGGGAGACCCTGTGTGACGTCGATCTCCGCGACACCCGCGTAATGAAAGGTGTTCATCGTCATCTGAGTTCCGGGTTCACCGATCGACTGGGCACTGACGGTCCCGACGGGATCGAGCGGATCGATCCGGGTATCGAGATACCGGCTCTCGACAGCGGCTGCGATCTCGCTTGCCTCCTTGGGGGTGACCTCCCGATCCTCGATCGTCCCGTAGACCTCCTCTTTGAGCCGGCGGGGCAGCCGGGTATCCTCGACGCTATCCTCTATTTCGGTCGTGATCTCAGTCATCGTCGTTCACCCCTCCCGTCGCGGCCTCGGCGGCCGGCGGCAAGTCGAGCCCCGCACTCCGGTCGTCGGCGCGCTCCGAGAGGTTCGTCGGCCGAGCGGCCGCGGCGACGGCCTCGCTCCCCTCGGCGTCGAATTCGGCTTCGACCACGCGGTCGGCGATCGCGTCGACGTCGATCGCGTTCTCCTCGCCGGAAGAAACCTGTACCGGCGAGGTGCCATCCTCGCCGAACTCGAATTGGACGACCGTATCGCGCGTATCCCGGACGGTGCCGTCGTACTGGGTCTCGAGTTCCGAGAGCGCGTTGATCAGGCGGCGCTGGAGATACCCCGACTTCGAGGTTCGCACCGCGGTATCGACCAATCCCTCGCGGCCACCCATCGCGTGGAAGAAGAACTCCTGGGGATCGAGACCCCCGCGGTAGGAGTGCTCGACGAAGCCATGGGCCTCCGCGGAGAGGTCGTTCGGTTCGTAGTGGCTGAGCGTCCGGTCCTCGTAGCCGCGATTGATCCGCTCGCCCCGCACCGCCTGCTGGCCGACACAGGCGGCCATCTGGGTGAGATTGAGCAGCGAGCCACGGGCCCCGGACTCGGCCATGATCACTGCAGGGTTGTCGTCGGCGAAGTGATCCTCCGCGATGTCACCAGCGGAGTCCCGAGCCTTGCCGAGCGTCTGCATGATCTTCATCTCTAAGGTCTCATCGACGGTTCTGCCGGGCAGACTCTCTAACTCGTCGGCCTCGTAGGTCGTGATGAGCTCCTCGACCCGATCGTAGGCGTTGTCGATCGCCTCGTCGATCTGTTCTTCGGCCGCTCCGGGGATCGACTCGTCGTCGATGCCGAGGCTGAACCCGAAGTGCATGATCGCCCGCATCGCGAGCGCGGCGACCTCGTTGATCAGTACGCGGGCGCGCGTGCTGCCGTCGGTCTTGATGACCCGATCGACGACCTCGCCGCCGAAGGCCCCGACGGCGTCCTCGTCGATGGTGCCCTCGATCAACTGGCCGTCTTCGATTATCACCTCGTCGCCCGCCGAGGACGTGAACTCCAAGTCGAGGTCCTCGGGCAGGAGTTCCGAGAAGAGCGTCCGACCGCTCCAGTAGGCCTCACCGGTGTCGTTCTCGCCGTCGGCGGCGGGTAGTTCGTCGACCTGGGTGGCCCGCAACAGGTCGAGCGCCTGGGTCTTGTTGAACTGCGGGTTCCGATGGGTGAGTAGATAGGTTCCCGAAATGTGGTCCTGGATCGCCCCGATGATATTTTCACCGAAGCGGGGGCTGAGGATCTGTTCTTGCACGCGCATTAGGACCCGTGCCTCCGCGCGGGCCTCCTCGTTTTGAAGTGCGTGCATGTTCATCTCGTCGCCGTCGAAGTCGGCGTTATAGGGCGGACAGACGGTCGTGTTGAGCCGGAAGGTGTGATAGGGCATCACGACTACCTCGTGGGCCATGATACTCATTCGGTGGAGCGATGGCTGGCGATTGAAGATCACGATGTCGCCGTCGACGAGGTGGCGATTGACCTCCCAGCCGGCCTGCACCTTCTCGGCTAACTCCTCACAGTTCTTCTCGGTCACCTTCAGCCGACGGCCGTCGGGCCGCTGGACGTAGTTCGCCCCGGGGTGGCCTACCGGCCCGTTCGAGACGTACCGGCGAGCGTCCTCTAAGTTCTGTAGGTTGACGTTCATCGTCTGGGTCATCTCGCTCGCGACCCGTTCTGGAACGCCGACCTCGTTGAGCGAAAGGGTGGGGTCCGGCGAGATGACTGTCCGGGCCGAGAAGTTCACCCGCTTGCCCGACAGGCTTCCTCGGAAGCGACCTTCCTTGCCCTTGAGGCGCTGGGAGAGGGTCTTGAGCGGCCGACCGGAGCGGTGGCGGGCCGGTGGTGTCCCCGAGATCTCGTTGTCCATGAACGTCGTGACATGGTACTGCAACAGCTCCCAGAGGTCCTCGATGATCAGTTGGGGCGCGCCGGCCTCACGGTTTTCCATGAAGCGCTGGTTGATGCGGATGATATCGACTAACTTGTGTGTCAGGTCGTCCTCGGAGCGCTGCCCGTTATCGAGCGTGATCGAGGGCCGTGCGGTCACCGGTGGGACGGGTAGAACAGTAAGGACCATCCACTCCGGTCGGGAGCTCTCGGCGTCGATACCGAGTACTTCGAGGTCCTCGTTGGGGACGTCCTCGAACCAATCGCGGATGTCGGAGGGCATGAGCTTGTTCATGTCCTCCTCGGTCAGATCGACGTCCAAGGCCTCCTCGATCGACTGTCTGTCCTCCGGTCGCGGGCGGAACTCACCCGAAAGGATCTCGTTGATCCGCGAGAGATCGATCCCGGTTTCCTCGGCGAGTTCCTGGGGCGAGGTAGCCCCAGTGTCCCCGCTTTCCTCGTCTCCGCTCCCGCCGGGTTGCATGGCCGCGGCCATCTTCTCGGGGTAATCGCCGACCAAGACGTCCTGAACCTCGTAGTAGGTGGTCGGCTTCTCGTGTTTGACTTCGTACTGCTCGCTTGCACAGTAGGGACAGCGGTCGGTCTTTCGGGCCTGGCGGATCGCTGCTTTGAGTACGTCCTGGGGGTCCTCGCCGAGTTGCTGGGTGCGGACGAGCCGGCTTCTGAGTTCGTCCATGCCCTCCTCGGTGAGAAGCAGTCGCGAACACTCCCGACAGGTGCCCCTGAGGAGACGACGCATCAGCTTCGCGAAGCCGACATGGATCACCGGCGCAGCGAGTTCGATGTGTCCGAAGTGACCGTTACACGACCCCGAGTGTTTCCCGCAGGTCCGACACTCCAATCCAGGGTCGATGACCCCGAGGCGAGGGTCCATCAACCCCATATCGATAGGGTAGCCGTCGTCGTCGTAGGTGTCGGCGGTGATGATCTTCGTCGCGCTGATCTCGCGGTACGTCTCCGGGTCCATCAGCCCGAAACTGACGGAACCGATCTCTTTCGGCGTTTGATCTGACATGATGTGTGGGTAGTGTGGTAGGGGGTAGTGTGTTCTCGAAACCGACAGGGGTTAGACCGCGTCCTCCAGATCCAGGCGAGGCTTGATGCCCAGAGCCATCATCTCGTCGAGCAGGAGCTTGAACGCATAACTCATCTCGACTTCGTGAATATCGCTCTCCTCGCCCGATACCGGGTCGTACACCCGGCGTTGGTCGATGTCCTCGGTCGCGACCATCCCGCTATCGGCACTCACGTGGACGTTCACGCGATCGGACTCGTCGAGCAGGCGTTCTTTGAGCGTGAGTGCTGCGCCGTGCCCGATCAATACATCTCGTTCCATCTCGCCGACCCGGAGGCCGCCCTCCCGGGCGCGGCCCTCGGTCGGCTGGCGGGTAAGGACCTGCACCGGGCCACGCGAGCGGGCGTGGATCTTGTTCGAGACGATGTGATAGAGCTTCTGATAGAAGATCGTTCCGACGAAGATGTCCGCGTCGATCTTCTCGCCGGAGATCCCCGAGTACATCGTCTCCTTGCCCGAGGAATCGAAGCCGTGGTCCTCCAAGTCCTCCCGAAGTTCCTCTTCGTTCTCCCCGGAGAAGGCAGTGCCATCCACTCGGCTCCCGCGCAGCGAGCCCACCTTCCCGCCGAGCATCTCCAAAACGTGGCCGACGGTCATTCGCGAGGGCAGCGCGTGGGGGTTGATCACGAGGTCGGGCACGACGCCCCCCTCGGTGAAGGGCATGTCCTCCTGGGGTGCGATGTGGCCGATGACGCCTTTCTGGCCGTGCCGGGAGGCGAACTTATCGCCGAGTTCGGGGATGCGCTCGTCCCGAACCGAGACCTTAGACAGTTTCGAGCCGTCCTCGCCTTCCATCAGCGTGATCGTATCGACAACACCCGACTCGCCCGAGCGCATCGTTACGCTCGTCTCCCGGCGCTTTTGGGGGCTAAGGCCGCCCATGTCATCGGGTTCTTCGAGGAACCGTGGGGGCGAGGTCTTCCCGAGCAGCACGTCGTTTTCGCCGACGACCGTCTCGGGGTTGACGAGGCCGTCCTCGTCGAGGTGGGTGTAGGCCTCCTCGCCGCGAGCATTGCGGGTCTCGTCGTCGGGGATCTCGAAACGATCCTCCTGGCCGCCGGGATACCGGCGTTCCTCGCCCTCGTAGGTCCGGAAGAAGTGCGATCGGGCGAGCGCGCGGTCAACTGATCCCTCGTTCATGACCAGGGCGTCCTCGATGTTGAACCCCTCGTAGCTCATCACGGCGACGACGAAATTCTGGGCGGCGGGACGGTCGTCGTAGCCGATCTGTTCGGTGGTCTGGGTCTTGACCATCGAGAGCTGCGGGTAGTGCAGTAGATGCTGGCGCGTATCGGGCCGGATGCGGTAGTTCGCCGAGGGCAGTCCAAGGGACTGTTTGATCATCCCCGCACCCATCGTAATCCGGGGGGAGGCGTTGTGCTCGGGATAGGGGATCATCCCCGCGCCGATCCCGAAGATGAGCTGGGAGTCGATCTCCAAGTGAGTGTGATCGTCCGTGACTTCGGTCTCGTCGGCCGCGACTAAGATGTCTTCCTCCTCCTCGGCGTCGATGAACTCGACGTAGCCCCGATCGACGAGATCCGAAAAGTCCATTTCGCCGTTCGCGACGGCTTCGGCGTCCTCGTCGGACAGGAGTACCTCGCCTTCTTCGACGATCAACAGCGGGCGGCGGGCCCGACCGGCGTCGGCGTTGACGATCACCTCCTCGGTGCGCTCCTTGACCGAGACGTTTACCGACGGCGAGACGTCCCCGCGCCGCCGGGCTTCCCGTACCTGGTCCGCGAGTTCGGTCGGGCTCGGGTGTGTGCCGATCAGACTACCGTTGACGTAGACTTTCGCTTCGCGTCCCTGACTCATGTGTTAACGTTCTTTCCTTCCGCGGTGATCGTTCGTCCGTTGCGGTACGGCCACTCGGGTTCGGGCGGGCGCGCGAGCGGCGTCCCTCGGTCGGCCGGGTCGATCGGGTAGTCCTCGACGACGCGTTCGAGGCACTCGACGCTCAGTCATCGGCCGGCGGGTTGACGGCGCTCTCGATGTCGGCGATCCCCTCGACGCCCATTGAGGACAGCTCGCGTTTGAGCTCGCGTTCGTCCCCGACGTTCTGGGAGAGTTCCATCGCTTGGGCGAAGTTCTTGACCAGCCCACAGTTCGGTCCCTCCGGGGTCTCGGAGGGACAGATCCGGCCCCACTGGGTAGCATGGAGATCCCGGGCCTCGAAGTGTGGCTGTGAGCGGGAAAGCGGCGAGCGAAGCCGGCGCAGGTGGGAGAGCACGCCCATGAAGTCCGTCCGATCGACGAGCTGGGAGACCCCTGAACGACCCCCGACCCAGTTCCCGGTGGCGATCGGATGCTCCAAGCGTTCGGTCAGTACGTCCGACCTGACGACCGTATTCACCGACAGCCGCCGGTTGCGCATGTTCGCGCGTTCGAGCTGGTACTTGACGTCCCGAGCCAGCTTGTTCAGCGCCGTTCGGAAGAGGTCTTTCATCAGGTCCCCGGAGACCTTCAGGCGCTTGTTGGCGTAGTGATCCTTGTCGTTTGGTTGGCGACGACCCAACGCGAGTTCGAAGCAGGCCTCGGCCATCCGACAGAGGTAATACGCTTTGTTGATCCGGACGTCCTCGTCGTCGACGCCCTCCTCGTGGAGATGGGGGAGGAGATACCGATCGATGACGTAGTTCGCGCGCTTGAGCTGGTACTGTCTGCCCTGGCCGCTCGCGACCCGCTCGCCGAGCGTCTGGATCGCCTCGGCCTTGCTCTGGACGTCGGCGGCCTCCAAGTTCTCCAGCATGAACTTCACGACCTCCGGATCGTCCGAGACCCGGTGGACGATCTCCTCGTCGGACTCGAGCCCGAGCGCGCGCACGATCGTTACGAAGTTGATCGAGCCCGACACCGATGGGAAGGATACTTCGAGCAGGCCCTCGCGGTTGCGCTCACAGAGGACCAAGGCCCGATACCCGCGGCGCTGGCTGAAGGTCTTCGCGACCTGGATCTCGTCGCCATAGCGGCTGTCGTACTCCGCGAGGATCTTGTTCGGCGCGAGGTCCTCGCTGGTCATCAACACGCGCTCCGAGCCGTTGACTACGAAATACCCTCCCGGGTCGGCGGGGTCCTCGCCGATCTCGACGAGTTCCTCGTCACTGAAGCCCGCGATGTTACACTTATCCGAGCCGACCATGACCGGCATCCGGCCGACCTTCGTCTCGGTGGTATCGACGACGTGTTCCTCTTCCTCCTCGCCACCGCGCACGATGCTCATCTCCATGAACACCGGCGCGGAATACGTGATGTTCCGCAAGCGGGCTTCCTGGGGGTACAACAGCTCCTCGGAGCCGTCGGCTTCCCGGACGCGGGGAGTGACGACCCGCACGTCGCCGAGTTCGACCCAGACGGGCTCTTGACCTTCCTTGTCGCCGATGTCGGTGTCGATGGTCTCCTTTTCGGTGACGACCTCCTGCATGCCGTGATTGAGGAAGGCATTAAAAGAGCGGAAGTGGTGCTCGGCGAGGCGTTCCTTCGAGAAGTACTGCCGGGAGATGTCCCGACGGTCGGCTCGGTTCACGAGTCGACCACCAGCCGGTAGACCAGGGCATTGTCGGCGGTTCGGGAGTCCCGCCTGATCTCGATGACGTCGCCCACCTCGGCCTCGTCGGGTAAGGCGGGATCCCGGCGGGTAATCTTCGGTAAGTCGGTACGATCGACGCCGTAGTCCTCGAGTACGGCTTCGACGCCACCGTTGTCGAGAACCGAATGCTCGGGGACGAGGTTGTGTTGGCTTACGTCTACCATGGCTCCTCCGGGGGGAGAGAAAGGTGTCTCACGAGATGCTACAGTGTTTGTATATAGCCCGTAGGTTTAAGACTTTTGAACACCACAGGTGGGCTCCGAAATCGATACCGTTCCGCCCTCGGCCCGTTGAGCGATACGGAAGGTCCACCACCTATACTTCGAGAGTTGCGAAAAGCGCCCGAGGCGGGATTTGAACCCGCGTCATCACCGTGACAGGGTGATATGATGGGCCACTACACCACCCGGGCATGGCGTACTCTTTCCTTGTTCGCTTCGGGACTTAACCCTTTCCAACTGCGATCGCCTGCCGGCCCTACCGTCGGGGTTGTTTCCCGCCGGAATCGCTCGGCTTAGTCGTCGCTGGCGCGGTAGACGGTCTCGCCATTGACATCGATCACGATCGGGCCGCTGTAACGGAACTCGGTGAACTCACCGGCGAACTCGTATGCGTCCTCGGAACTCTCACTGAGGAGGACACCTCGTGCGGTACTTCCCGAGACTTCATCGCCCGAGGGCTCGGCTTCGAGGTCTCCCTCGACGGAGAACACGTACCGAACGTCGTCGCCGGTCTCACTGCGGAGCGTAACGTCGTTCGGCAGGTCCGAGTCCTCGGCGTCGTCGTCGGTCTCCTCGTTCGCCTCGTCGGATGCTTCGCCCTCGCTACCGCGGGCTTGCTCGTCGTCGGCCGACTCCTCGGCGTCGTCGGTTTCCTCGTTCGTCTCGTCCGATTCCTCCTCATCGTCGGTCTCCTCGTCCGTCTCGCTCGATTCGTCTTCGTCGTCCGAGGAGTCACTCGATGCCGATCCGCCCGCTGCTTCCTCGGCGCTCGTCGGCACACCGGAGGGCGGGCTCGTATCGGGGTCGCTGCCGATGTCGGTCGTGTCGACGTCACCGTCGAAGTCACCGTAGGGATAGGTCGTCTCGTAATCGGAGTTGCGGTAATCGACGCTCGCGCCGCCGGTCGCCCAGATCGCCGACGTCGCGTCGTCGCCGGTCAGTTTTATATCCGTGTTCTCCACTTCGATGTCGTCGCGGCGCGCCCAGACGCCCCGTGAGACGTAACCACCAGGAGCGTCGTTCGTAACGGCCACCGAATCGCGGACGTAAGAGCCCTCGCCGCCGACGCGGAAGTGTGCGACGCCGTTGTTCTCCCCATAACAGTTCTCGATGCCCGTCGTACCGCCGCCACCGTCCGACTGGCCGGGCGCACTCGCGTAGATGCCGTTGTCCAGGTACTCGGCGACGTAGCAGTCCCGAACGGTGATCGTCCCGCTGTGTTCTTTCTTGACGAAGATGCCGCCGCTGTCGTTCGCATCGCCGTCGCCCAAGTAGACGTTCTCGACGAGCCCGGAGCCCCCGTCGGTATCCAAGTCGATGTCGGGTTGGTCGCCGTCGGTCGGCCCCTCGATACCGACGTTCCGGATCGTCCAGTCATTGCCGAAACTCTTGATCTGGACGTTCGCGCCCTCGGCTTTGATAAGCGCGTTCTCCAGGTCGCCGTACTCGCCGTACTCGTTCTCTCCGACGAGGATCCGCACTTGCTCGCCTTCGGGTACCTCGTAGGTACTACCGCTTACCTCGCTCGCGTTGACCAGTTCCTTCGCCGCGGCCGTCCCCGTCGCGCCGATCGCCGCTGCCCCGGCGAGGGTCGCGCCGGCCAGCCGGAGACACCCACGCCGGCCGATCGGTACCGCGCCCGCGAGGCGCGATCGGTCGTCGGTTTCTAACGATTCGTTATGTGCGTCTGTCTCGCTGCTGGGGTCGCGTTTCTGCGGCATTGACGTTTAGCGCCACTGAACTTGGGGTTAATAAATCAGGTGCGTCGTTACCGGGTGTTCCGTACTGTTACAGCCCCAGCGATCGAAACGAAACTCGGTAAGGTGAGACTAACCCGGCACAGGCGTCGGGTGTGCTATCGGGACCCACGAGGTGACGTGTGCCGGCCCCACGATCGAGACCGCGATACGGCCAGTACTTTTTCGTCGGTTACAAGCTGCACGAACGGCCGATCAGACTTCGAGCGTGATTCAATTGGTTTTCCTGGATTCGAACGAACGATTTATTACTTACTCGAATTACGACGTGGAGCCGTAAGATAGCCCGAAGACTAGGAGATCTCGAACCGTTCTTCCCACCCGGTTGGGATCGGCGTTCGCTCGGGCGCGCGGTTCGAGGTGGAAGCGCGTGCCGTTAGGCGTTGCTGAGCGGTCGGAGGTTCCGTCGCTCGCCGGTTAGGATCGAAGCGCCCGCGAGGAAAGCTACGATACATCTTCAGCAGCGATCGGGACCGGCCACGGGCCTCGGTACTGCACTCTCTACCGCGACAGCAGGGAGGCCATCCGACTTCTCGTCCTCGGGGCTACAGTTGGGGTTCTCGGATCGTAGCTACGGGTGCGCGAGAAAGCCGGCGGTTCGGAGAACTTCAGGGACCGATGAGAGGTCAGAACGGCAGATAACGGTCGTAGAGGTCATCGATCGCCTCATTGTACTCCTCGCCGCGCTGTGAGCCCCACGGATTGCGGGAGAAATAATACATACTGGCGAGGATCACGCCGATGGTAACGCCGAGCTGTGGTGCAAGCGCCCCGATCACGAACGACGAAAGGCCGGCGATCAGCCCCGAGACGAGTACATCGACCAGTTGATGTGCGACGGACATACCCCGCATTCGAGCGACAGCTACTAAGACTATGTTTCTCGATGCCGTCCGAACGGAGACGAGAGTCGATCCTCTCGCGTGTCGAGACCTGCATCCACGAGTGAACCAGGGGCGAACGAGCGGTGGCGCGTACGGACCAGGCGTGAACGCAATGAGCGCCGGAGGGAGTACGGCGATTTTGTTCACGAGAGCTTTACTCTCGTGGGCTAATCGAAAGCCGGAGGCTTCCGGTAATGGTGCAGGTTTCGCCGGGCGAGCGACTGAGTGGAGTCGTTCGAAACGGCTTCGCCGTTTCGTGATGACAGAAGAGCTTCGCTCTTCTGAACCACGAAAAAGCGAGCGCAGCGCAAAAGCTGCTACGGGAAGACCAATACCGTCGCGCTATCGGTCTCCAAGACGGCGACCTCCTCGCCGCCCGCGCGGAGTTCTTCTTCCACGTCGATCGCTTCGCTGTCGAGGACGACGACCTCGCCGTTCGCGTCGAGTTCGATCTCACCTTCCCGTTCGATCTGGCGCTTGAGGTCCGCGGGGTCGCTCGCTTCGAGCGCGCTGACGACTTCACCCGCTTGGTCCCGGAACTCGGGACCGATCACGCTGTGGTCGGGCTCGACGCTCACGGGAGCGAGTTCGACGTTCGGCCGGCCGGCCTCGACGTAGATCGGCGCGCCGACGGTCTCGCTCAGATCGTAGGTATCGAGGTGATCGGCCTCCTCGGGGTAGATCTCGATGCGTTCGAGGTCGGCGTTGAGCGCGCGACCGGTCTCTGATTTCCAGGCCCGGACCTCGCTCGCGACGGCCGCGATCAGCGCCCCGCGCCGTTGTGCGTCCTCGTCGTGGGCGTCGAGCGCGGGCCAAGCAGTGGCGTGGACGCTGCCCTCCGTCCCCAGCAGGTAACTGTAGGCTTCCTCGGTCAGGAACGGCGCAAAGGGCGCGAGCATCGTCAACGACGCCTCGAGGACGGTCGCCAGCGCGTGGCGGGCGGCGTCCCGCTCGCCGGGCCGGCCCTCGTAGAGTCGGCCTTTGATCAACTCGACGTAGTCGTCGGCCAGGTCGTGCCAGACGAACTCCCGGACTTCCCTGAGCGCCCGGTCGAACCGGTAGTCGTCCATGTCCCGAGCGACCTCGCTCGCGACTTGCGAACACCTGGAAAGGATCCAGCGATCGGCGTCCCGGTAGGCCGGGTCCTCGACCGCGAGATCGCGTTCCAGGTGATCGGCCGCGAAGCGCGTGATGTTCCAGGTCTTCGTCAGGAAACGGGCGGCGCTCGTCACTTCCTTTGGCTGGAACTGGATGTCGCTGCCGGGCTGGCCCCCCAGCGCGATCGCCTGTCGAAAGGCATCCGCGGAGTGTTCCTCGACTACCTCTTCGGGTTGGACGAAATTATCACGGGATTTCGACATCTTGTTGCCGTCCTCGCCGAAGACCATCCCGTGAATCAGTGCCTCTTCCCAGGGAACCGAGTCCTCCAATGCGGCGGTCCGCAGCAGGGTGTAGAAGGCCCACGTCCGGATGATGTCGTGACCCTGCGGGCGCAGCGAGACCGGCTCGAAGGAGTCCTCGGGCCACCCCGAGACGTATAGCGGCGAGATCGAGGAATCCATCCAAGTGTCCATGACGTCGGTCTCGCCCTCCCAGTCGCTCGCGCCACAGTCCGGACACGAATCGATCATCGGGTCCTCGTCGGTCGGTTCGACGGGCAGGTCCTGGGCATCGGCGACGTGGACGTACCCACAGCCCCGACAGAACCAGGCGGGGATCGGCGTCGCGAACACGCGCTGGCGGCTGATTACCCAGTCCCACTCCATGCCGTCGGCCCAGTCCTCCAGGCGGCTGTAGGCGTGTGCGGGGATCCACTCGACTTGCTGGGCCTTCTCTACGATCTCCTCGGTGTCGACCCGGACGAACCACTGTTCCTTGCTGAGGATCTCGATGGGCGTATCACACCGCCAACAGGCCCCGACGGACTGTTCGATCGGCTCCTCGTCGTCGAGGTGGCCCGACTTCTGGAGTTCGGTGGCGATCCGCTCTTTGGCCTCGCCGATCTCCAGTCCGCCGAACTCATCTACGTCGTCGGTGAGACGGCCGTCCTCGGTGAAGACCTGTCGGAGCGGGAGGTCGTACTCCTGCCACCAGCTCACGTCCTGTTTATCCCCGAACGTACAGATCATCACCGCGCCGGTCCCGAAGTCGGGATCGACCTCGCTATCGGCGAGAACATCGACTTCCTGGCCGAACAGCGGGACTGTAACGCTCTCGCCCGCCTGCCCGTCGTACCGGTCGTCCTCGGGATGGACCGCGATCGCCACGCAGGCGGCCATGAGCTCCGGCCGGGTGGT